>JAYTCQ010000032.1:0-63134 GCA_043736395.1 Blastocatellia bacterium | reverse complement strand
AGAATATTGGGCGTGCGGTTTGCCTGTCATTACAACTCCCAACGTCAGTGACACCGATGAAATTATTCGGAGGGAAAGAGTCGGCGTGGTAGTAGAAGCACATACAGATGAAGCCTATCGAAAGGCTTTTCACGCGCTCCTGGAATTATTGGCTGATCCTGAATTGCCAAAAAGATGCCGTCAAGCGGCTGAAAAATATTACGCACTTGCTCCTGCGTGCGAGCGACAAATTGATCTGTATCAAACCATTGTACTGAATCTGATGCAGATCAATGTGCGTCAAGCTGTGACGGAAGGGCGCAATGAATAATCAAGGTGTTGGGATGGTCAAAACCTTGAAGAGAATGCGTGCATCGCAGCCATTCAATTATCTCGCAACTTCTGTTGTGTATGCTTGTCAGCAAGCGACAGGAATGCACTCAGAATCCGTGATCAAACATTTGCATCGGGTTGGATCAGTGCGACGAACGTTGCCGAATGGGCGTCAATTGGTGCTTTGGTCACGCGGAGATGATTGGGTTTCGAATCAAATTTATTGGCGCGGTTGGGATGGTTATGAGACGGAAACGGTTCCGTTATTTTACCGTCTCGCTGCGCGTGCTCACGTGACATTTGATGTGGGTGCGTATGTGGGCTTTTTTTCTTTGCTCGCGGCACACGCCAATCCGGCGGGGCAGGTTTTCGCTTTTGAGCCGCTGCCGTCTGTGCATAAAAGATTATTGCGCAACGTCAAACTGAACCAATTGACGAATGTGCAGTGTTCTGCCAGCGCGGTTGGTGAGGCACAAGGCGAAGCCGAATTCTGGCACATCAACGCCGAGACGCCGACCAGCTCCAGTTTGTCATTTGAATTTATGCAGGCAGCGGATAACCTGGTCAGTACAAAAGTCCCAGTCATTACTCTTGATCGTTTTGTTCACGATAAGAATATCAGCCGCGTTGAACTCATGAAGCTTGATACCGAAAGTACCGAACATCAGGTCTTGCGCGGAATGACGAAAACACTGGAGCGCGATCATCCCATCATCTTTTGTGAAGTATTGACGGAGCGTGGCGGAGAAGCACCATTAGAAGAAATTCTGCGCCGCTTTGGTTATCTTTTTTATCATCTGACTCCGAATGGCCCGGTTCACCGCGATAAGATAGAAGGTCATCCAGAGTGGTTGAATTATTTATTTACGACGCTTAGCCCAGATGAAGTTGCCCAATTCTAAGGTCAAGGAAAATGAATTCGCTTGTTTTGGTTGCGGCGGCGCACGGCATCATTTTGTTGGCAGTAAGAATTATTTTGATCTTTGGAAATGTCTACATTGCCAGACAATTTTTACCTGCGATCAGGCGCAACAAGAGATGGTGAAAGATTTGTACGACCATTATTACGATGGCGCGCATTTTGAAATTTCGCCCGTGGTGAGGCAATCACTGGAGCGACAGATTTCATCTTTTGCACCGTTTCGCAGCAACGGCAAAATTCTTGATATAGGATTTGGTGAAGGCGGGCTTTTGCAAATTGCAGAACGGCAAGGGTGGCAATGTTATGGGGCAGAAATTTCTCCGCACTCACTTGAATATGGCGCACAACAAGGTTGGGTCGTTACTAACAATATGGAAAGCGATCCGCGCTTTATACCCCAGAGCTTTGACGTAGTGACGATGATTGAATTGTTGGAACACGTGCCAAATCCACAAGAAATTCTACAAGAGGCGGCGCATTGGTTGCGTCCGGGCGGATTGCTTTATTTGACTACACCCAATGTGCGAAGCCTGAATCAACGATTGCTTGGTTTGGATTGGAGCGTTTTTTCTCCGCCGGAACATCTGGTGATTTGGTCGCCCAAAGGAATCAGGCAGGCTTTGCATAAAGTGGGATTTCAGCCTTTGCGCATTCGTACAGAGGGGCTGAACCCGTATGAAATTCTGGCGCGCATTCGTTCGCCTAAAGAAGCTGTCAACCGCAATCAATCAGGCGAAACATTGAATCAAACGTTCACGTCGTCACCTTTGCGTCGCACGCTGAAAAACTGGATTAATAACGGGCTTTCAGTGTTACAACTCGGTGACGGACTGAAAGTGTATGCGAGGCGCAGTGCTTAAAAACATGACCCCTGCGATTTCAATTTGTGCTCTGGTTCCTTATCCGCTCAACACAATTCCGAGTCAGCGTTTTCGGATGGAGCAATGGTTTCCAGCACTTCGGGAGCAAGGAATTGATCTACACTTTTTGCCATTCGCTGATGAGCGATTGATGCAGTTGTTGTATCAATCGAACAACCGTGCTGCGAAAGTTGCAGCAATGGCTGCGGCGATGATGCGGCGGATTGGAGATGTGATTACGGCTGGTCGCTACGATGCGATTTTGTTGCATCGTACGGCTTGTCTGGTGGGGCCTGCGTTGCTCGAACGGTTATTAACATTGAGCGGCAAGCCCGTTATCTTTGATTTTGATGATGCGATTTTTCATCTGCATACGGCGGAAGCAAATCGCAAATTTGGGTGGCTGAAATTTCCTGGGAAAACGGCTACGATTTGTCGGTTAAGTTCGCACGTGATTGTTGGCAACGCCTGGCTCGCGGATTATGCGCGGCAATTTAATACACAGGTGACAATCGTTCCAAGTACGGTTGAGGTTGAGCGTTTTCAACCGATCAACCTCTACGAAAATAAAGAGCACGTTGTTGTGGGATGGACGGGCAGTTCGACTTCGCAAACGTATTTGGAAGCCTTTGTGCCGATGCTGCGAGAATTGACTTCGCGCTACGATGTTGAATTGCGGATTCATTCTGACCGTCAACCAAATTTGCCGGGCGTGCCGTATGTGTGGCGCAAGTGGACGGCGGCAACTGAAGCCGAGGAAATTGGGCAGTTCGATATTGGTCTGATGCCGATGCCTGATGTTGAATGGGCGAAAGGCAAATGTGCGATGAAAGCGTTGCTCTATATGGCGCTCGGTGTGCCTGCCGTCTGCTCGGCGATTGGCGCAAATTGTGAAGTGATTCAGCATGACGAAAACGGTTTGCTGGTGAGTACGAATGAAGATTGGCTGACAAACATTGGACGGCTGGTGCAGGATGCAAGTTTACGACAACGTTTGGGGATGGCAGGGCGGCGCACTGTTGAGGCGCGATATTCCAAGCAATATGCGGCTCAGCTTTTTGCCGATGTCGTTCGCACTACTGTCAATGAAGCAAAATTAAAGCAGGAGTTAGATAAATGGAATCCAGTGAGTTACAAAAACAAGACGCCATAGATACGCATTCACGGCAATCCGTAAAATTTGCGACGCGCTACCAAGTGATGGCAGACGATGTGTACAGCAAATGTTTCACCTATTCCCGTCACCGCTTGAATCAATGGTTGGATCAATATTTACCGGCAAATGGTGCGGGTTTGAAGGTATTAGATGTGGGATGTGGCACAGGGCATCTGATGCAACGTTTGCGCGAACGTGGCTTCGAAGTTGTGGGCGTTGATGGTTCGGCAGATATGCTGGAAAAGGCGCGGATCACGAATCCTGATGCAGAGCTGCGGCAAGCGGATGTTGAAAAACTGCCGTTTGAAAATGCAAGTTTTGATTTTGCAATTTGCATTGAAGTGTTGCGGTATTTGCCTGCGAATGATTCCTGCTGGCGAGAAATGGCGCGAGTTTTGAAACCGGGCGGAGTGTGTTTGACTACGGCTTTGCCATTATTCAACTCGAATGGATATTTACCCATCAATCGTTTGGCGACTAAATTTAATCTTAGTGGGCTGACTCCGCTGAAACAATTTTTTACGACCGAAAACCGGTTACGCCGCGAATGCACGCAGGCCGGATTTGTGAGTACGGAAGTCCACGGAGTTTATAGCGGCCCGTTTATATGGGTGGAGCGCATTCTTCCTGGGTTGATTCCTTCACTACTGAAAGCCTGGGAGCCAATTGACAACGCGCTGGCGGATCGCCCGATTTTGCGCGAACTGTCAAATATGTTTCTGGTTCGTGCCGTGCGTTAATTGGGGGGCAGTTGTTATGAGGTTTTCATCCACGAAGAACACGAAGGGACACGAAGAAAGACAAGCACCCAAGGGTGTTCTTCGCGTTTACTTCGTGTCCCTTCGTGTTCTTCGTGGATGAAAAAAAGCACAGTTAATGACCGTTTGCGGTATAGAAAAATGAATAATCAGAACCAACTGCAATTAGAGCGTGGCGTTTTCACACTCAGCATAGATTTTGAATTGATTTGGGGAACGCTTGCCGGACGTGGTGTTGAGAAATATCGCAAACAGTGTGAACTGGAGCGCCAAGTCATTATTGATCGGTTATTAGCATTGTTGGTGGAATTCAATCTGCCTGCCTCCTGGTTAATTGTGGGGCATTTATTTTTAGATAGCTGCGGCGTCAACCACGCCGTACCAAACGCCAATGTAACAGTTCCCTGCCCTTCGTCCAGTAGCAGCGGTAACGAGGAGGCTGACAGCATTTTTTGCGGACGCAGTTTAGTGGAAAAAATTCAGGCTTGCGATGTCCCTCAGGAAATCGGGTGTCATACATTTTCGCATCCAATTTTTACCGAAGAAAATATCACCCGCGCCAGAGCCGAAGAGGAACTTGCTGAGTGTGTGCGATTGGCAAATGAGCGCGGGATCAAGATGCAATCGTTTGTCTATCCCCAAAATAAAGCAGGGTATGTAGATTTGCTGGCTAAATATGGGTTCACCTGTTATCGCGGCGCAGAGTGGCATGAACGTGGACATATCCCCGACATCTTGCGACGGATCGTACATTTTGGATTAGTTTGTACGGCGGCAACACCACCTGTTTATTTGCCGGAATTTACTTCAGATGGAATTTGGAAGCTGCCTGGTTCGATGTTGTATTTTCCGATGCACGGGCGACGTCGCTATATCCCGCTCTCGTTACGCGTCCATCGTGCTCGCAAAGGATTAGAGGCCGCAGTGAAGGAAAAACGTATTTTCCATCTATGGCTTCATCCAACGAATTTGGTAGATGAAATGGAGCAAATGTTTGCCGGGCTGCGGATGATTTTTGAGCATGCGACAAGCTTGCGCGAACGTGGGTTATTAGATTTTAAAACGATGGGAGCAACTGTTCCTGCGCCGATACTTAATCAAACAATGCAACCCGAATTGGTGGTTGCAAGTTACAAATAAAAATTATTCATGAATGATCGCTTCAAACCAATTTTGATTTTGTTAGCGCTCGGCGTGGGCAGCATGTATCTCATCAAGATGGCGCTTGGCTCAGTTGAAACAGGGATAGGAATTATTGCGGGATTGGTCGCTGCAAGCATTTGCTTTGTTATCGTCGCTAGAGAAAAGCAAGATCAATATTTTTTGTTACGACTGTTTTTTGGGGCGCTTGCGTTGCGCTGGATACTGAGCAGCGCGATTGATTATTTCGGTTTGCGCCCTGTTGTTTCGCCTGATGCCTTTACTTACGATGCATGGGGCTATGCGCTGTTACAGAATTGGATGGAGGTAAAGGGCGCAGGATGGACGCCTAAAGCGAATGTTTCAGGTTGGGGAATGCCGTATTACGTGGCAGCGATTTATTACTTTGTCGGGCAGAGTAATCTGGCGGTGCAATACATCAATTGCACGCTGGGAGCTATGACCTGTGTACTGGTGTATAAAATTTCGCTTTTCATCTATCCAGAAGTTCGGGTCGCGCGTTTAGCGGGAATCTTAACCGCCGTCACGCCTTCAATAATTCTTTGGTCATCACAAGCGATTAAAGAAGGTCCGATTATGTTTTGCCTCGCATTAAGCTCATATCTCGGACTGAAAATTTGTCGTCGGTTTGATCTTCTGAGTTTTGTCGGATTAATACTCACGTTGATTGGGCTTTACGGATTGCGTAACTATGCATTTTTTATTTTCTTTATTGGAATTGCCGGCGCGTTGGTTTTTACTTCGCTGAAATTTTCTGCGGTGAAAGGAATCCAGGGATTTCTCTTGACAGTGGTGCTGAGCATAATGTTTGTTTATTTCGGTGCAGGACAAACGGCGATGGGGCAATTGGATATTCAGAAAGCGCAAAATTCACGTCAGTGGTCAGCCCGCGTTTCAGGATCAGGTTATGGCGGTGACGTCGACATCACTGACACAAAAGCAGCTATCACATTTTTACCGATTGGCATTTTATATGTCTTATTTGCGCCGTTTCCCTGGATGGTGAAAAGCA
This sequence comes from Blastocatellia bacterium, assembly GCA_043736395.1. Classification (GTDB taxonomy): domain Bacteria; phylum Acidobacteriota; class Blastocatellia; order RBC074; family RBC074; genus JAFDVL01. Next base: position 56,953 of record JAYTCQ010000032.1, on the reverse strand, counting down.
TGGTGCAGGCGACTGCAGTGCCGGAAACAATAGTTTGGTGGCTTACTTTTCCACTACTTATCAGAGGATATTGGTTTATTCTGCGGCAACGGTTATTGGAAGCTTTGCCATTGTGTATTTTTACCTTAGGGCTGACATTTGTTTATGCGCTCTATCAAACGAATGCTGGTACGGTGTATCGGCAGCGCACGCAGCTCTTAATTTTCTTTGTCATCTTTGTCAGCATCGGATGGGATCGCTGGCAAATCGCGCGACGTAAAAAATCGGTGAACGGGGGTCGGTGGTCGGGGATCGGTGGAGTTCTCGAAACTCGAAACCCAAATCTCGAAACTACTTTCTACCGACCACCGACCACCAACCGCTGACCACCATTTTTCACAACACTTCACTCAGGAGATAACTATGCGTGTATTGATAACAGGCGGTGCCGGATTCATCGGTTCGCATTTGGCCGAACGATTGTTGGCGCGCGGCGATTGGGTCACCATCATTGATGACCTTTCGACGGGTTCGATTGACAACATTCGCCACTTGAAGGGCTTCGCTAACTTTTCGTATCACATTGAAACTATCGGCAATCGGCGCTTGATGGCAGAGTTAGTGGATGAATGCGATGTCGTCTACCATTTAGCCGCTGCTGTTGGCGTGCGCCTGATTGTCGAAAGCCCCGTCAACACAATTGAGACCAACATCAACGGGACAGAAATTGTCCTGAGCCTCGCCGCCAAAAAACGTAAACGTGTGATTATCACTTCGACCTCAGAAGTGTATGGCAAACGCGAGCGTGTTCCCTTCAATGAAAACGATGACCTCGTAATGGGGCCGACCAACATTGGCCGTTGGAGCTATGCTTGCTCCAAAGCGATTGATGAATTCTTAGCGTTAGCCTATTGGAAAGAACGTCGTTTACCCACCGTCGTTGTGCGATTATTCAATACGGTCGGCCCGCGTCAAACCGGACGTTACGGGATGGTGATTCCGAATTTTGTGCGCCAGGCATTGGTCGGCGACGACATCACAGTGTTTGGCGATGGCACACAAAGCCGTTGTTTCACACACGTATCCGATGTCGTTGGCGCGTTGATGAAACTGGCCGAAAATCCGCAAGCCATCGGGGAAGTCTACAACATCGGCAGTACGCAAGAAGTTTCCATTATGGAATTAGCCGAACACATTCGGACGATGACGCGATCCGACTCGCGTATCGTAACTGTGCCTTACGCCGAAGCGTATGAAGAAGGATTCGAAGATATGATGCGCCGCGTGCCGGATTTGACGAAGATCAATCAATTGATCGGCTACGCACCAAGTTTTACGTTGGAAGAAATTCTTTCCAGCGTGATTGCCGAACAAGACACGCGCTTAAGAAAGCCTGCCAGGTTGATGGCAGCGGATTAGGGGAAAAAGTAATGAGTGATGAGGAACGAGTGCCTTTCTACTCATCACTCATTACTCATCACTTTTTACTTCCCCCTCATTACTTCTTTATGAAACTTCTCACCGCAACAATCTGCTCCTTACTATTAGGGTTGCTGCTCACACCGCTGGTGCGCAAACTGGCGCATCTGTGGGGAATGGTAGTCCAACCACGCCATGATCGTTGGCATAATCGCCCTACAGCTTTGTATGGCGGCGTCGCGATTTATTTTTCGTTCTTAATTGGCTGCCTCGTTATTGCACCGCAATTTTCCGGTGTGCGTCTGATTTTGCTGGGCGGCACACTTATATTTTTGCTTGGACTCGTGGACGATTTCGTCTCGTTAAAACCTTACGTCAAATTGGTTGCCCAACTGGTTGTCGCCGCTATCGTTGTATATTTTGGACGTCGCCTGCCTTGGACAAATTACGAAGCCGTCAATATCGTCATTACAATTCTCTGGATTGTTGGCGTCACGAACGCGGTGAATTTGCTGGACAATATGGATGGCTTGGCCGGTGGCATTTCCTTGATTTCCTGTGTGTTTTTGTCGGCTACATTTTTGTTGAATGGACAAATGCCACAAGCCATCCTGCCTGCTATTTTGGGCGGCGCAGTGCTTGGCTTTTTGGTTTATAACAGACATCCTGCGACAATTTTTATGGGCGATTGCGGTTCGCTGTTGCTTGGCTTTGTGCTCAGTGCTACCGCCTTGCTCAGCGATTATGACCGCACTCGAAATTTAGGCGTAGTCCTGTTCGCCCCGATGTTGATTTTGTTGATTCCGATCTTTGATACCTGTGTCGTGACCGTCACGCGCAAACTCGCCGGACGCCCGATTTCACAGGGCGGACGCGACCATACCTCGCATCGGTTGGTGGCACTGGGGCTATCTGAGCAACGCGCTGTTTGGTTGTTATATGGACTGGCAATTGGCGCCGGGGTATTGGCAGTGCTGACACGCAATATGAAGGCCGAAGTCCTGTTCTGGATTATTCCCAGCATTAGTTTGATGGTGCTGTTTCTGGGGTTATATCTGGGGCGTGTGCGCGTGTACGAATCCGAACAGCTGGCCAGCGGTTTTACTGTCCCAAATGTCATCGCGGATTTCGCCTATAAACGCCGTATCTTTGAAATCCTGCTGGATGTGATGTTGGTAGCGCTCGCCTATTATGGTGCCTTCCTGCTGCGCTTTGATGGCGGCATTACAGGGGAGCAGGTGCGTTTGTGCCTGGAAACATTGCCGCTCGTGATCGCCGCGCAATTATTATTTCTGCTGTTGTGCGGCGTCTATCGCGGGCTGTGGCGTTATACTGGACTCAGTGATTTAGTGACAATAGCCAAAGCGGTGTTGGCAGGCGCGACGGCGGCGGGTGTGACCGTGTTTGCATTTTTCGATTGGAAAGCGGCAGGCCTGACTTTGTTTGTACTGTATGGGCTGTTGCTCTTTGTTTTTGTGACGGTCAGCCGTTGGTCATTTCGTTTGCTGCGTGCCTTGGTGGTTGGCTCAAGTCCGAAGCATCCTGACGCGCATCCCGTGTTGATTTATGGCGCAGGAGATCGCGGCGTATGGCTCTTAGCGGAATTGCGCAACAACCCGAGCCTCCGTTGTGCGCCGCTTGGATTCATTGATGATGATCCGCACAAAACGGGACGCCGTATTCACGATTGCCGCATTTATACACGCGCCGAATTGCCGGATTTGTTGGCGAAATATCAAGTGACTGAAGTATTAATTTCGACACCGCAAATTTCGGCAGAGCCGATTGATGAGTTACGCAAACTGGGCTTACAAGTGAGCCGTTTGCAGATTCGTTTAGAACACGAACCGGAAATGGTCGCGTCGCATATTTGAAGGATATGTATCAACTCAGAGTGAATAATGGCCATTGAAAATTGGTAGTGATAAGTAATTAAAGCTGCGATTTGGTAGCCGCGTAGCGGCGGCCTGAATTTAGCCGTGGTTTGAAAACCACGGCTAAATTCAACTGTCGCTCTGCGACAAAAATGGAGGAGCTTTCTTTTTTCAAAAACCATCATTTACTTTATAATTTATACCCAACGCCCCATCAGGAGATTTTTATGACAAACAATGAACAAACTTTTCCTAAAGCTAGAAATCAGGATTTGGTCACCCGCGAAATGCCCGACGAAGTGTTGGTCTACGATCTAAAAACCCACGCCGCGCACTGCCTGAATCAATCCGCCGCACTGGTCTGGAAATATTGCGATGGCAAAAATTCAGTCACGGACATTGCCGAGTTGGTCGCATTGGAAGCCAATACCGCCGTAGATGAAGCAGCAGTTTGGCTAGCACTTGAACGATTAGGAAAAGCGAATTTATTGGAAGTGCGTGTGACGCCGCCAGTTGGAAGCCCACGCCTGTCACGCCGAGAAACTTTCAAACGACTTGGGATGGGATTTGCGTTGGCTGTGCCAGTGGTTATGTCTGTAGTTGCACCAGCGGCGGCGGCGGCAGCAAGCGGGTGCCAACTTCCCGCACTTGGCAATAATGGTGGTGCATGCGTCCTCGCAACAGTTGGCAGATGTTGCTTGGATATTACAAGAAGGTGTACGCAAATTACACTAACAATATTCAATTGTGTATAAAAATATCAGCGCTTAGCTTTTAGTAATTGTATTGTCTAGATATACGACCCATAGCTATTATACTACTAAATCCGCCGCCAAAGTTCTTTGCGTGAGGATAGTTAGATATGATTTTGTTGGTATCACTCGTTGCTACACCATACAAAACCCTTGTCTATTTCATTTTTTGCATTGAAATGCTGCGGCTTGTGGCATCGCGCTATAACAGAAAATTTGTCTAAATTTTTCTTTCTTTCTGCCTGACTACTTACCGAAAAATAATGGTGAACTCATTGCTGGGATGCTGGCTTGCACTATTGGTGAACTATCTGTTGACAATCTGGCAAAAATCGCGTTTCGGCTATTAAATTTAGGTGCAGGTGCGTTGTCTTGGTGGCACATTCGCAATTCTGATTTTCGCGATACCCCCGAAGCGGAACAACTTCATCAAGCCTATCGCCTTCACACCTTACAAGCCGCCGTTAAAGAATTAGAAATCAGCCAACTTTTCATGTATCTGCGTGCGCAAGGTTTTGAACCGATCCTGGGTAAAGGCTGGGCGATTGCGCGGCATTATCCTGAACTTGGGCTGCGGCCTTATGGCGACATTGATCTCTATGTCAGGTCGGAACAATACCAACAATTTGTTGACGCGCTGAACCAGCCGGAAGCGCAGGGCTGGAACGTAGATTTGCATTGCGGTGCGGCAGAGCTTGATGATCGAAGCTTTGATGATCTTTACGCGCATTCCGAGCTTGTGCCGTGCAATGGCGTGGATGTGCGCATCTTTGGCTTCGAAGACCTGTTACGCTTGCTCTGTTTGCATTTGCTGCGCGAAGGAGCGCTACGGCCTTTGTGGCTCTGCGACATTGCCGTTGCACTTCAGGCAATCCGCAATCCGCAATCCAAAATCCGCACTCCCTTCTCGTGGGATTATTTTTTAAGTGGCAACCAACAGCGTTCTGATTGGGCAGCGTGTGCGATTGGCTTAGCGCATCAAATCTTGGGCGCGAATGTAGACGGTTTGCCCATTGAAGTGCGCGCCAAAAAATTACCGCGCTGGATTGTTCCCGAAGTCTTGCGCGAATGGGGCACAGGCAAAGTCACGCACGGACGACGCGCGCCGATGGCGGGGCAGTTGCGCAATCCGTTGAGGCTATGGCATGCATTACGCGAACGTTGGCCGAATAAAATAGAGGCTACGGTACGCGTCAAAGCGCCGATGAATAATTGGCCGCGCTGGCCGTTGCAATTGTGGGAATGCGGGCAACGTGTGATTGGCTTCGCGGGGCAAACGCCGAAGCTGATGCGTAAAGAAAATGTGATTATGAAATAAAGATTTTATCCACGAAGGACACGAAGGAACACGAAGAAAGACTGGGAGTAGGGGGAACCCAGCGACTTCGAAAGTTAGTAATTGTTTTAGCTCCATCGGGGCTGACTTTTCGAACAGCTTCTAATTCCTAGCTCACTTGTGTTTCTTCGTGTTCCTTCGTGTCCTTCGTGGATGAATTCTTAAAAAATAACTATGGAAATTATCTTACTGATCGCCAGGTTAATCTTAGCCGCTGTCTTTGGCGTCGCGGGTATCACGAAAATTGCTGATCCGGCAGGTTCGCGCAAAGCGATGACGAGCTTTGGCGTGCCAGAAAATTTGGCGGGAGTGTTCGGCTGGGCTTTGCCAATCTTTGAATTGATTGTAGCGGTTGCATTGTTGCCATTGGCTACGGCGTGGTTTGGTGGCATTGGCGCGCTCGGATTATTGCTGATTTTTTTAGTTGGCATCGGCGTGAATTTAGCGCGTGGCAATGCACCCGATTGTCATTGCTTCGGGCAATTGCATTCGGAGCCTGTCAGTTGGAACGTCTTTGCGCGCAATGCTGCGTTGCTCGCGGTTGCCGCAGTAATTGTCGTGGTCGGCAATGATGACGCGGGTCTCAGCGCATTTGGCTGGCTGGCGGATTTGAAAGCCGGAGAAATTGTTACGCTCGCCATCAGTGTTGGCACGATTGCGTTGTTGATTCCAACGATCATTTTTTTGCGCCGCGTTTTACAGCAACAATCATCGGTGCTGGAAAAACTGGAAGCGATGAAAAAGGTGCTTGATGAGGACTACGCTGAGCCTGCGCCCATTGAACGCGAAGACGCCGCGCCTCCGGTCGAAGGGCTTCCTGTTGGTGCGCCTGCGCCTGACTTTACGTTAGCGACTCTGGGCGGCGAGCAAATTTCGCTTGAAGTTTTACGCGCGTCAGGCAAAGCCGTGTTGTTGCTGTTCGTCAGCCCAAATTGCGCGCCGTGCAAATCGTTGTTGCCGATGCTGCGCGTGTGGCAACGCGATTATGCCGCGCAATTGACGATTGCTGTGCTGAGCAAAGGCGAGCCGCACGAAGTCGAAAAACGCATCGCCAAATACGACGCGGAATATTTGTTGCTGCAAGGGGAAAGTAATGTCGCGGACGGCTATCAAGCGATTTGGACTCCGGCGGCGGTGGTCATTGGTCGTGATGGCAAAATCGCCAGCCAGATGACGTATGGCGACGAAGCGATTCGCGCGCTGGTCACGCATACTGTGACGACTGCGGAAGCCGCGGGCAATGGCAATGGGCATAAGCCGCAAATCGTCGTGGGCAATTCGCTCTTTAAAGTCGGCGAACCCGCGCCCCGGTTTTCGCTGCCTGATGTGCACGGCAAAACTCTCAACACCGAAGATTTGTTGGGACGCGCTTCGTTATTGTTGTTCTGGGACCCCGGCTGTCCATTTTGTCAGGCGATGACCGAAGACTTGAAACGCTGGGAAGAAAAAACTGCGCTGCAATTGGTGCTGGTAATGTCGGGCAACGAAGAGGCCATCAAAACCAAAGCTGCGGAATTTAATGCGCTGGTGCTGAGCGATACTGAATTTGATATTGGCCCCATGTTTGGGACGAACTCTACGCCATCGGCAGTGTTGCTTGATGGTGACGGTCGCATCGCGTCAAGTTTGGCGAAAGGCGAAAAAAATATTCTGGCGCTCGCAGGCATACGCAAAGTGTCGTTGCCGATTGCGGCGAAAAATTAAGTAAGCATGAAGTACAAGCTTATAGTCTTTGAAAATTAAAATCGGCAACTAAAAAAATCGTATCACGGGCGGCTCGCCCGTGTGCTGCGGGCGAGCCGCCCGCAGTACGGGTTGCCGGAATTAATTTTCAAAGACCATCAGCTTGGTTTTACTTCTCGCCACTTTACAACCAAGCTGAAGCTTGTACTCCATGCTAAGCATTTATGAACAACGCAACCGAATGGATCGCCCAACGCACCATCTTATCTTACGGTGTGCGGATCGGCATTCGCACCAATCAGCCGGAAATTCTGTCCGCGCTTGATGAATATTTTCCGCCGTTATGGAAGCCCTCCAACGCGGCGCGAGTCGAACGATTATTTTCACTGAAAATTGGCAAGAGCCACGAAATTTTTGAAGGCAAAGAACGCGGTGCAAAATCACGCAGCTTGAAAATCGTGCTGGAAGATTTGGAACGCCGCATCAAGATGTACGTCGCAGAAATGGCTCGACGACGTGTGTTCGTGCACGCGGGCGTAGTCGAATGGCAGGGCAAAGCCATTGTCATCCCCGGTCGCAGTTACAGCGGCAAAACCAGTTTGGTCGCGGCACTGGTACGCGCGGGCGCAACGTATTATTCCGATGAATATGCCGTTTTGGATTGGCAAGGCCGCGTACATCCGTATCCACAGCCGTTAGCCGTCAGAAAACCTGGTGGGTTCGCGCAAAAAAAATATTCTGCCGAAAAAATCGGCGGCATCACAGGCACAAAACCTTTGCATGTTGCCCTGGTAATTGTCAGTACATATCAAGCCAATGTTCGTTGGCGTCCGAAAAAAATTTCCGGTGGACAAGGCGTCCTGGAATTATTGAATAATACCGTCTCAGCCAGACGAAAACCTGAAGTCGTAATCCCTACCTTACAACAAGCCGTGACAGGAGCAACTATTCTCAAATCTTCTCGTGGTGAAGCTCAAGTAACCGCACATCTCATACTAAAAAATTTACATCGCCCCGGCTGATTTTCTTACTGCGGCAAGACATTAATTTTAAGGTAAGAAGCATTTTTTCCGCCGTGATAAAGTCGTTGGGTTGCCTTTTGAAAATCTGTCTCAGCGGCTTGGTAAATATCTAAAAATTTGTGTGGATTGCGGTCAATCAATGGGAACATTGAGCTTTGCACTTGCACCATAATCCGATGACCTTTTTGGAAGGTATGGGCGACATCGTTCAATGAAATTGGGACTTTTGTTGGTTCGTTCGGTTGAAAGGCTTCAGGGTTTTCGTAGCTGTTTCTGAATTTTCCGCGCATCACTTCCCACCGCACCAGCATTTGAAATCCGCCCATTTCGACGTTCTTCACAGGCGGAGCGTCATTCGGCAACACGTCAATTAACTTCACAATAAAATCTGAATCCGTGCCACTGGTCGAAGCGAAAAGGTTCGCCAGAATCGGCCCTGCCAGCGTCATATCCGCATCCAGAATTTCAGTTTGATAAACCATCACATCAGAACGTCGTGCGACAAAACGCTGGTCTTCGATCATGTACGTTGAGTTGCGATCATTAGAAATTTCATTCGAATACGGCACAGGTTTCATGGGGTCGCTGATGTATTCATCAAAGCCCGACGCTTCTGTTGGAGCAGTAAAACTCAGCTTTCCGTTGGACTGAAAATACAACGATTTTTCCTGTGTATTCGCGGGCGGCCATTGCTCATATTTGCGCCATTGATTCGTGCCCGTTTCAAAAATTGTCGCCTCGTCAAATTTCGCTTCACCTTTGTCTTTCAAGTAAAAATTAAAGAATGGAAGCTCGACATTTTCCTGATACCACAAGCCTGTTTTCGAGCCGAAATTTATTGCGCCTAATTGAGAGCCTTCGCCCGTCCAGCATCCGTGACACCACGGCCCCATGACGAAATGATTGACGATGCCGCGATTATTTTTCTCAATGGTTTTGTAAGTATTGATCGCGCCGTAAAGGTCTTCGGCGTCGAACCATCCGCCGACGGTGAGGACTGCGGGCTTGATATTTTTCAGATGCGGAAGCACATTGCGCGCCTGCCAGAATTCATCGTAGGTCGTGTGCTTCGTCAAATCATTCCAATACTCTTGCTGGTTCTTGAAATATTTTTTTTGCGCATTGGCAACTGATCCAAGATTCAGAAAAAACTGATAACCATCCGGCATTCCATAATCAAAATCACGCCCTTCAGAAAACGTAGGTTGAGGACGAGGCCAGCCGAGCGCCTGATTAAATCCGAAGGCATCAAAAAGAAACAATGCTCCGTTGTGATGATCATCATCGCCAATAAACCAGTCTGCAATCGGAGCCTGTGGCGATGCGGCTTTCAGCGCCGGATGCCCTGATAAAATTCCCATCGAAGTATAAAAACCCGGATAGGAAATCCCCCACATTCCCACGCGTCCATTGTTATTCGCAACATTTTTCAGCAACCATTCAATAGTGTCGTAGGTGTCGCTGGCTTCATCAATATCCTTGCCTTTTTTGTTTGGATTGAACGGACGCATATCTTCGTAGTGGCCTTCGGACATGTGCTTTCCGCGCACGTCCTGATAGACGAAAATATAACCTTCCTTCATCAGAAATGAGGAAGGCCCCAGTGATCGTTTATAATTTCCGACTCCGTAAGGGCCAACGCTGTACGGCGTCCGATCCAACAGAATCGGGTATTTCTGTGAGGTATCTTTGGGAACGTAAATGCTTGTAAACAGCTTCACGCCGTCACGCATGGGGATTTGAACTTCTGCTTTGGTATAGGCTGATTTGACGGCAGCAACGTCTTGCGCATGCGCGGTCAAACCAATCAAAGAAACAAAAATAATTTGAATGAACTTCTGAAAAATCATACCTGCTGATAGCCTTTATTTTGCTGCGACAATGACGCCTCTGACTCCGCTGACTTTACGAACTTTTGAAACGGCGTCACTTAGATCAATATCAGATTTGGCAGAAAGTTTGACGGTTCCTTCTCTGACTTCAGAGCGAACACGTTTGGTGTTTTCATCAGCTTCGAGCACATCACGCACATCGCTTTGAATTTCGGCATCGCTGCGTCCGACAAAAACATCATTCACTTTTCGTCCCGCGCGGACTGTCGCGTTACCTGCTTTCTTTGCTGTATCCGTCGTTACTTCTCCAGCTTTCTTTGTTCCGGTGACAGTCATATTCCCGGCATCCTTCGCCAGCTTCACTGATTTATCTTTGGTGACATCCGCCGCATTTTTGACGGCTTTCGTGCTGGCGTCGTAGGCTTTCTCCGTGCTTCTGACCGCTGTCTTTCCAGCGTTCACCGTGGCATCTCGCGTCGTGGTCGCACCGTCTTTGACGCCATAGCCGATGCGTGGAATTAAGCCTTTTTTGCGAGCGCTTTCGACTTCTTTTCCCGTCGCCGGATATTTCAATTCGAGGCTGTTCATCAACGCCAAATCAATTGTCCCGGAATCCGGTAATTCATTTTCTTTTTGAAATTCGATGATGGATTCACGGGTTTGCGTGTCGAGTATTCCGTGCGGCGTATTGCGATAATAACCGCGCCGTTGCAGCTCTGCCTGAACGGCAGCAACTTCCTTGCGAGTAATCGGTAAAGGCTGATCTGCCGCCGGAGCCGCTTCATTGGCTTGCGCGAAAATTACTGTTTGGCTAACCGTACAGGCCACTAAAATCAGCAGAATATTTTTCAAAAAATTTACTTTCATCAGTGCTTACCTCAATTGAATAAGGGGGAAGAAATCACGCGACTAAGAACTAGCCTTCTTTGCTTTTTCGTAATCGCTCAACTTCGATGCCGTACTTCTCAAGTTTATTGTATAACCGTGAGCGTTGCATTCCTAACGAGTGTGCTGCCGCTTTTTTATTTCCGGCAGAACGTTCGAGCGCCGTGATGAGAATCGCGCGTTCCATCTCCTCCCATTTCATATTCGGAGGATAATAAAATTCCGGGCTGTAACCGTTCCCGGACGCAGCCATTCCCAGCGGTAAATCCTCAGCGTCAATGCGCTCGCCTTTCGATAATAAAACTGCGCGCTCAATTACATTTTGCAATTCGCGGACGTTCCCTGGCCAGTAATAAGAAAACAGGCGTTGATAAGCAGCCTGCGTGTAGCCTTTGAGGCTTTTCTGGTAACGTTCACAAAAGCGACGAAATAGCTCTTCGATCAATAATTGCAAGTCTTCGCTGCGCTCGCGCAGGGGCGGGACATTAATCGTAATGGTCGAAATTCGATAATATAAATCTTCGCGCAACTGACCATTTTGAATGGCTTCATGCGGAGAACGATTCGTCGAACAAATCAACCGGAAATTAACTTCACGACTCAAGGCATCGCCGACGCGGCGGTACCTTCTTTCTTCCAGCACACGCAACAATTTTGGCTGCAAATCAATCGGCATTTCAGCTAATTCATCCAGCAATAAACTGCCCTGATCGGCCTGTGCAATCAATCCTAAACGATCCTGCGCGGCACCTGTAAAAGAGCCTTTGACGTAACCAAATAATTCCGATTCAATTAATTCTTTTGGTAGCGCCGAGCAATTCACTTTCACAAAGGAACGATCCGCGCGGCGCGAATTGAAATGAATCGCATTGGCAATTAATTCTTTGCCGGTGCCTGAATCACCGATAATTAAAACGTTGACATCTGTTTTCGCAATATGTTCAATCGTCTCATAAATTGTCTGCATCGCGCGTGATGACCCAATTAAATCAGCGTATTGCTTACGTTTGGTGAACTGCTGGCGCAGATCCGCAGATTCAGCAATCAGGCGACCGCGCTCCACTGCTTTTTCGGCAATCAGTAAAATTTGCTCAGGATTAAAAGGTTTTTCGAGAAAATAAAACGCGCCAGATTGAGTGGCTTCGACGGCTTCCGGAACTGTTCCGTATCCGGTGATGATTATTACTTCAGTTTTTGGGCTGAGTGTTTTGACACGCTTTAGTAACTCCAATCCGCCCAAGCGTAAATCGGTGACGACTAAATCATAATTTTTAGCTTCCACTGCAACGACAGCGCTTGAAAGACTTGAGCGTGATTCAACGGTATACCCTTCAGCGCGAAAAACCAGACTCAACGTACTGGTAATTGCAACTTCATCATCCACCAACAGAATACTAATTTCGTTCTTCACACTTGCCCTTTTCAGATACGAACAATTGCTTGTTAATTCTCACAACCTAACAAAGCATAGAGAAAAATTTTCAAACGATTATTTTGAACGCTTATTTTGTTTGATGCTAACACGTTCCTTGTCGTGGGAAAAATCGGCTGGTAGAATTCGCCAGTGCATAAATCCCCTTGCTGTAAAGCACAAACTTACTGAGGTTGATAAAATCTGGTGTTGATGAATTATTACGGAAAAATCCTACTGGTCGAGGATTTTGCAGACAGTCGTTTTATGTTACGGCGCTTATTAGAACTGGAAGGTTTTGCGGTTATCGAAGCCTGTGATGGTGACGTTGCACTGGATGCTTTACGCAAACACTCGTGTGATGCCATCTTGCTTGATCTCAAAATGCCTAATCTTGATGGCATTCAATTCACCAAAGCGTTACGCGCAACTACTCAATTTAAAACAGTTCCAATTATTATCGTGTCTGCTTACGACGACGATCTCACTAAAGCCGAAGCCCACGCGGCAGGATGCAACGAATATTTCACGAAACCAATTGATTTGGAAAAGCTTTCGGACTCGCTCAAGAAATTTATAGAGCAAGCTTTTCCAACCGGACATTAGAGCCAATAAAATTGGACGTAAGCTGGCGTTCACCGGTATTTTTTCATCCCTGAAAAACCCTTCATTTTGATTGACATCACATCGGTTGATCCCTACAATCCATTGGTTTAGAAGGTTTGCCCCAGCGATGTCTGAACAGTGTCCGCAAAACAACCAATTGAATGCAACTAAGCTCACTCGAAACGCTCGAATACGATCAACTTAAAGCGACTTTGGCGCAGTTAATTCGCACCCCGCTTGGCGATCTTCGTGTCCGTGATTTGATCCCTGCTACCAATTTAGAAAACATTACACAGGCTTTGCAGCAAACCTCCGAAGGCGTTGAGTATTTGCGCGAAGGCACAGCCCTTGATTTCAGCGAATTAAATGATCCCCGTCCTGCCATTAGTAAGCTATCAGTCGCGGACATTAATCTTGAACCTTTTGAAATTCTGACGGTGCTGCGGCTGATTTCGGTTTCGATGGGGTTGCGCGATACGTTTCGTGACGAAGGAGCGCGCTTCCCTTCACTACGCGAAATCACCGGACAAATTGCGAACCTGCACAGCATTTATCAGCGACTCCGCACGCGAATTTTACCAACTGGAGAAATTGACGATTTTGCCAGTCCCGGATTGCGCGAAGTCCGTTTTCAGATTTCCAAGCTCAAAGCTTCCCTTCAAAAAACCTTAGAAGCGATTTTGAAACGTGCTGATGAGTCACATGCGCTCCGCGATGATTTCATCACCATTCGCAACGAACGTTATGTGGTTCCGATTCGTAATGACAATCGTGGAGCCATCGTCGGCGTCGTTCATGGAATGTCTTCTTCAGGACAAACCGCTTTTGTTGAACCGCTCGAAACCATTGAGACGAATAATGAATTAGTTCGCCTGCATGAAGTTGAAATTGCTGAAATCACAAAGGTACTTTTTGCGATCACCGAAGAACTGCGCGATCACCGCGAAGAATTATCCTTGATGGCCGATGCCGTTGGATTATTAGATTTCATCGCCGCAAAATCACGTCTCGCGTTAAATCAAAATGCGATTCAACCCAACATCAACGAAGACGGAATTCTTTATTTGAAAGCGGCGCGACATCCGCTGCTCGAATCCAATCTCAAAGCGCAGAGACTCGAAATTGTACCGATTTCATTAGAACTCGACGCCGATCATCGCATCATGGTCATCAGCGGTCCGAACGCTGGTGGCAAAACTGTTGTTCTAAAAACTACGGGATTATTGTCGCTGATGGCGCAATCCGGTTTGCACGTTCCCGCCGTAGATGCGAACCTCCCGATTTTTCGTCAGGTACTTTCCGACATCGGCGATAATCAATCGCTCACCGCAAATCTTTCGACGTTCACTGCGCACATCGCCAACATCCGAAAAATCAGTGATGAACTTGAACCACCCGCGTTAATCCTGCTGGACGAAGTTGGCACGGGAACTGATCCCGAAGAAGGCTCTGCGCTCGGCGTCGCGATTGTTGATTATTTCAAATCGCAGGGCGCGCACGTCATCGTGACAACGCATTACAGCGGACTGAAAATTTATGCGACAAATTCCACTGGCGTCATTAATGCTTCGGTTGAATTTGATGAACGTACGTTGAAACCGACGTTCAAATTGTTGACAGGGATTGCCGGATCATCTTCAGGGATTGAAATTGCCCGACGCTTCGGATTACCGAAAGCCATCACAGATCGCGCCGTAGAAAAAGTACAAAGCTCCAGTGCCGAAGCGACAGAATTCTTAAAACGCCTAAAAACACAGCGCGATGAGCAGCAACAAACTATTTTAGCGCTCGAAGAAGAACGCGAAGCCGTTGCCAAAAAATATGCTTCGCTCGAAATGGATTTCAATAAGCGTGAACAAGCCCGCGAAAAGGAATTCCGCGCCGAACTGCAAAAAATTGTTGATGACTTCGTGACCAAATCGAAAGCGTTTGTCGCTACGATAGAAGATGCTGCCGTTGCGAAAAAAGTACAGCGGGAGATTGACAAGCGCACGACAGATTTAAGAGTTTCCGCCAGCAACGCGGCGCGGGAAATGCGACAAGGCGAGGGCAGCGGCGATTCTACCGATCACCGATTACCGACCACCGCCCCCCCGTCTGACCATGTTTTCCAGCCCGGCGACAAAGTACTCATCCTTTCATTAAATCAACAGGGCGTGATTGATTCTGTTGGTGCGGACAGCATTAACGTTCAGGTAGGTGCTTTACGGTTTCGAGAAACGCAGGAAAATTTGCGCTTGATTTCCGCCGTGCAACCTGTGAACAAAAAAGCCTCTGCAAAAGCTGTCGGCTTGCCGCAAGGCGTCACAGTGAATTTCAATGAGCAACCTGAAATTGGTTCGGAATTAAACGTCATCGGCAAAAATGTTTCCGAAGCACAGGACGCGACTGACAAATTTTTAGATGCGGCATATTTGAATAATCACGACCGTGTCCGCATTGTTCACGGAATGGGAATGGGCGCACTGAAACGCGCGATTGCGCAAATGCTGAGCGATCATCCGCACGTTGAAAAATTCTATCCGGCACCGGGTAATGAAGGTGGGAATGGGGCGACGATTGTTGAACTCAAAAAATAAATCAAATGGCAAAAGGCAAAAATCAAAAGTTAAAAGGGAGGCACCTGAATTTAAGAAATTCAGAAA
Source organism: Blastocatellia bacterium (assembly GCA_043736395.1). GTDB lineage: Bacteria > Acidobacteriota > Blastocatellia > RBC074 > RBC074 > JAFDVL01. Next base: position 41,509 of record JAYTCQ010000032.1, on the reverse strand, counting down.
ATGGCTTTGCTTCCGAATCCAACTTTTGCCTTTTAATTTTTGCCTTTTGCCTTTTGATTTCAATTAAAGCCTTTTGATTTTATGCGCTTCTCCAAAGAATTCATTGACGATTTACGTAATCAAGCCGACATTGTGCGGGTGCTTGGCGATTATGTAACGCTCAAGAAAAAAGGACAGAATTACTGGGCGTGTTGCCCGTTTCACGGTGAGAAGACTCCAAGTTTTAGTGTTAGTTCGAAAGGTTTTTTTAAATGCTTCGGATGCGGAAAAAGCGGCAACGTGTTCGCTTTCGTGATGGAAATCGAAGGCAGCCCGTTCCCCGAAGCAATCAAAACTGTCGCGGAAAAATGTGGCGTCGCGCTCCCGGTCGAAACAAACGACAACGCGAAATACCACGAAGAGCGCGACAAACTGCGTGATGACTTACGCCAATTAAATGCGTGGGCCGCAGAGTTCTTTGAAAGTAGTATCGAATCCGGCGAAGGCAAAGGCGCGCTTGAATATCTTGCCCGACGCGGCGTCACCGAAGAATCGCGCCGGACTTTCCGGATCGGTTATGCGCCTGACAGTTGGGATGCGTTAATTAATTTTCTGCAAAATCGTGGCGCTTCGAAAATGCAAATCGAACGCAGCGGATTAGTTTCGCTTCGCGATACGGGAAATGGATTCTTTGACAAATTTCGCGGCAGGCTGATGTTTCCCATCACCGACGCACAAGGAAAGGTCGTCGCGTTTGGCGGGCGTATTCTGGGCGAAGGTGAACCGAAATATTTGAATTCACCCGAAACTGCGCTTTACACCAAAGGGCATCATCTGTTTGGGCTGAATCAATCGCGTGAATCCGTTCGGCGACAAGGCTACGTTATTTTGGTGGAAGGATATTTGGATTTTCTAATCCCCTTTCAGTTTGGTGTCAAAAATCTGGTGGCAAGCCTGGGAACGGCGTTGACGGAACAACAGGTGCGGTTACTGGGACGTTATTCCAAAAAGATCATAGTTAATTTTGACCCTGATAAAGCTGGAGTGAACGCCACCAAACGCAGCCTTGAATTGCTGTTAACAGAAGGCTTTAAAGTCAATGTATTAACGCTGCCAGACAACCTTGACCCCGACGAATTCATCAGAGAACGTGGAGCTGAAAGCTATGGCAGGTTGCTGAAGAATTCGCAATCGTTTATGGATTACATCGTGGCCCAGGCAATGAAGAGCCGCGATCAGAATTCTCCAACTGGGAAAGTTGAAACGCTGAACGAGATTTTACCGTATTTGAAATTGGTGAAAGATCGTGTGGAAAGCTCAGAACAGGTTGAGCGCATTGCTGACCGCTTAAAGCTGGACAGCAAAATGATTCGTGAGGAATTCAGACGCGCTGTTGAAATTAAGTCTGACCGGGTGAGTGATGCCGTGATCGTGGCATCTTTGACAATGAAACCGGCGGAGAAAAATCTGCTGGCTGCGATGTTAAATCATGAAGGTGTCCGGCATCGTATGTTGCAGCAATTGGTCGAAGAGGATTACAAGCAGCTTCGTACTTCTCCGATTTTTAAGCTGATGGTTGAACTGGCGAAGCAGAATCTGGAGCCGACTTACGCTGCCTTGAGTGAACAGATTTTTGACTCGTCTTTGGTCAATGAATTGCTTCCGGAATTGCTGATTGAAGATGATGACAAATTTGAAGCAGCCTATCAGCGCGAAGCCGAAGAAAGCTTATCAAGTTTGCGTTCGTCACGTTTGTCCGAACAGCAAACAGTCTTACAAAGTGAGATGAATCAGGCTCAACGGTCAGGCGACACTGAGCTGGTGAATGAGTTGTTAATGAAAAAATTTGAATTGGCGAAACAAGAACGAGCTCTCGCAATCAGATGAGCCAATAATCTAAATAACTTCGCCGTTATTCAAATTTCAGTTTTGAAAACAAGAACGTTTCGAGAAGCGGGGCGATTTATTGCCTTGTCTCACTCTCAAAAAACGTCGGGTTCAATCAGGTCTACGCAGAGATTATTGTTCGTCGTTTAAAATTAATTACGACACATTGAATCAAAACTTACTCTGCCAGGACAGCTGACTTCCCGCAATTTTGCAGTGGGACAAAACTCTCTTCACGAAATATTGAATTGGAGCAGTCATTGATACTGTTTACCGTTTTCGTTTTTCCCAAACCGTATCTCCCGATGAAACGGACGATGGAAAGGCAGTATCGCAGGAGTAAGTAAATGGAAGAGAAATACACAGACGATGTCGAAAAGCTGTTGGAAATGGGCAAAGACAAAGCCTTTCTCAGCTACGATGACATCAATAATGAATTGCCTGAAGGTCTCGTCTCCCCCGACGACATTGAGGATATTTTTGCCTCCCTCGGCGCTGAAGGAATTTCCATCGGCGACTCCGATGAAAAATTCCTTGAGAATGCCGCCATCAGTGGCAGTGATAAAAAAATCGAAGACTCCGCTGAAGAAGAAGTCGAGATTGATTTATCTCCTGGCAGCCTCGACAAAACCAACGATCCCGTTCGCCTTTATTTGCGTGAAATGGGTGTCGTACCGTTGCTCACACGCGAAGGCGAAGTCGCTATCGCCAAACGTATCGAACGTGGCAAAATTCGCGCTCAAAAATCAATTTCGCGTTCGCCCATGGCCATCACGGAATTGATTAAAATCGGTCGCGAACTCGAAGCCGGTCAACTGACAATTCGTGAAGTCGTCCAGTTCACCGAGCAGGAAGGCATCACTGAAGAAAAGGTCGAGGAGTATTACAACTACACCGTCGAACAAATCACCGAAATCGGAAAGTCGTTCAAGAAAATTCTTACGCATTACGAAAAGTATTTGATTGAGCCAAAACGTTCGCCCAAGCATACGAAAATGCGCCGCAAGCTGATGCGTATGCGTGTGGACATTTCGCAACACGTTCGCATCCTTGAATTGATGCCGCGCATGGAGAATCGCCTCGTCAATGCAATTCGTACGGCGACCGCGCAAGTCAAAGAAACTGATCGTGAAATTGATAAGCTCACGCGCCAGCTTGAACGCAAACGCAAAGTTGACGAAATCAAAGAGCTTGAGAAAAAACAGCGCGCTGCCAAACGTCATTTAGTTCAACTGGAAGAGCAATTCCACATCTCCGCCGCTGAGATGAAACGGGCGATGCAAAACATCGTCACCGGCGAAGCTGAAGCCGGACAGGCGAAAAAAGAACTCGTCGAAGCCAACTTGCGCCTCGTTGTTTCCATCGCCAAAAAATACACCAATCGCGGTTTGCAATTTCTGGATTTGATTCAGGAAGGCAACATCGGTTTGATGAAAGCTGTCGACAAATTCGAATATCGTCGCGGTTATAAATTCTCGACGTACGCCACATGGTGGATTCGTCAGGCGATCACTCGCGCTATTGCAGATCAGGCGAGAACGATCCGAATTCCAGTCCACATGATCGAAACGATCAACAAACTGATTCGGACTTCACGAGCGCTGGTGCAGGAACTCGGACGTGAACCAACGAGCGAAGAAATCGCGCGTAAAATGGACATCCCAGCTTCCAAAGTTCGTAAGGTTTTGAAGATCGCGCAAGAACCAATTTCGCTGGAAACTCCGATTGGTGAAGAAGAAGATTCACATCTCGGCGATTTCATCGAAGACAAAACGATTCAAAATCCTGCCGAAGCAGTCATCAATTTGAATCTGCGGGAAATCACCGAAGAAGTCTTGAAGACGTTGACTCCCCGCGAGGAAAAAGTCATCAAGATGCGCTTCGGACTCGGACCAAACGGCAGCGAGCATACGCTCGAAGAAGTCGGACAACACTTCGCCGTCACCCGCGAACGTATCCGCCAAATTGAAGCGAAGGCATTACGCAAACTGCGTCATCCTTCCCGTTCACGTAAGCTGAAAGCGTTTTTGGATACTGGCAGACCATAAATTTAGAGTACCGACTTTAATCGGTTATCTTCAAAAAAGCGCGCAAACTTATCAGAGTTTGCGCGCTTTTTTTATCTTCAAGATTTGCTATATTACGTTACTGACAAGGTATCAAGGTACCTACCTTTCAATTCTGAAGAAAGAAACATATTCTACTCAACAGAACACACGAAATCACAAAAAAGCTGGCCTAATGGCTCAAGATTATAAGATCGAGTTAGTCGGGAAGGCTGCCCAAGTGCTGGCTATGTTCACGAAAAGGCACATTGATTTTTTTCTGGAGCAATGATGAATACACACAATAAACCTCAGTCTATAGTTTCATCGCGGCGGGATTTTTTGCGCAGTACCGCGCTTGCGACTTTAGTCTTTGCCACGCCAACTATTATCGTGCCGCGTGCGACGGATATTCGCATTGAAGAAATTTCGTTCGGCTATGAAGATCATCTCTATCGCGCGCCATACATGTTCGGCGGACGCAGCGTGGATCGCGTGACACTGCTTAACGTCAATTGCGTAGTCAAAACAAATAACGGACATAACGCACGCGGCTTTGGCTCAATGACGATGGGCAATCAATGGGCTTTTCCATCAAGCGTGATGGGCTACGACGTGACGCTGGGCGCAATGAAGGCGCTCGCCGAACGGCTCAACAAAATCATCAATACCTATAAAGAAACCGGACATCCACTTGATGCATTTGTAGCACTTGAACCGGATTTTCTGAAAGCCGCTGAAGAAGTTTCGCGAGAATTAAAACTTGCCGCGCCGATTCCGAAGCTCTGCACGTTGGTCACGGCGAGCGCGTTTGATGCCGCGATTCACGACGCGTTCGGCAAGGTTCATCGCCGCAGCAGTTGGCAAACGTATGGACGAGATTTATTGCCGCGCGATTTGTCGCATTACCTCAACGCCGATTTCAAAGGTGAATCGCTTGACCGTTATCTGCTCAAACAACCCGTGCCGCGCATACCACTGTTTCATTCCGTTGGCGCATCTGATCCGCTGCTCGAAAGCGACATCAAAAAGCGTGTCGGCGATGGCTTGCCCGAAACTTTACCGGACTGGATTCGATTCAACGGACTGACGCATTTCAAGATCAAGCTCAATGGCGGCGACCGCGAAGCCGACACGCAACGTATCCTCAAAATTGATCGCATCGTGGATGAAAATCTTTCGCCAGCCAAACAGAAGCTCTGCAAATATCTGCTCGATTTCAACGAACGCTGTGACAACGTCGGCTATTTGCTCGAAGTCTTGCGACGCGTGAAAGAGTCTGCGCCGCAGGGCTTTGCGCGGATTCAATACATCGAACAGCCTACGCAACGCGATCTGCGCGCCGACCGTGCGAATGTGATGCACGAAGCCGCAAAGCTGCGTCCCGTAGTCATTGACGAATCGCTTACTGATCTTGAATCGCTGCTGCTGGCGCGCGAAATGGGCTACACGGGCGTCGCGCTCAAGGCGTGCAAAGGGCAAAGCCACGCGGTACTGATGGCAGCGGCGGCACAGAAATACAAAATGTCATTATGCGTACAAGACCTGACTTGCCCCGGCGCGTCGTTCATTCATTCGTGCAGCATCGCTTCGCACGTGCCCGGCGTCGGCGGACTCGAAGGCAACTCGCGGCAATACGTGCCGACGGCGAATGAAAAGTGGAAAAAAGATTTCCCCGGTTTGTTCATCATCAAGGATGGGATGTTGCGCACCAGCGCACTTAATCAACCGGGACTCGGCATAATAAAATTATCATGAGTGAAGCATGAGCTTACCCTCAGAAATCGCAGTGAGCTTTCGTGAAATGCGTCAATCCGACATTGAGGCCGGATTGCGTCTTTGCCGCGCGAGTGGCTGGAATCAAGTGCGCCGCGACTGGGAAATGTTCCTCATACTCAGCCCGCACGGTTGCCGCGTCGCCATTATTGACGGTCAAGTGATTGGCACAGTTGCTACCGTGAATTACGAACATCTTTTTAGTTGGGTGGGGATGGTGTTGGTTGATCCCGCTGCACGCGGGAACGGGATTGGTACGATGCTAGTGGAGGAAGTTCTCGCCGTACTGAAAGACGTGCGATCCATTCGATTGGACGCGACTCCGGCGGGACACCGCGTTTATCGGCAACTCAATTTTTTTGATGAATACAGTCTGAGCCGAATGGAAATTCTGGTTCCGCGTGAAGGCCTGATAAAACAAGCCAATCCGGCGCGTCCGATGACACACGAAGATTTTCCTGCTGTACTTCGCCTTGATTGTGAAGTGTTCGGTGCGGATCGCCGCGTTTTGTTGGAATGGATGTTCGCAGGCGCGCCCGAATATGCTTGGGTAATTGAACAACAAGGACTAATCACGGGATATTGTTTTGGGCGACACGGACACAATGCTGAGCATTTGGGACCAGTGATCGCGCACTACCAGACAACAGCGCGCCAGCTTGTGAGCGCGTGTCTAAATCAACAAAGAGGCAAACAATTTATCCTTGACGCTACGCATCATGCAATGGATTGGCGCACGTGGCTTGAATCCATTGACTTCCAGGCACAGCGTCCATTTATACGGATGTATCGTGGCGAAAATTCTTATCCGGGATTGCCTGAAAAACAGTTTGGAATTCTGGGGCCAGAGTTCGGCTAATCAAAAAAATGCTAATTTCTAACGAATCACAACTCGAAGAATTATTGGCTGCGCCTTCCGCCGCCGACGTGGATTGCCTGCGCCGTTTGTCCGGCGACGTAATGATTCTGGGTGCAGGCGGCAAGATGGGGCCGTCACTGGCGCGGCGCATCAAACAGGCAACTGATGACGCGAATATCAAACGCCGCGTGATTGCCGTCTCACGATTTTCGTCGACTGCTTCACGCAATGAATTGGATAGCATCGGAGTCGAAACCATCGCTTGCGATTTGCTTGACCGAATGCAGATCAATCAATTGCCTGATTGCGAAAATGTTTACTTTTTGGCCGGGAGAAAATTTGGTTCGACCGAAAGAACTGATCTGACTTGGGCGAGCAACACGTATGTGCCTGCGCTCGTAGCCGAACGTTTTCACACTTCGCGCATCGTCGCTTTTTCGACAGGCAATGTGTATCCGTTCGTCAGCCCAGCTTCAGGCGGTTCGGTTGAAAGTGATACGCTTGGGCCACAAGGCGAATATGCACAATCGTGCCTGGGGCGCGAACGAATCTTTGAATATTTCTCATACGAACGCGGAACACGTTGTCTAATTTTTCGTCTGAATTACGCGGTAGATTTGCGCTACGGCGTATTGGTGGACATTGCCCAAAAAGTTTTCGCAGGTCAGCCTGTCAATCTTTCCGTCGCAGCATTCAATGTAATCTGGCAAGGCGATGCGAATTCTTACGCGCTGCGCAGTGTTGAGCTTTGTGAGTCGCCGCCACGCATATTGAATGTCACCGGATCAGAAATAATTTCGACGCAATCCGCCGCAGAATTTTTTGCGCAGCGATTTCAACGAAGCGCGATTTATTACGGCGAGCCTTCACCCTTCGCTTTGCTCAACAACGCGGCGTTGTGCCATTCGTTGCTTGGTAATCCGTCAGTCGCTTCAAAAACGCTGATGGAAATGGTCGCGCACTGGGTCGAGATCGGCGGCGCGAGTTTGAATAAACCGACGAAATTTGAAGTCACCGATGGAAAGTTTTGAGAAGGAGAAAAAGTGTTGGATTCAATTATTCGCGAGACCTTGTTGGATGGCATCGTCATCCCCGCGCATCCGCTGGCGTTGACCGCCGAACGCAAACTTGATGAACGCCGTCAGGTTGGGCTGACAAATTATTATTGCGCTGCCGGCGCAGGTGGCATCGCGGTTGGCGTACATACTACACAATTTGCGATTCGTGATGCGCAGATCGGATTATTCGAACTCGTCTTACAACTCGCGGCAGAGGCGATGCGTACTTATGAAAATGCAAACCACAAACGTCTCGTGAAAATTGCTGGAATTTGTGGCGAGGCAAAGCAGGCAAAATACGAAGCCATTTTTGCCCGCGAAACTGGTTATGACGCCGGACTGATCAGCCTGGCAGCTCTGCGCGAAGCAACGGAACCAGAGCTGATACAACATTGCCGGATCATCGCCGAAGAAATTCCACTGATTGGATTTTATTTGCAACCAGCAGTCGGCGGACGATTGTTGAGCTACGAATTTTGGCGTGATTTTTTTGTCATCGAAAATATCGCCGCCGTAAAAATTGCGCCATTCAATCGCTACCAAACGCTTGATGTCGTACGCGCTCTTGCCGACAGCGGATGCGAAAAAGACATCGCGCTTTATACCGGAAATGATGACAATATCGTAGCCGATTTATTGACCGAATTTCGCATGAGTGGAAAACATTTGCGCTTCGCAGGAGGCTTGCTTGGACACTGGGCAGTGTGGACAAAACGTGCCGTCGAATTGCTCAATGAAATCAAGGCAGCACGTACGAACGGAAACGCCTTTGAAGTCCTCGCCCGTTCCGCAGAAATCACGGATTCAAATGCCGCGTTCTTTGATGCAAAAAATAATTTCGTCGGCTGCATCGCCGGATTGCACGAAGTGTTGCGCAGACAGGGACTGATGCAAGGTCGCTGGTGTCTTGATCCGCAGGAAGATTTATCGCCCGGACAGATGGAAGAAATTGATCGAATTTATGCAGCGTACCCTCACCTCAATGACGATGAATTTGTCACACGGCATCTTAATCATCCATAACCTGTAAAAAATTAACACCCCGCCTGCCACGTAACGTTATCGTCAATAGTTGTAATTGTCCGCCCTTTTTCTTGTTGCAATTTGTGGGGACTTGTTTCACGATGCGGACTCCACAAATTTTAATGAAAGAACATTCTCAGCATGAAAGGTGAATGGCTTAGAAAACCCGCATCAGACACTTCAGTTGTTTTTGTGCATGGAATTTTATCCAGCGGCGAAACTTGCTGGAAGCATGAAAATGGCTCGTACTGGCCTGAGCTATTGAACCAAGAATCTGATCTTGGCGCACTTGGAATTTATGTTTTCACCTATCAAACAGGAATTTTTAGTGGCAGTTATTCTTTGAGCGATGTCGTTGATTCGCTCAAAGAATTCATGCGATTAGATAAAGTTCTGACAAGCAAGCAAATCATCTTCGTCTGTCACAGCATGGGTGGAATCGTCGTCAGAAAATTTCTGGTAGAGCGAGTTGCGGATTTAATCGCAAGCAAAACGGACATTGTATTATTTCTTGTCGCCTCACCTTCTCTCGGTTCATCGTATGCTGACTGGCTTTCACCACTCGCTCAATTTCTTGGACACACCCAAGCCGCAGCTTTGGGTTTTTCGCAAAGCAATGTTTGGCTCCACGGACTCGACAAAGAATTCAAAAACCTGAAGGAAGCGAATTCAATTTCGATCAAAGGCAAGGAGTTAATCGAAGATCAATTTGTTGTCTTGAAGAAACTCTGGCGAAAACAAGTAGTTGAGCCTTTCTCTGGAGCCAGCTATTTTGGCGAGTCAATTAAGATTCCGCTCTCAGACCATTTCTCGATTGCGAAGCCTGAAAATAAAGCGGCGCTTCAACATCGACTGCTTTGCCAATTTATCAAAGATAATTTGCTTCTTACGCCATCGTTGCAAAACTTGCCTCCTGTCACTAACGACTCTACGTTAAAGTCGCAGGAACTTCAGAACAATTTCTCGATCACCGCAACCCAATCAGGCAAAAGCAATATTGCGCTACAGCACATTAAAGATAGCAATATCACCATCAATCTGAATCAAGGTGCTACTCCTATATCATCCACTACTGCCCAGCGCATTTTGGAATTAGCTTATCTGGATTACATAGAGGAAAAAAAATTACGCAACATAGACAGATACACACCAATGGCAGGCACCTCACTATCAAATGTGCCGCAACCACAAATGGACATGGTCTTCGAGTTGACACCTATTGGTAAAGATCGTCAGCAACCAATCCGTCGTTTCGAAAATGTCGTAGGAGAAATTCTGCAACTTCGGCGGGCAGTTTTACTAGGCGAACCTGGGGGTGGCAAAACGACTACAATTCGAAAACTGGCGCATTATTTAGTTGATGAAGCGAAGCAAAATTTTCTTAAACCTATTCCTTTGTTAGTCCGTTTAGGGGAGTGGACAATCCCTGACCAGTCCTTACTCGAATTCATTGCTGCACAATTGGGTGAGCTAGGTCAACATCTCAATACACTGTTAGACACTAATCGTGCTGCACTTTTACTGGACGGCTTAAATGAATTACCAATCGCCCAGCGCGAAAATAAATATCCCAAAGTACAAGAATTCCTTTATCAAAATAAACAGTTGCTGGCTGTAGTCTCCTGTCGTGAGCAAGATTACAAAGATGATTATCTTGATTTCCAATATGAGAAAAGAGTCGCCGGGATGATGGCACCAGATGACGAGTTAGAACAGGGCGAGAAAGGCGACTTTCTTGATTTTAATCGTATTGTTATCATCCCGCTTGATCCACTCAGGATTCAAAAATTTGTCAGAAACTATCTGGGAAATGAAAAAGGGAATGCGTTATTTTGGGAACTCATAGGAAAAGAAACATCACAAAAATTCATATCGTTTCTTCAAACATTCCAACGACAAACATCTACACAAAAAATTACGCCATTGAGTGAACAGGTATCTCTAGAATTCTGCCAAAGTTGGCATAAGGAGAGTAATGAACATTGGCAGCAGTGGCTAAATCCATCCAGCTTATTAGTTTTGGCACAAAACCCTTTTATGCTGCAAATGCTAGCTAGCGTTTATTTCCATCGTGGTGAATTACCAAAAAATCAGGGAGACCTGTTCCGCGATTTCGTAGACGCACTATTATTGCGCGAACGTAAGACTTTACTGAATCAGGCTAAAAAAGAAGCCGTACTTCAAGAGCAAGAAAATTTGACCCACGACTTGGCGTGTCTAGCTTTTGAGATGCAGCAATTACGTAATACCGCGCTACCCAAAGCTGAGACACTACAAATTTTAACTGACCAACAGCTTTATCTAGCTGTTAGCGCAAGTATCCTCAGCACCGATGAACAGGTACGTTTCTCGCATCAACTTCTACAGGAATATTTCGCTGCTAAGTTTATGGATAATCTGTTTCAAAAAGAGGAAGATCCAGCTAAAAAAATTTGGCGACGTGAAAGTTGGTGGGAACCTAAAAATTTGGAGGAACCCTCAATCTTATTAGCAGGTTTTTATGGCAATGATTGTACGAACATCCTGAATTGGCTTAGCGATGCCAATCCCGAAGTCGCCGCAAAGTGTATTATCCGAAGCGGTGCAGAAACCCCTGAGAGTACCAAGGATATTTTGCGTAAACTCTGGGTTCCGCGCTTAAATGACTTGCAATACGAACATGATCCCCGCGCTCGTGCTGCCATAGGACGTGCGATTGGATTGATAGGGGTTAAGCCTGATGCCCTGCCTCAGATTGATTGGGTAGAGATCACTGATGGCGAATTTCAGTACGGAAGTAAGGAAGAATATGCTGCTAGACCAAAAATTCTTAAGCTTTCAACTTTTAAAATAAGCTGTTACCCAATAACTTACGCACAGTTCCAAACGTTTTTGGACGACACTCAAGGCTTTAGCGATAAACGCTGGTTTGAAGGTTGGTCGGTATCTGATGACAAGCAACAGATGCCCATTCAAGCTGCAAAATATTATGATTATCCATATACAAACCATCCACGCGAAACGGTTAACTGGTATCAAGCAATGGCATTCTGTCGCTGGCTTTCGTGGCGACTAGGTGGTGGATATAACCTGAAAAATGTAAGTGAATGGGTAGTACGATTGCCAACCGAGTTTGAATGGGAAAAAGCAGCACGCGGTACAACGGGATACTCCTATCCATACAAAGGCACGTATGATCCAGCAAAAGGCAACACCATCGATACTGAAATTAACATGACTTGTGCAGTAGGTATCTTCCCAAATGGCGCTTCACCTGAAGGTGTTATGGATATGAGTGGAAACGTATCGGAATGGTGTTTAAGTAGTTATTACAAACCTACAATTGAAGAAAGAGCTGAAAACTTACTACTCCATGAAAGACGGGTACTACGAGGCGGTTCTTGGAATAGTCACAAGGTAGTTGCACGCGCTACAGCTCGCGGAAGTGCGTCTCCATCTTTCCATGATGATGCGACCGGATTTCGCCTTATTTATAACCCCTCTTTACAATCTCTCTAACAGATTACTCCTGTTTTTATTTACACCATCAATCGCTCAACAATCCTGACGCTCGCCTGACCATCGCCATACGGATTCACCGCTTGTGACATTGATTGATATGCCGCTTCATTCGTTAACAAATTCGTAGCTTCGCGTAGAATTGTTTCAGTATCCGTACCGACTAATTTGACGGTTCCGGCGGTGACGCCTTCGGGGCGTTCGGTGACTTCGCGCAGGACTAAGACAGGCTTGCCAAGTCCTGGGGCTTCTTCTTGAATGCCGCCGGAATCGGTGATGACGAAATAGGATTGCTTCATCAAATGGACAAGCGGTAAATATTTCAGCGGCTTGAGTAATGTGACATTCGAAATATTGCCCAGTGTAGCGCGGACGATTTTTTGGACGTTGGGATTTAGGTGTACGGGGTAGACGATTTGCACATCGGAAAATTGTTCGGCGAGTGTGCGCAGGGCTGCACAAATGTTGTGCAATGGTTCGCCGTGGTTTTCGCGTCGATGGGCTGTCACCAGAATTATTTTTTTGTTACGCGGAATTGCTGACAACGGCGAAGATTCCCAATCGTACGATTTGTCGGCAACTAGCAACAACGCATCAATCACGGTATTTCCGGTGACTAAAATGTTTGCTTCGTTGACACCTTCGCGGATGAGGTTTTGTTTGGAAACTTCCGTTGGAGCGAAATGTAAGTCGCTGATGCTCGTCGCAATTTTTCGATTAATTTCTTCAGGGAACGGCTGATATTTATCGAAGGAACGTAATCCCGCTTCGACGTGTCCGACTTTGATTTGGTGGTAAAAAGCAGCGAGCGCTCCGACCATCGCTGTCGTCGTATCGCCCTGCACCAGCACCCAATCCGGTTTTTCTTTGGTTAAGACTTCATCCAATTTCGTTAAGGCTCGCGCAGTGATTTCGCTGAGCGATTGATTAGGCTTCATAATACTCAAATCGTAGTCAGGTTTGATCTCGAAAAGTTCCAAGACTTGATCCAGCATTTCGCGGTGCTGCGCTGTCACACAGACGATTGAGGTGATTTCAGGATACTTATTTAGTTCAGTGAGAACGGGAGCCATCTTGATAGCTTCGGGGCGGGTTCCAAAAACTGATAAAATTTTCATAGCGTCACTTGCAACCTTTGAGTTGAAGGCTTAAACTTTGCAGCCTGTGCCGGGGTGGCGGAACTGGTAGACGCAACGGACTTAAAATCCGTTGGAGCTTGTCTCCGTGCGGGTTCGATTCCCGCCCTCGGCACCAACATTTAGAAAAAGAAAACGGACATCTATTGGGTGTCCTTTTTCTTTTCTCCCCGACCGCACATCCGCAATGAGAGAAGCGGAGGATTCTAACTTTATGTAGCTCTTGGACAAAGATTTATTTGGAAAAAATATGAAAACCCGACAAAAGCAATTCCATTTCAGCACGTTCAAGTTTTTGCTCTTCATCGTAATAATTTTTTCGACAGGTCAGTTCAGTACCTCTGAATCTGCGATGAGCGAATTTGAAACACGCTGCGGATGGTTTAGTAATCCTACTCCCGCGAATGCCTGGCTCAAGGATCGTGATGGAGAATGGATTATCGGAGTGCAAGGTGGCCATCAAGCTGATGGCGATTGGCCTGACTTCAAGCCGAAACAATGGATAAAAACAAATGTCAATTACGGTTATGGATGTGCCTGCTTGCGAGTCAAAGTGAATCGAAAGACTCACGAAGTAATAGAAATTAAAAGCGCATATGCCCGTCCGCTGGCAGCTTGTCGTAAGGATCACTTACTGAAAGAGCCAAAATAAAAATAGTCTCAACGAAATTTTCTTCGTTGAGACTATTAATAAGCAAATCTTATTTCGATTTTACTGTTTCTTTGGCTTCGCAGCGTCTGTAGCTTTTGCTTCAGGCGCAGGTGCAGCCCCCGCGCTCGGGCTGGCGGCTGGTGGTGCGGGCGGCGCAGGAGCCTGGATAACTTCTCCACCGGCATCTTTGTAGCCATACAACCCACCTAACAGAGCGTGAACATTTTTATATCCGTCTTTCATCAAAATAGCAGCCGAACCGGCGCTTGTGTGTTCGCTTGGTCAGGTACAATAAAAAATTAACTCTTTATCTTTTGGCAGTGCTTTATTGGTTTTATCTACAAATTCTTTATAAGGCACATTAATAGCGCCAGCGATGTGCATCGCAGTGAAACTTGCTTCATCACGCGTGTCGATGACCAAAGCTTTGCCACTTTTAACCAAGGCTACGGCATCTGCCGGAGCAATACGTGGGACACCATCGTCTTCAGCATGATCAGCATGTTGAGCTGGATCATTAGCGACCGTAGCGGCGGCTGCAGCTTCGGTTGTCGCTTTATTAGCCTGCGTGGATGTGGCGCAGGACATCCCCATAATCGTTAGCGCAAACAAAGCGAAAGCGCTGATTGTCATCATTGTTCGATTCATAGTAACGAGTTCCTTTGTGAAAAAAATGTAACAAAATGACCTGAAGGTTCGTATTCTACCGTATAAAGTCACAAAAACATAACTTGAATTTTATCGTGTACTCAACGATGATAGCAAGTTAAGTTTGGGGCAACGGAAATGCCTGATTAAGTATCGAACCAGATTCGTTATATTTATCAGGATTGGAATTGGGGTTTTATTTGAAAGTTGTTATGAATTGGAAGAAAATCGCTACTGCTGTATTGTTATCATCAACTATCGTTTTTTTAAGCGTCCATCTGTGGGCACAGAAAACTTCTCCGATTACTTCACCACTTCCAACGCCAACTGCTAAGCCGAAACAAATAATCTCTTATGTTAAAGAAGGTGCGCTCTGGCTGGTGAATGAGGACGGCACCGAAGATCGTCTGGTAGTTCCTGCCCCGGAAGAAGTCACGATTGGAAATCAAATTTGGTCTAAAGACGGCTCTAAAATTTATTTTAATCTGGGCAATTCGTTACAATCCTACAACTTAAAAGAACAAAAAGTAGTGGCTTACGGCAAACTGGAGTTACCGGAAGGACTGGCCCTGGATCGTCTCGAACTTTCCAACGATGGCGTGACGTTGCTCGCACAAACGATTGACACGAATGACGCTTTGAATACCGTTCCAAAAGTATTTGCGGTCGCGCTTAATCCGATGCAGGCGCGGGAGCTGAGCGTAGATGAATATCACGCCCTAGCCTCAACGCAGGCAACTATCGTTCGTAATGCCGGAGACCTCTCTGTTTCACCTGATGGTCGCTATGTTTTGTTTGCGGAAGCAACTGACAAAAACATTCAACTTTATATTTCTGATATTGAAACCGGGATTCGCCGTCGGGTGACAGATTTAGACATTTTAGATGGCTTTGAGAGCAATGCGATGCCTGATGGTGGCAAGAGAATTATTGAAGCCACCTGGTCACCAGATGGTAAGCGCGTTGTGTTTGTTCCGGCGCAGACTTGTTCTGAGTACGGAATGTGTTCAGGAAGAATGTATCTGGTAGACGCGTGGGGCGGAGCGCAATTACAATTGGCGATTGCTCCGATTGCAAATTTATCTCAGGAATGGAATAGCGAGCGGTCGCTGTTGGTCTACGATGATAACGGTCAGATAGTAGTTTCTGATACGCTGGGGCAGTTAAAACAGTTAGCGGAAGGCAATCAACCCAAATGGCAGCCTGTCGGATAATTAAACCGACATCGCAGGTTGATGATTCGCGCTGGCTCGACGCTCAAAAGCAATTGCAGCGCCAGTATTCCCTTCAGAATGCTGTACACTTTCAGTCCGTACAATTCTCCCACGAAAATACGTCGCCACGCCTTTATAAGGATCATTACTTTCCAGAATCACAATCAGTTCCACCGATTGATCCACGATCAATAGATCATCAGTCAGGACATAAGCGCCACCACCACTTAAATTCCACAGACGGGCGTCGCGTTCGATGACACCGCCGAGTGAATCTTTCCAGCGAATTTTGGCAGGAATATCTAATTGAACGCGTTGCTCGCCTCTTCTTTCAGTCGTCTCCATATTCATAATTAATTTGTGAGTCCTTCGGGGAAGGTGGAAAGAAATAATTTCAAAATCAGTGCAGGGTAAATAAATTCAGGGCGCATAGTAACTATCTTAAAACTGATTAAATTGCAACCATTCATCTTCGCTCTGGCAATTCTTTACATATTCTTGCGTTCTATCCTGAACAATATATGTTATAATTTTGCTATCAGTTGCTAAGGTCTTAACTGCTCCGACCTCTTCCCTGAATTTGTATTTGATGATTTGCTTTTAAGCACTAGCTTTTTTGGGGGTCTGTATGCTACAGAGGATTTTTTCATTCTTATTCTTTTGCTTGGCGGTATCAGCTTTTTTAGGATTTTATGTTCTGGCACAGGTCAATCCTCAACAGACTAAGCCAGAGTCTGCGCCTCAGGTGAAGCCAACATCCGTTCCGATAGAAAATAATCAGGACGGGCCATCCATTAAATTCAAAACTGAAGTCGTAACGCTCTCCGTGACTGTGACCGATCCTTATAATCGGCTGGTAACGGGATTAGACCGACAGCATTTCGAAGTTTTTGAAGATAAAGTTAAACAGAATATTGAATTCTTCCGCGATGAAGATGTACCTGTCAGTGTCGGGATTATTTTCGATGTTTCCGGCAGTATGAAAGGCAAACTGGATCGTGCGCGCGAGGCTCTGAAGGCCTTTGTCCAAACTTGTCACGATCAGGATGATTTCTTTTTAGTTGGCTTTAATCAAAGAGCGAATTTAATTGCTGAATTTACTGATAGTGAGGGATTAACAAATAAACTGACACTGATTGATCCTAAAGGACAGACCGCGCTGTATGATGCGGCTTATCTAGGGATTGAAAAAGTAAAACAAGGTCGGCACAAAAAACGCGCTATTCTTTTGATCTCTGATGGTCAGGATAATTCTTCTCGTTATACATATGGCGAGCTTCGCAAGTTACTGAAAGAAGCTAACGTTCAAATTTATAGTATTGGAATTGTTGAGATGGGTGGAGGGTCAGGTGGCTCACTCGACATGCAGGGCCAGGGGATTCTTGAAGAAGTCTCGCAAACAACCGGAGGTAAAGCATTTTTCCCTCGTTCAGCGGCAGAGTTAGAAGATGCGACAACTCGTATCGCGCTCGAACTTCGTCATCAATATAGCATCGGTTATTTACCAAGTAACGAAAAGAATGATGGTAAATGGCGTAAAATCAGCGTCAAAGTAATGCCGCCACGCGGTTTGCCGAAATTAAATGTTCGGTCAAAAGAAGGTTATTACGCAACTCCGTAAATAATTCTTATTCGAATCTAGGCTCGTAATCTACTAATCCTAATAATTTTAAGGACTGTGCTGTCGGGTATCCAGTTACGTCTACACGATGAACCTCCTGAAACTTGCGCATTGCCTGGACTGTTAAGTCATCATAAGTGCCGGTCGCCGCTCCTGCAAAATATCCACGTTTAAATAAAGCTTCCTGAATCTGCGTGATGCGCTCCTGATCCATTTTCTTCAAGTCAATTTTCTTATTCGAAACGTTGGGAATAGGATTTGTGCTGAGTCTGGCAATTTCCTGACGACGAATTTCTTCAAGCACTTGCGTTTCTGCTGATCCGCTTTCATAAACCTCAATAATATCAACCTGCGTGACAGGGGGCGGAGGTTCATAAGCCGCCGCTGCCAGAGCATTAGAGATACCAAAGTTTAATTGCACCTTCGGAGAAACTTTCACTACGGGACGGAATTGAAACTTGTCTGCCCGAGGAAGCTCCTTAATCGCTGCGCTTTCGTGAACCAAATCATCAAAAACAATTGGTTGCGATTTCTTGACCAGTTTTGCAATCTCAGGTTTCTCAATTTTGAGAGGCTTCACTTTTTTCTCAACCGAAGCAGCTACCTCTTTAGATTTTTCTTTAATTTTTTCTTCGCGGACATTTTTCTTTTCAACTTTTTCATTTTTTGAAGTTACTTCAACTTTGTCTTGTTTCAATTTTGATTCTGACTGACGTGAAGAAGTTTTAAGAGCTAGCTGATCTTTTTTCTGAGATTTTGTCTTTGATCGTTCAGAAATTAAATCGGATTTTGATTTGAGAGATTGAGCGGGATGATCGTCTTTTTTATTCTTAACAGTTTGCGATTTAGACGTATCGGATTTTTCTTTTTTTGAATCGATTTTTTTATCGTTAGCGTTCTTCGCTTGCTGTTTTTTGTTGGACTTAACCGAAGTTTTATCTTTGCCTTTTGATTCAGGAGCAGCAGTTTTTTTCTTATCTGCGGCAAAGCCATTTATCACAAATAATAAAATAAGAGAGTATGAAAGAAGTCTCTGCATTTGGGGAAAGTGGGCGCACATATTAATCCTTTTTCGTTGGGGGATAATTGCCAGCACCTGAATTTACCTAAACCTCACCGACGGCAAAAGAACATGTTCATTATGCCAAAAAAAGCGCGGAGGCGAAATGTACTACACCCATTTGCCTCCGCTTCTTTAATATTTTTAATACAACCTAATTTTTCTTTTTGCCAGTTGCGGCAGGTTTTGCACCAGCATCTTTCTTCAAAGCATTCAGCGCATCCTTCGATGGCTTGAGATTCATCTGGGTAATAGCGCCTTTCGCCTCGGTTACACGTGGATCAGTCGGAGCAGCTTTATCAATAAAGAATTGAAGGTAGTTCGCTCCATCCTGGAATGTTTTTTCATCCCCAAAGAATGACAATCCCATTCCATAATAAGCTTCGGCGTAATTTGGGTCTAAGGCAATAATTGCTTTATACGCATTTTGCGCAGGCAGCAAAGCCCCTGAATTGCGGAGAGCTTCCGCTCCCTTGAATAGAATTTTCTTTTTCTGTTCAAGATCATCGGTCATTGCTGCCATCATCTCATAATCTTTATTTGCAACTTCAGCCATCGCCTGATCACTAAATCGTTCTCCCAGTAATGCCGCAGAATCAGCTTTGACTTTCAAGTAAGCAACTTTGTTCGCTTTATTCCCGGCAGCCTTTGTGGAGTCTGCCGGCCCAGCAGCAGTGACCGCAGCATCAAGCAAAGTTAATGATTTCGTAGCTGCCGACACAGCTTCCGTGAAATCAGACTTCGCCGGGTCACGCTTCGCAGGGTCTTTCAAACTTTCGTTCAAAAGCGTCACTCCGCGATTGTAAAGCGATAAACCTTTGAAGTACCAGAACACATTCTGTTCAGCATCAAGAGCGATACCTTTATCAAACTCCGCTAATGCCCCAGCATAATCTTTGTTATTAAAAAGAGTCTTGCCAGCGGCTAAAGCGTCCTGCATCGCTTTGTTATCGCCTTCGATCTTTTTATTTTTATTTTCGATTTCAGCCAGTTTCTTTTTATATTCTTCTTCGGCTTTTTTCGAGGCTGCCGCTGTTGGAGCGGCGGCAGCGGCAGTTGCGCCGCCTCCACCAGTTTTCATTCCAGCTTTGACTTCTTCAATCGTCAAACGCTTGCCATCACCAACCGCCAGTTTATAAGGCGGAATTGGTTGGTCAGGCTTGTGCCCGAACGAGGCATCCGCACGAAAACCATCAGCCCCGACAATGATCGTATAGGTTCCGCCATACTGAACACCAGCATGGATAAACTTACCCTTTTTGTCAGTTTTCAGATTCGCACTCCATTTAATGTCGTTACGATGAATCTGGACATCAGCTCCGACGATGGGCGTATTATCAGCAGCAGATAGGACTTCGCCTTCCATGCGTCCGACTTGTGCCAGCGCGCTCAGTGACATAATTGCTAATAACGCAACAGTGGTCAGTAGTGATTTGATCTTCATATAGTGTCCTCCGTAAGGTGGTCGAAAATGTATTACTCAAAATTGCACGGCACTCAACATTTCTGCTTTTCCCGAATGCGAATGCTTGGATGTGTACCGAATATAAAATGGTTGCGTATTGGGAAAGTAATTGTAATGCAGACAGAAAGGATATTTCAAATGTATGGAATCGGATCAGTGATTCCTGCCAATTTAAAACCCCGCAACCGTAGCGCACAACTGTCACATTTACCGCAGGCCTTTTCCTGCGCCTGATAGCACGACCAAGATAAATGCAGGGGAGCCTGCAACTCAAGACCGCGCTGAATGATTTCGCTTTTTTTCATCCGGATAATTGGGGTCGTAATTTTAATCTTCGTTTCCGGCTTCGTTCCGACCTCAATCAAACGATTGAAAGCTTCGTAATATTCCGGTCGGCAATCAGGATAGCCGGAACTGTCTTCGGCGACGGCTCCGATATAAATCCGTTCGGCTCCAATCACTTCCGCCCAACTGGTGGCAATCGAAAGAAAATGGGCATTGCGAAAAGGCACATACGAAGTCGGGATTTCTTTGGATTCAAGATTCGCAACACTGACTTCAATATTTTTATCCGTCAGCGAAGAACCACCGATTTGCGTGAGATGCGCGATGCTCGAAATGAATCGTTGCTCGACACCGTAAAAATCCGCGATGTCGTTAAAAGCTTGAAGCTCCCGCGCCTGCGTACGCTGCCCGTAGCTAACGTGCAACATCGCAATTTTATCTGATTCATTAGCAGCAATCGCAGCCGTCACACAACTGTCCATGCCGCCACTGGCTAATACGATTGAAAGCATAAGTAGGTGTCAGTACCTGACACTAATAAAATTTACAACGATAATAAATAAAAACAAGTATTTCATTCAATCACTATGAAATTACTTTTTTCGCTACATCACCAACCCGAATCACGCCGGCTTGAATTACTTTTGCATTAATGCCGCGCAAATTAAGCTGCCTTCCAACGTTTGAATTCACGAATTTCATTGCGTCTAATCCGAAGCGTTCGACAAATTTTTTACAGCCGGTATGAGGAACAGCCGTGACTTCAATGATTGCCGAGCCGAGTATGAATTGCGTGCCGGGAGGCAAATTTTCGGTACTTAAATCAAGGTCAATAAAAAGCTGATCTCCGGCTAATTGCCAACGCTCTTTTTCCTGAGCGACCAGCGCGATGGCGCGGGAATTCGTGATGTTAAGCTGCATTTCAGGATCGGGTATGCCAGCTGCCGAACGAAAGTTTTTTCGAAATCTCCAATTATCTCCGGCGAGCCCTTCGAGCAAATTTAATTCACCTTCAAGCAAGACCTCTCGCTGTTTTGGTCGTGGACGACGAACGATTAATTCCAGCACACCAGCATCCTTAGGAGACTGTCGAATCTCATCTAATTTCGCTTCAAGTTGCTCCATGTTCAAATGTGTCATAGGGATAAGAAAGCCGACTAAAGTCGTTACTCTGAACGTTTGCTAAACGCCGATCACATCCGCGCCCCAAATCAACTTGTGCATTTGCAATTGCATTCGGGCGCGAACTCCTGCGCTTAAAATCCACGCCGCTAAATCCTTCCATTCGACCGCGCCCCACACCGGAGACATCAACACTTGCGGTGCGCGTTTGTCGAGCGAATATTTCTCAATCACTCCCAGCGCAAAATCAAAATCGGCGCGATCCTGAATGACAAACTTTATTTCATCAAGAGGATTCAGATTTTCCACATTCAACCAGACATTACGTTCGGATTCTCCGCTGCCGGGACACTTTACATCAAGGATTTTTATGGCTCTCTGATCTAAAACTGTCGCGTCTAATCCGCCTCCGGTTTCGACTAAAACAGTGAAGCCTTCGTCGCAGAGCCTCGTCACTAATTCGCAGCATTCACGCTTTTGAACTAGCGGTTCGCCGCCCGTGACTTCGACTAATTTGCAGCCATACTCACGAACTTTTTCGAGGACTTCATCTACTGAAAATTCTTCGCCGCCTTTGAAAGTGTATTCGCTGTCGCACCACGTACAACGTAAATTACACCACGTCAGCCGCACAAACACACAGGGCGAGCCAGCGTAGGATGACTCACCCTGAATGGAATAAAAAATTTCAGTAATGCGCATGGAAAAAAGGGAGCAGGGATAAGGAAACAGGGATAAGAAATTTTCCCTTGCCCCTGTTCCCTGCTCCCTGATTATTAAAACAGCTTTTCATTCGGTGGCTTCACACCTTTGAGGCGAATGTAAATCGTAGTCTGTCCGCGATGATGGGTTTGATGTTCGAAGCATTTGGCAACGGCAACGCCACGCGTGCTGTCCATTCTGCCAAACAATTTGATGGCTTCATTTGATTTCGAAGTGTCCATCCCTTTGATGCTATCAATCATGAAATCATAGCTTTCCATCACGACTTTTGTCAGAGCCGCTTTGCTGGTTTTGTACTCATCCATCTTTTCGAGATTTTTTCCTTCGTAGGGATTTTTTGTGCCAATCCCCTGTGACGCGAAGCCGAAATTCGCGCTGGCGAGATGCAGCATTTGTTCGGCAAAGCTGCGAATGTCAGGCGTTGGCTTGAAGCCTAAGCCGTCTTCCGGCATCACATCAAGATATTCTTTGGTGTAATCTTTGGCACGTGTCCACTCTGTGACCCAATTGGATTTCCAATCTTCAGCGGGTTTCGCTGCCGCCGCCGCAGGCATTTCTTTTTTGGCAGGCGCGGCAGTTTGTGCCAAGCCAACCATTGAACAAGCAATTGAAATTGCCATCGCGCTCACGAAATAGCGAAGTGCGTTTATTCGATGTTTCATTGTTTCTCCTTATCTTGCAGAAGCCCGCACGCAGTAAGGGCGTTCTTGATTCATAGAGGTGCCCTCGACTCGCGTGCGGGCTTCTGCATTAGAACTTTCGTAACATTATTTATCGTAACAATAACGAAAGCGCAACGCCAACGCCAATCACAATCACCGTCCACCGCACAAATTTTGCGCCGAGTTTTCGGGCAAGTCCAGCCCCGTAATATCCGCCAATAATTGCGCCAACCATCATCACTAAAGCCTCATTCCAATGGACTAAACCGGCCCACATAAAATATAAGGCAGCGACTAAATTAATGGTCATCCCTAACACATTTTTCAATCCGTTCATTTGATGGATGTTCGCAAAGCCCAGCAAACTCAGGGTCGCCAGCATCATGATTCCCATTCCGGCTCCGAAGTATCCGCCATAAACGCCCGTCACAAATTGTACTAACGCCGCAACGAATAACCAATCTCTGGTGACTTCCGGCTCACCATTCTTTTGCTTTCTGGCTTGCAATCTTTTCTGGATCGGAGCCTGCGCCATGAACAAAATGGTCGCAAATAAAATCAGGAATGGAACGATCACTCTGAAGATTGGAGCCGGTGTCAGGCTAAGCAAAATTCCGCCCAACAAGCCGCCAAAAAAACTTGGTACTAATAACCAATAATGACGCGGATCGGAGTCACGCAATTCCCTTCGATACCCCCACACGCTGGCTAAGGCTCCCGGTACTAGCGCAACAGTATTGGTCGCGTTCGCTGGAATTTCTTTGAGTCCAATGAAGATCAAAGCTGGAAACGTCACCATGGTACCGCCTCCGGCCACGGCATTCATAGCTCCGGCGACAATCCCTGCTGAGAAAATTAAAGCTGCTTGCGCTGAGGTCATAGATTGGTTCACAGATGAATAATTTAATCAGCCATCTTAATGAACAGTTCCCGCAATGCAAAGCCGCTGTCGTCAAAGTTTACTTTTCTATTACGCAGATGCAGAAGCCCGCACGTAGTAAGAGCGCGACTTCTAATGTGAAGACGCCCTTACTACGTGTGGGCTTCTGCATCTAATCCCAGCGTTGTGAACGATAGCGAATCTGCTCAGCTAAATTGAATGTTAGTCGTGTGCCTCCCCTTAAGGCTTCTTCTAACAACCCCACTGTATTCGCTATCGTTCACAACGCTGGAATGCCCAGTGCAAAGAAAGCTACCTACTTCGGAAAACTATTATTACGTCCATTCTGCGGCGTAGATTCATACGGGAAGACTTTGTTGTAGCCCATCTCGTTACTCGTCACGCCGTCATAATTTCCTTTAAATGGATCGTTGATTTTCAGGTTATTGGGATCACGCAAATCAGACAACAAAGCAATGATGGCAATGTCAACGACGTCATCACCAAAGCGGCGTCCGTTCGGCCAGCCACTCGGAATTGAACCGCCATTTTTGAACGGGTCCTGAATCTTACTTTTGATTACATCGCCGCCAAAAATACTCAACCGTGAAAACCCGGTGCCGTCAGGATTTTTAGCATCAGCAGCACCATTACCAGCCAGCGGTACGGCGTCTGTCGAAAGGTCTACTTTGATGACATCAGGAATAAAAATCCCGGCGATGTCAGTCCGATTGGTTTCAATCGCGAGCGTCGCGCCTTTGCCAATAATCAGGTTGATTAATTTTGCCAGTTCAGGATTTGTCGCATACTTACGGAAAAGCTGATTGTCACTGGCCGGACTGGTACGGCTGTATGTATCTTTATCCACGAGAGCCACTAAACCTTCATTAAAAAGTGGGTTTCCCTGACGCGCGACCTGCGTGTACTGCGCGGCACGACGAGTTGTCAGTCCACGTCCACCGGCGTCCGGCGTTGCTGCCACCGAGACAACCTGACGGCTGGTCGTGGCATACACACCGACGGATTGCATGTCTCCGCCCAGCTCACTGACCGGAATCTGCAAAGCCATCAGATGAATATTAAATCCACCTTGTGAATCCTTGCCCGGATTACGCAGGCTGAGCAAATCAAAAATGGATTGAATGTCCGCGTAAAATCCATCATCACGCTGGCCTGCGAATGCGCTGTATCCATTGCGTAAAGTTGCAATCGCATTTTTTGTATAGCGATCTAATTCTGCTTCAGTCGCCACGCCTTTTCGCGCCAGAGCTTCGCCGCTATCGCCTTCGTTGTAATACGGTGTCGCGATGCCCTGATTATTCGGGGGAACAATGCCAGTCCCCAGTGAAGTCTGAAATCCGGTTCGATTATCAACTCTGGTAACGGTGTACATCTGCGTTAAGTTTTGATTCGCATCGTCATTCGCGGCCACGACTCCGAGATAGGATTGCAGAATTGTGTCCTGATTTTTGAATTTCGTTCTGAACTCAAAACGATATGTATACGTCGGACGCCCCGCCGCAACATCAGCTCCGGTTGAGACATGAATTTCGTAGCGAACCGTGTCATCAAAATTGTATTTATTCGGCCCGACGCCGGGAAATTCATGCGGATAAATTCCCAGCGCGACGCTTAAATATTTAGCTCCGCCTTTGTTTGTCACAAACGCATAGACATCCGTAGTATTGGCAGACGGATCGCGTGTAATCAAAGGCGCGTCCATGTGGCTGGAAGCGATACTGGCGCCCGGCGCAATCAGCAAAGCCGCCATCAGGCCCAAGCCCAAACTGTATTTCAGGTGGCAAAATAATTTGTTCATACTTTTAATTCCTCTCTAAAATTTATCTTTGAAAAATTTCCTGCCATTAAAAAAAGGACTATCAGCAGACTTGTTGACAGTCCTTTTTTTAATTAGTGGCGTTCGATGACGCGTCGTAAAGCGAAGCGTTCAAATTGTGAATTTGCTTGATTGCGGACAGCTTCTAAGCCAACGCTGCCAACTGTTCGGTGACGAGTCAAAATCGAATCCGGTTTGATTGCTTCCGTCTGAGCCAAAGCCGGTGCAATTCGATTCAGCATTAACGAATAATTGCCTGTTTGATTGACTTCATAAGGCGTCGCAATCACCACATAAATCCCGGTTTCCGGTAATGGTTGACTGATCTGCGCGTCATTTCCACCACCGCTGTTGTCATCACTGAAAAGCGTTTCTCCGCTGTTTGTGTTCATTAATAAAAATGAATCAAAACTGGTCGAAGCCATTTTTATTCGGACGTTATCGCCTTTCACTCCGGCGAACCAATAAGCATCAAAGTATGTTCCGGCAGAAGTGCGTAAATCAGTTGAGGAAATACTTGCCGAGGTAAGATTTGCGCCGTAGCTGATCGGCTGAATCGCATTTCCGGTGAGACGCAAAGTGTAAGCGCCAACTGCATTCGGATCATCATCTGCGCTGGTCACAAAAACTACGTAATCACCACCACTGGGTAAAACCGTCAGTAACAACGCATTTGTGTTATCGAGGTTGCCAGCGCCCAAACCACCTAAATTATCGTCTGCCGCGAGCAAGGTCATTGATCCGTCAGTTTCTTTTTTGTAGAGCAAAACTGAAGCATCAAAAAGATCGGCTCTGACATCCAGGGCAATGCCGGTGCCAGCATTGGCAGTGAAGCTGTAAGCATCAAAAAACTGAGTCCTGCCGCTGCCATCTCCTGAAGAAGTAATTTGATCATCGGTCGTTAACTGACCGCTCGTCACTTGCCCCGGAATTAACGGTTGCGCTCTCACCTGAGGTGGTGTTCCGCCTACTGTGAAAGTCACCGTGTTACTGATTTTTCCATTCACCAGCAATTGCACATTGATTTTTCCGAGTCCGGAAATTTCCGGCGGAATAATTACGTTGACCTGATCTAATCCAAAGAAGCTCGGTGCCAGTCCGGCATACGTCACCGTGCCTGGAACACCTTGAAAAAGCACTTGGACGGCTTCCGCTACGCCATTGGCATCATTCGGATTCGCTGCCTGCGCGCGCTTAATGCCAGTTCCGTAAAGAATTAGATAATTCGGTTGCGCGGCTGTTCCCGGAGAAACCTGACGTTCGCTGCCATCTGGGTTCGCAATGCTTGGATAATTAATTCCGTTATTCGTCGTCAAAGCCACTGCTGTTCCGCGTCCATCCGCAGTTCGTGAAAACAATCCGGGAGCCGCTGCCATGATGTTGACGGTTCCGGTTCTGGTTGTTCCGTTCGCGTTTGTAACGATAACTGTCGCGACACCAAGAGCTGTCAGAGGTGGAACCAGAAAATTAATTTGTGAATTACTGACATAGAAAAGCGGTGCGTCAAGCCCGTTAATATTGATCTTCACGCCGTTCAAGGTCGTCGGAAGCGGAAGCGAAGTGGTTGTGGCGGGTTGACCATCCTGGGTTTGAAACATTCCAAATGCTGCGGCAATTGAATCCGCCGCAACGACATCAGCTGCGTAGCTGGCGGCGTTCACCACTATCACAGAAGATTGCGGAGCCGAAGTTGTAAATGTTGGCGCAATCGCAAGATCACGAATAATTTCTGAAACGCCAATTGTCCCAATTAATGTCGCCGCGCCACTCGTCAGATTTATCGAATATAACTGTGACTGCGTCGCGCCCGATGTTGTTAATGAAGCAAAGGCCGCATCATTGAAATCAGCAATGTCGAAGCCAACTTGGTCTGTGGTATTAAATCCCAAAGTTCCAATCGTAAAGAGCTGCCCCGTATTTGGCGAAGTCGGCGCGCCTCCAACTGATCCCTGTCGAACCAGAATATCCAGATTTGAATCAATCCCAAATAACGTAGTCGTCGTCGCACCGGAAACATTATTTGTATATCCAACGCCGACAACATTAGGATTCGCTGCCACATTTGCATCACCAGTGGCGTAGATAAGTGTCGTATCTGTTCCAGCTATTCCTCCAGTGTCAGGATTTAAGCGAAGATTTTGATCGGCTTCACTGACAAGGCGAATGCGATCCGGGACAGGATTAAAATCTACCCCGAACTTAGTTCCGCTCAATGCTGGGGTAAAGACTGCGGAGCCAATCTGTGTAGCGGCTCCGGTGGTAGTATTAATACTATAAACCCGACTGGTCGAACCGACCGCAATTAGCTGCGCAGTTCTGGGACGAAAATCAATTCCCTGTATTGTCTCACCGGATTGAAGTCCGGTGACAGTTAGCGTTCTGTTAATTGTTCCCGGTGCCAAAGTGCTGAAGCTGATTAATTTATTGCTTGCTGTGAGCGCCCAGGCCAGGCCCTCGACTTGGGCGGTTTGGGCTGCAACTGGAATCGTGATTAGGATGGCTATCATGATGATTAACCAGCTCGCCCTAAATGAAGATAATATTTCTTTCGTTCTTTTTTGATGTGAGTTCATAAGAGACAGACCTCCCCTGACCAGTCATTTTTTAGACTGCGACCGTTTACCTTTTTTTACTTCCAAATTTATTTAGGCCTTCAACATCAGTGTTTGTGTCGGCCTTAATCCGGGGCTTTGAATGATTGAGAAATCAAACTTATTTGCTTTTCCAAACTGTATACGACAAATGGAGTTTTATCGGATTCATTGAAAAACATTTTTTCACAATTAATAGGCTGGGAACTTCGTCTGGCTGAGGAATTTTTTATAAAAAAGCCGGATGAATCATAAAAATTCATCCGGCTTTGATCTTTCAAAATAGAAATTAATTAATTTGATGCTTGCGATTGTTGCGTAGCACTGAGGCCATTGATGTATGCATCAATTTTCGCCTTATCAATCGAAATCTTTCCGCTTGTTTCATATTTTTTGCGTGTGTCTTTGATGTATGAGTCATACATCATCGAAGCTTTATCTGAAACTAGCCGTTGCTTAACAGTTGTTTTCTGCTCAGCCAATTTTCCCATATCAGGATCAGTCCGTTTGGTAGCCGCAAAGATAAGATAGGTTCCTGCTCCGGTTTTAATTGGAGCCTTGGAAACGTCTCCCTGCTTTAATGCCAGGACTGCCGTCTTGACCTGTTGATTGGTCTGAAGATTTGGAAAAGGCAAGCTCGATAAATTATTAACATCGGTTTTGACTTCAAACCCGGCTTTGGTGGCTAAAGCCTTGAATTCATCGGCGTTTTTTGCCGCGTTAACGATTTCAGCCGCTTTTTGCTGAGCCGCGTTCGCTTCTTTTTCACGCGTTAATTTCGTGACGATTTGGTTTTTGGCTTGCTCAAAATTTAATTGAGCGCCATTGCCATCAATCACATCTGTCAAACGTGGAATCGCAAAGCCATTCGGAATCCCGATTTTATCGGCAATGTCACCTTTTTTCAGGTCTTTGACGTGATCTTCAAAAGTTGGATTGCTGCCGATGTCCGGTAACGTATCACCCTTTTTGAAGTACGGCGTTTCGCGGATTAAGTCTTCAGGTTTGACTTTCATTTCAGCGGCAATCGTCTCAGCCGTTTTACGAAGGTCTTTGTTTTCTGTGAAGAGTTCATAGCCACGGTTGGCGATTTCATTCGCCTTGGCGTAGGCACCACGATTTTTTGCACCCGCTACAAGAGTCGGTTTCATTTCGGCAAATGGAATGTCTCGCATTTCTGTGATTTTCATGATGTACCAGCTGTTGCCATCACGAAACGGCCCATCAACCGTGCCAACTCCCTGACCAATAGCGCGTTGACGCCAATCGCTTTTCTTGTTCGCGTCTTTCTTGATATACCCGATGTCTCCGCCATTCGCTTTTGAAGGGTCTTGTGAATTACCTCTGGCAACTGCGGCGAAATCTTCACCTTTCTGGTTTTCTTTATCACGGACGCGATTGTTTAATTCATTAATTTTCGCGCGGACAGCGGCTTCATCTTCCGCTGAAGGAGAAGGAACATTCAACTTGATGATACTGACGCGAGGTTCCTGTTGCTTATTTTTTTCGTATTCAGCTTTCAGCAATTCATCGGTCACAGCCACGCTGACTTTGTCAGTTGGGATGAATAAATATTCAACCTTACGAACCGAATCCGTAGCCTTGAATTCTTCCTTGTGACCGTCGAAATAGGCTTGTAATTCAGCTTCGGTCGGCTTCGGAATATCTTTAATTTTGTCTTTCTCGATGGTCACGTAGGCAACTTCGATCTTGGTATTTTCCGCCTTGTAAGCTTCTTCAATTTCTTTATCGGAAGCCTGAGCGCCAGCGGTCAGAAATGTCCTCATTTTTGACGCTGCGAAACTGTGGCGAATATTTTCTTCGTATTCTTCGGTATTCTCTCCGCGCAGACGTAGTGAGCGAATGTATTCTTCCTTGCCAACAAACTGACCTGTATCAGGATCAGTGAAAGCTTTAGTAACCGCGTCGCTGATTTCCTGATTGGTTCCCGTAAAGCCAAGTCTTTCAGCTTCGTTCTGAACGATCCGATCTTCGACCAGACGATCCAGAATCTGTTGATCGAGCTTCATGCTTTTGACGAGACGTGGGTCTATTCCCCCACCACGCGAATACATCTGCATCATGGCCGCTAACTGATTGCGGAATTCCTTGAGCGTGATTTCTTTATTGCCGACTTTGGCAATCACAGCTTTGTCTTCAGCTGTCGCGCCGCCCATTCCAGGTGTGAGGTTAGTATTAGGCGCGCCATAAAAAAGCACCAAACCAAGTAATAATACGGCGCTGAAAATCAACAGGACTGCTTTTCCTGAACGCTGAAATTTTGAAAACATTCGAAGCATAATCAGATAACTCCAAGATATAATGATGTGTTGGCTGAATCTCTCAACCGTACTTCCGGGGAAGCAATTATGGGGTCAGCAGGGGCGTAAAAAGACGGGCATTCTAACGGTTCAGACAGCGTATCGCAAGCGGAAAGCACTATTTTCGGGGAACTAACATATTAGAAACTACCGTCAGAGAAGTGTCACGATAACATTCTCACTTCGCGTTCGCTACATTTTTCGGAGCAGTTTCGCCCTCGACGACTTTAAGATAAGAATTAGGTGTCAAATTTGCCCATTTATCCACCTTGCCGCTCGGCCATTTAATTTCCAGGCTTTCAACTTTGGTTGCAGCGCCAAGCCCTAAGATTTCACGTTGATCGTGTGAAGCCAAATAGCTGCCACCACTTGTTTTTAAGCGTTGACGCTTCACCCCATTGACTGTCCAGCTAATGATTGCGCCGACGGCTTCAGGATTGCTTTGCTTGGCGACCAGTTGCAATCCGAGCCAGTTATTTTTATTGCCGCCATTATTCTTTAGCAATACCGGAGCGGCTCCATTATTAATAATTAATAAATCTAAGTCTCCGTCGTTATCAAGATCGCCAGCCGACATTCCACGCGCGGGAAAATCCTGTTTGAAAATTGCGCCTGAATCAGCGCTGACATTTTTGAATTTGCCTTTGATATTTTCAAACAGCACCAGTGGTTCAGCGTATTTCACTTTGGAAACCTGCGATTCCACCATATCGTCAGGATGCCCGTTGGCCAGAAATAAATCCGGGTCACCGTCGTTGTCATAATCAAAAAATTTCAATCCCCAACCGCTGAGCAGCCGCGTCGCTTGCCCAATATCTCCGGCAGCTTCATCCGTAAACGTAATGTCTTTGGGATCACCGGAATTTTTATAAAGGCTGAACAATTCCTGATCAATGTTAGCGACAAATAAATCCTGCCAGCCATCTCCGTCAAAGTCTGTCGCATCTACGCCCATGCCGGAACGCGGCTGACCGGAATCACTGTAGGCAACTCCGGCAGGCAATCCGATTTCCTCAAATGTGCCGTCTTTTTTGTTGAGGAAAAGAAAATTCGCAACCGTGTCATTCGCGACAAATAAATCCATCCATCCGTCGTTATTGATGTCAGTGGCAACTGCGCCAAATTCCTTGCCGAGCGAATCTGCAATTTTAGATTTCTTGCTGACGTCGGTGAAAGTTCCGTCGCCGTTATTGTGAAACAGCTTTCCAGGCATCGGCTTGAAAATGCGCGGGATGCAATAATAGCGCTTCCCCATTTTGTTATCGCCGCAAAACACATCCGTATTTTTGCTGTAATTCACAAAACTCGACACGAACAAATCCAGTTTTTGATCGTTGTCGTAATCAAACCACGTCGCACACGTTGACCAGCCCGGAGCACCCGTCGCGGATTTTTCTGTAATATCCGTGAAGGTTCCATTGCCATTATTGCGGTACAGAATATTTTTGCCGTAATTCGTGACGTATAAATCTTTCCATCCATCACCATCAAAATCTGCCGCCGCCGCGCCCATTCCAAAATGTCCCATTTGTCCGGCAGCGACTCCGGCTTTGTCGGTGACATCGGTAAAAGTCCCGTCGTGATTGTTGCGATAGAGCGCATTTTTCACTGGATTTTTAGGCTTATAAAAATCTGACGGCCCGCCATTCACAAAATAAATATCCATCCAACCATCATTATCGAAGTCGAAAAAAATTCCACCGCCGCCACATGTTTCAGGCAGGTATCTTTCATCAGAGCGGCCATTATCGTGTATCCACGTGATGCCTGCATCTTTGAGCGAAACAGCTTCAAAGGTCACGCGCGCAGCGGGAGCCTGCGCGAAAGCAGCGGAATTAAAAACAACGAACAAAAATGATAATAGTAATTTCACAGTTAATTCTTTCATTAGCGGCTACTGTTTAGCCTGTACCGTTAACTCAATCGTAATGTCCAATGTCGGCTGATTATTATTATTTGTTTTCAGTCGCATCAATTGAGTATAGACACCAGCTGCTAAATCTTTCCGGCTTTTCATGACTAAAGTATAACGCTTGCCGGATTCAATTGTTTCAATTTCAAAATTCAGATAATTGTTATCTGAATCCAATTTTTCAACTTTGACAGCATCTTTGACTGTGTCGCTACCGTCGCTAATAATTTCAATTTTTTGCGTAAAAACTTCACCCTGCTTGACGGTCGCACTGATCTCATCTTTCGGATCAAACAAAAAACTTCCAACGCGATAGCCCTTCATCAAATTGGTTTGAAATTTGACAATCAAATCAAATACACCTTGCTTCGGATCATTCGTTATCACCGTCGCATGTTTTTCAAATTGTCCTCTGCCCGAAGGAGTCACTGAGAGCGTAATTTTCCCAACCTGACCAGGCTGGACGACTTTATCAAAGTCGGTTGCGGTGCATCCTCAGGAAGACGCTACACTTTCAATTTGCAATGCTCCCGTGCCTTCATTTTTTACTAAAAAACTATAGCTTGAAATCCGGCCTTCTTTAACGTTGCCAAAGTTATGTTCCAGCGATTCCATCACTAACTTTGGAACACCAACCGTCTTCGCAGCCACTTCGGTTTTCACTGGTTTCGCAGTCGTTGCAATTTTGCCTGACACTTTGCTTTTTGAAGGCTTTGCTTTTTGCGCCATCGCAGGCAAAGCAAACAAACACACTGCCAAGACACAGGTGAGGTAATACTTCATAAAATAACTGCTCCTCAAATTTCTAATTTTGGGGCTTTGACGATTCTATCAGAAAGTGGAAGTGACTAAAAACGGGATTCTATTTTGACATGAACAATGGCTGGCTGTGCTCTTAACTCATCGAAAGAAAAATAACGTCTCTTGTTTTTCTAAACGTTCCATTTCCCGATTGAATAATTTGAAGTCAAGATTGGCAGGTTCGACAATTGGTTTAGGTAGGCAGGAGTTGCAATAGAATCTGGCGTTGAAATGGTACAACTCAATGACGCTCCCATCAAAGAGATATTTCTGACCGTGAAGGTTGAGACAACGCCCGTCATCTTCTTGCCGATGGCAAAGATGGCAGCCGTCGCATTCACAGGATTGTCCGAGGATGGGTTGCATTGTTTATGAGATTAAATATCTTCAGGATTGAGCGGCTTCTGTTTTTGGTGTCGCACGTGAACAATGTAAACAGCCTCGTCTTCAATGCGAAAAATAATTCTATATTTTCCAAAGATCAGATGTCGAAAAACTGATTGTCCTTAGTGCTCTGGAATAATCGCGCAACGAGCAGGAAAGGTTTCCAGGCTTTCCACCGCTTCCAAAAAACCCATGTACCAATCAGTGGCTTTCTCCGGCGAGTAATCAGCAATCCAGATCACAATTTCACGTGCCGCTCATTCAGCTCTTTCGGTGATCTCGACACGGTAACTCATTTCTTAACATCGCCCTTTTCTGGGAAGCCGAATTCTTTCCGCAGGTCGGCTAAGAATTCTTTCACAGGACGGGTACGTCCCGCTTTGATGTCTTCTAATCCGAGCCGGATCGCTTCTAAGGTTTCGGAACGGTCAAGCGAATCCACTAGCTTTTGATAGCTCTGCGCATCCTGCACCACGACCTGCGCTTTCCCATTGACCGTTAAGACAGCAGGGCGACCTGTTGCCTTTAACTGCTCAATAAATTCTGGTGTATTACGCTTAAAGTCAGAGAGCGGATGAATATCTTTATCAATACTAAGTAGGTTCATAGCGAGTACCTTATAAATTTAATTTAACTCAAATTTGATGCTCTCACATTCAGAGGGGATGGGCAAGAATTTTCTTTTACAGTTTTTGACGTTCCTAAAACATCATTTCAGCGGACACAATTCGCAAATCAATAATTCCAATTGCAGGCGCGGCGTACCCATCGAAGATTTCAACGCTACATCCGTTGCAGCTAGTCTTTCAATGCCGAGCACAATACGATCTGTATCAAAGCGGCGGACGCGCTCATTGAATTTTCCGAGTAAAAATGTCGGCAATCCCACGGCGTGCTGCACTTCAGATTGCGGCGCGTTTTGCTGCATCAATTCTTTTGCCATCAACATTCGGCGGTAATTGCTCGCCATCGCTCCGAGCAGCATCAGAGCCAATGTTTGCGGTGGTTCGGCGGGGTTTGTGAACAGATGATCCAATAAAGTCAAAGCGCGGCGGCGGTCTCCGTCCATCATTGCATCTGTCATTTCAAAATTTGAATGATCCCGTGAATATCGCACCAGCAACGCCACATCGTCCCGCGTAACTTTCCCTTTCGTTCCGACATAGGAAATTAATTTATCCAACTCTGTTGAGAGCCGTTGCAATTCCGTCCCGACCATTCCAATCAATAAAGATGCAGCGGCGGGTTCGATGAAGCTTCCGGCTTGCGTGACGTAATTCCCTACCCAGCGCGGCGCTGCTTCGCGTTCATCAAGCTGATCGAAGCTCACGACTTCGCAGGATTTTGTCAGCATCGTAGCGATGGTGCGACGTTTATCCAGTCCGGCAGAATTGAAAATTAATACCGTACTTTCGACTGGCCTGCGCAAATAATCCTTCAAGGCCTCAAGCTGTTTTTCGTCGTTGAGAGCTTCAAATCCTGTTACGACCACAGCCCGCCGCGCGGACATCATTGGATATTGCAATGCAATCGCTAATGCGTCATCCAGATTGCCTTTAGCCACTGAAATTTCGGAGACATTGAAATCGCGCAAGCCCTCATCTACGGCTTCGGAAATGAGCCGTTTGAGAGATTCTTCGCGCAGGAAATTTTCATTGCCGACCAATAAATACAAGGGCGCGAATTTTCCGCTCTTGAGCTGACGGAATAATTCAGCCTGTGATTTCAAGGCGTCGGTTGATGATTTTGGAGGAGCCATAAATTTTTTAATGCAGAAGCCCGCACGCAGTAAGGGCGCCTTCTCACCAGAAGAAAATAATTAATTGCCTGCGAAAGTTCGAGTAGAGCACTGGCGCCCTTACTGCGTGCGGGCTTCTGCATTACAGATTTCCAAATGCCTTCCGTGCCGCTTCAATTGTTCGATCAATAATTTCATCGGTGTGCGTGAACGACACGAATGCAGCCTCAAATTGCGAGGGAGCCAGATATACTCCCTGCTCCAGCATCGCGTGAAAAAATTTCCCGAACGATTCACGATTACTTCTGTTTGCAGTCGTCCAGTCCACAACTTCCTCATCGTTGAAAAACATCGTCACCATTGAGCCAACGCGATTGCTGACTGTGGCAATTCCCGCTTCTTTTGCCGCTTCCGCAAAGCCTTCGTCCAGGCGTTTCGTCACCCGTTCCAGATGTTCATACACTGCCTTATTTTTCAGCAATCGAAGCTGCGTCAATCCTGCCGTAACCGCTAACGGATTTCCTGATAAAGTTCCCGCCTGATAAACAGGTCCAACCGGAGCGACGCAATCCATGATTTCGCGTTTCCCACCAAAAGCTCCCACAGGCAAGCCGCCTCCAATGATTTTTCCCAGCGTCGTCATATCGGCTTTGATCCCGTAAAGTTCCTGCGCTCCGCCGCGTGCGATGCGAAATCCAGTCATCACTTCATCGAAAATTAACACCGCTCCGTGCTTAGCCGTAATGTCGCGCACGGCTTGTAAATAACCTGCTTGCGGAGGCACACAGCCCATATTCCCTACAACCGGTTCGATGATGACAGCTGCGATTTCTTTACCGATTTCGTCAAATACCTGTTGCAAAGCCCCGGCATTATTGAACGCAACCGTGATCGTATTCGCCGCTACTTCCGGCAAAACTCCGGGTGAATCCGGCAGCCCAAGCGTAGCCACTCCTGATCCGGCTTTGACGAGTAAACTATCGCCGTGACCGTGATAGCAACCTTCAAATTTGACGATTTTATTTCGTCCCGTAAATCCACGCGCCACACGCAAAGCCGACATTGTAGCCTCTGTTCCACTGGATGTCATTCTGACTTTTTCGATGGAAGGAAAGGCATCAATGACTTCGTCAGCCAGTTC
Organism: Blastocatellia bacterium; assembly: GCA_043736395.1. GTDB lineage: Bacteria > Acidobacteriota > Blastocatellia > RBC074 > RBC074 > JAFDVL01. The sequence goes on along the minus strand of JAYTCQ010000032.1, from coordinate 5,191 downwards.
AATTTCAAGTTCAGTCGGTGCTCCGTAACTCGTCCCACGAGTCGCGGCGTCCTGAATCGCAGCAATAATTTCCGGGTGCGCGTGGCCTAAAATCATTGGCCCCCACGATCCAACGTAGTCAATGTATTCGCGCCCGTCAGCATCATGCAGAAAGCATCCGTTAGCGGATTTTATAAATAGTGGAGAACCTCCGACGCCGCGAAAAGCGCGTACCGGAGAGTTCACGCCACCGGGAATTACCTGTTTGGCTCGCTCAAATAATTGTTCAGATTTTGGATAAATGCTCATCTCTTTAAAATAGTCGCAAGCCTGACTGGAGCGCAAGCGTCTCGCTTGCCGTTTGCCAGCGCAAGCATCACAAACGACCGTGGCAAGGAAATACCCTGAAGATCAAGTGAACCGCTTACCACGTCACAGGAGCGGCGTTTCACGCGCTCGCGGCAAGCAAGACGCTTGCGCTCCAGTTGGTTTCGTGTGATTATAGAATGTAAATGTATTCTCATACCTCAAAGAAATTTTGACGCAAGAAACAGGAGATACCGCTTGATCGCTGAACTTAGCTTATTAGTTTCGCTCCAGGAAACCGACATCGAAATAAAACGTTGTAACGCTGAAGCTGCGTCGTTGCCGACGCGTAAAACCTCCATCGAACGAAAGTTTGAGGCTTCTGCCAAAGAATTCTTGAATCTCAAATCTGAATTCGAGACTGCTGCCGCTGAAAAAAATCGTCTTGAAACAGACATCGCTTCTGAAACCGCCAAGCATGAAAAATTCAAAGCGGATTTGATGAAGGCGACGAATGAGCGCGAATACACAACCGCTGTCCGTGAAGTTGATTCGACCAAAAAAGTGATCAGTACCTTAGAAACTGAGTTGCTGAAAATCATGGAAAAGGTCGAGAAACTCGAAGTCCAAGTCAACGAACGCTCTCCTGAAATTGAAATTAAGCGAAAGGAAGTTGACGACCACCTGTCCGCGCTCGCCGCTGCTGTCGAAGCCGATCAACAAAAACTTGCAATTCTTGCCGCTGAACGTGAACGTTTAGTCACGCAACTTTCTATCGAAACCCGTTCCACCTACGAACGTGTAGCTCGTCTGAAATCCGGCCTCGTACTTTCCGAAGCCAAAAATTACGCCTGTTCCGCTTGCCGCATGACGATGCGCCCGCAAGCCTTCAGCGAAATCAAACGTGGAGATAAAATCCACGAATGCGAAAACTGCGGACGCATCCTGTATTACAAATCTGAAATCAGTGCAGCTGGATAACGTACCGCAGACTGTCAGTCTGCGTCTAAATGCTCACGGACTAACAGTCCGTGATACAGTTCGTTGCCGTTGCGCTTCAAATAACACCACTCCTGTCGCGACACTCACATTCAAAGAATTAATTTTCCCCAGCATCGGAATTGAAATCAGCGCATCACATTTCTCTCTGACTAAGCGCCTTACGCCCTTCCCTTCACTGCCCATTACCAACGCTAATGGAACCGTCATGTCAACTTCGGTATAAACCGTGTCCGTTCCACCTTCGACGCCCAGGACATAAATTCCGCGCTCTTTCAGTTCGTGAATCAAAGTCACAAGATTGGTAACTTTCGAGACTTTGACGTATTCCACCGCGCCCGCCGAAGTCTTGGCAACAGTTTCTGACAAGCTCGCCGAGCGATGTTCGGGCAGGAAAATTCCGTCTACGCCCGCGCATTCGCAGGTACGCAAAATTGCACCTAAATTGTGCGGGTCTTCGATGTTGTCCAGCAATACGAGAAACGGCGTACCCGCGATATTATCGAGCAGCTCTTCCGCATCGAAATATCCGGCAGTTTTACGAGCGCCAACATCGTTGCCGGTGAGCAAGGCGATGACTCCCTGATGATTTCCGCCTTTGGCGAATTCATCCAGGTCTCGGCGATCACGACGTTCGAGCGTCACTTTCGAGGCGCGCGCTAATTGTATTAATTCATTCAAGCGCGAAGGCTGGACGTTGGTCGCAATGACAATTTTGCTAATGGTACGCCGTCCGGCGCGCAAGGCTTCGACTACTGGTACTAATCCGTAAATGAAATTCATAAGTTGGGAACTTTGTAAAAACTTTGGAGTCTAATAAATATTATCGGGATAAATTATCCACGAAGGACACTAAGTTGCACGAAGAGATAGGAATTAATTCTGATACTTGAATCAAAGAACGAATCGCCAGAAAAGAAATGATTTCAACTTCGTGTTCCTTCGTGTACTTCGTGGAAAAATAATTCCGATAATCACTAATATACCACGTTCATCAGGCGCGCTGAGGAACGTCACCATCACAAAAAAAGATTTGAGACTAATTTTTTTCTCAGGAGGTCCGGTTTATGACACTTCTTAGCTTTAGCTTTGCTCTCTTGTCGGAATTCAAATGGAGTATCGGCAATATCATCCGCGATACCAGCGCTGTAGGGTTAGCCGTGATCGTAATTTTGCTGTTAATGTCCGTATTTTCTTTGGCAGTTATGCTCGAACGCTACCTTGCCTTTAACGCCGCCGCCCGCCAATCACGCGAATTCATTCCGCAGGTTGCCGCGATGCTGAAAGAAGCTCATCTGGATCAGGCGTTGCAATTATCAAGGGATTACAAAAAAAGTCATCTCGCCATCGTAGTCAATTCCGGTCTTCAGGAATTGACGAATACGGCTGTCACGAATCCTTTGCGCAAAGCCAAACGCGCCATCAAACGAACTACCGCGATGAAACATGCTGAAATGCAAAAAGGATTATCCAGCCTGGCGACAATTGGTTCCACCGCTCCCTTCGTTGGATTATTCGGAACCGTAGTCGGCATCATCAACGCCTTCACACAAATGAACGAACAACAAAGCGCCGGATTAACCGTCGTCGCCGGCGGCATCGCCGAGGCATTATTCACTACCGCACTCGGCTTAGTCGTAGCCATCCCCGCCGTCTGGATGTACAACTATTTCACCAACCGCATCCACGTGTTCGGCGTAGAAATGAACAACTCCGCCGAAGAATTAGTAGACTATTTCCTGCAACACCGAGGCGAATGAAAAAGAGTTCGAAATAACGTTCAGAGTTCACGCTTCAGCGTGGTTTTACCTCACATCAGAAGTAAAACCACGCTGAAACGTACCAACTAAAATCCTTCCTAATTCAATTTTCCAGATGCCTGCCAGTCAATGACTTTATAAATATTTTGTCTTCAACCGCAGGATGCGAGTAAGATAGCAGAGCAGAAAGTTTGTCGCATTTCGGAGGAAATCAAATGACGGCTCAAGTTGGCGAAATTATGAAACAGGCAGAAATGCTGTCAGCTAGTGAACAATTAGCATTGGCAGTTTTACTGATCGAACGCGCCCGTCGCGATCCCGCGATTGAAACACCGACACGAAAAAAATGGATGGACGTTGCAGGCATTGCTCCCTACCCGTTAACTGGCGAAGACGCACAGGATTGGGTTTCGCGGACGCGGCAGGAAGGCGACGATACCCGCTACAAACCGCCAATAAAACCGTACTGAAACGTGCCCTCTAAATACCTCAAAACAACAAATCAAAATTCCAGCCGTTGAACAACAAAACAGCCTTCCAAGTAACCCTCATTTCTCGTAAGATGCTCCCCCGCAGATGTTCGCAAAAATGAAAGAAATAAATAAGGATATTGCAGTGTGAGTGAATTCAAACTACCTGACAGTTGGATACAAGCTACGATCCCCAACCTAATCTCCGGCGATGGGGTTTTTATTGATGGTGATTGGATTGAGAGTAAAGACCAAGACCCCAATGGTAATATTAGGTTGATTCAGTTGGCCGACATTGGTGATGGTTTTTTTGTTAACAAATCGAATCGTTATCTAACTAAAGCCAAAGCAATTGAACTTCGCTGCACTTTCTTGGTCAAAGGCGATGTCTTAATCGCAAGAATGCCCGATCCTTTGGGGCGTGCTTGCCTCTTTCCCGGCGACAAAATGGAATCAGTTACGGTTGTGGATGTTTGTGTGGTTAGAGGCATTGAAGCTCACTTCGATCAACGTTGGTTAATGTATTTCATCAACGCACCTGAGTTCCGAGAAAGAATCCATTCGCTTCAAAGTGGGTCTACCCGAAAACGAATTTCTCGCGGGAATCTAAGCACTCTAATGCTTCCAATTCCGCCAAGGAACGAACAAACACGTATCGTCAAAAAGCTCGAAGAAGTCTTCTCCGACCTCGACGCAGGCGTAGCCGAACTCAAAGCCGCACAAAAGAAATTGACACAATATCGGCAATCGCTACTGAAAGCGGCAGTGGAAGGCACGCTCACTGCCGAGTGGCGGAAAGCCCGCACCAAACTAGGCGAACCGTTGGAAACAGGTGCGCAACTGCTCAAACGCATCCTCATCGAACGCCGTCACCGCTGGGAAGAAAAACAATTCGCCAAGTTTGCAGAACAAGACAAAACGCCTCCCAAAGACTGGAAAGACAAATATCCTGAACCTGTACAACCTGACACCAGCGAATTGCCGCAATTGCCAAAAGGTTGGGCGTGGGCAACGGTGGATCAATGCACGTCACTAATCACCAGCGGTTCTCGCGGCTGGGCGGATTTCTACGCTAAAGAGGGTGTTTTATTCATTCGATCACAAGACATTAAGACAGACAGGCTTGATCTGTCGGACGTAGCAAAAGTTTTACTTCCAACAGAAATCGAAGGCGCCAGAACATTAGTTGAGCGTGACGATATTTTGTTAACAATCACAGGTGCTAATGTTGGGAAATGTGCACTTGTCGCTAATGACATTGATGAAGCTTATGTTAGTCAGCACGTAGCACTAATTCGCCCCGTCTTCAAAATGCTAGGTGCATATTTACACTTGTTTCTAACTTGCCCATTAGGTCGGCACAATCAAATTTTGGAAGCAGCTTATGGTGCAGGTAAGCCTGGCTTAAATCTTCAGCAAATTGCCTCAGTGTTTTTGCCACTACCTTCAATGGAAGAAACCGTTGCCATTCTTCGTACGATTGTTCATGTATTGTCAGGCATTGAGCAACAAGAACACTCAATTGAATTATCACTAAAACAATCTGACGTTCAGCGCAAAAATATTCTCCAGGCGGCTTTCTCAGGCCAACTTGTTGCACAAGACCCAAACGACGAACCCGCCAGCGTGTTACTGGAAAGCATTCACGCTGAGCGAGCAAGACGCCCTCACCAACCC
>JAYTCQ010000031.1:0-57791 GCA_043736395.1 Blastocatellia bacterium | reverse complement strand
GTGACTTTCCCTGCCAATTCCACCGCTTCACAAACGATTACCATCGTCGTCGCGGCGGATTCCAACATCGAAGCGAATGAAACCTTCTTCGTGAACCTGACGAAAAATTCCTTCCCATACCCGAGCATTACCTTTTCCGATATGCAGGGTCAGGGAACAATTACGAATGATGATGTACCCCCCTTCACGTCGTCACTCACCGATCCCTTTGTGTGCAACGGCATTGGCAGTTCCATGCTCGTCACGGCACAATTGACGAATCCGAATAACACGGCGCAACCTGCCACTTTCAATGTCACCTTGCCTGCGATATTGACGCTGGTGCCGAATACCTGCACCTCTACCATTGGGTCGTGTACGCCAACGCCTAACACGCAAGTGGCATGGAGCGGGAATATTCCTGCCGGACAAACCGTCACGATTACTTATCAAGCACAGATCGCCGATGGCACTCCTGAAGGATCAACCATCACGATCAATTCCGATGGCAGCGTCGGAGGTGTAGCGACTTCGACTTCAGCTTCAGGAACGGTCACGTGTCCAGGACTGACGCACGCTCCCGAAGACGTGAAACTTAGCGATCAAAAAGCTGGTTCTCTCGTCGTCTTCCCGTACTACACTTCCAAATCGGGTTCGGGTTCGGACACGAAACTGCATCTGAGCAACACGGGAGAAACGTCCGCGTTTGTCCATCTCTTTTTCATTGATGGAGCCACCTGCAATCAAGCCGATTATTCCGTCTGCCTGACGCCGAACGCGAGCATCAATTTCCTCGCTTCCGAGATGGATCCCGACACAACTGGATGGTTGATCGCACTCGTCGTAGACGCGCAAGGCAATCCGATTCAGAACAATGGATTGCTCGGAAATGCTTTCGTCAACGATGGAAATTATGTTGGAAATTACGGCGCAGAATCGTTCTGGGCATATTCCAATAATCTCGCCACGATCAATGGAGACAAGGCTACGCTGCGCTTTAATGGTACGAGTTACGACGCGATGCCAAATCAATTCGCAGTCGAAATTCAAAGTCCGCGTGACGTGATTGGACAGAAAATCGTTACCGTCGGAATGAACGGCGACATCACGAGAAATACACTGAGCGGAGCCGCGCAACTCGGCATCGGAGTCGCCTACAACGGGAACGAAAAACCGTTCGGAAGTTTCTCAGGATTCTTGAATGGAATTTGTCAGGCGAGTGCGACAATCACGGGAACTTCTCCGCGAGTGCCATTCATGATGGCGGGAATTATTCCTTCAGGTCAGGTCGGTACGCTGAAACTCAACATCGGCGGTGGCATAGGATTATTGCTGACTCCGCTGAACAGCAAGAAATGGTCGGGAATTCGTGGACTGCATAAGACGGGGACGACATTCACGACGATTACGATTCCGGTTCTGCCACCAAAATGTTAAGAATGCAGAAGCCCGCACGAAGTAAGGGCGCCAGTACTCAATAAAAATTTTGTCGAGTACTGGCGCCCTTACTTCGTGCGGGCTTCTGCATTTTATTTACTTAACGCCCTGCGTTTTTTCCCAGTCCTTCATGAATTGCGCGAGACCAGAATCCGTCAGCGGATGCTTGAGCAATTGCTCGATGACTTTGTATGGCATCGTCCCAATATCGGCTCCGACACGAGCGGCTTCGATGACGTGAAGCGGGCCGCGAATGCTCGCTGCCAGAATTTCAGTTTTGATTTCGTAGTTGTCAAAAATCTCACGAATTTCCTGAATTAAATTCATTCCGCTCGTTCCAATGTCATCCAAACGCCCAATGAACGGGCTGACAAAAGACGATCCGGCTTTCGCGGACATCAACGCTTGCGCGGCACTAAAAATCAAAGTCTGATTGATGCGAATGCCTTCGCTCGACAGCGTATTAGTCGCTTGTAATCCCGCTTTCGTCATTGGTAATTTGACGTAAACTGATGGATGAATTTTCGCGAGTTCGCGTCCTTCAGTAACCATTGCGTCGTATTCGAGCGATACAACTTCAGCACTCACGGAAGCTTTCGGGTTATTCAAAATCTCACAGATTTTCAGCATGTGCGCTTTAAAATCAATGTTATTGCCTTCCTTCGCAACCAGCGATGGATTCGTCGTCACACCATCAACGATGCCTAAACTCACGGCTTCCTTGATCTCATTCAAATTTGCACTATCAACAAATATCTTCATTTATTCTCCTCAAAATATAAAAATAAGCCGTGCATGGAATATCGCGTTGTGAGGAAGTTTGCAAGTGAAAATGCAGATGAAGTAGGCGTCCCGTCTGTCAAAAGTTACAGACGGGACGCGCTTCCTATCATTCGAAGGCGGTCAGGACGTCATCAATGCCGGAGATAATTCCGTTCACGTTGCCTGTCAGCACCGAAGTCCCTAAAGAAATTATCAACGCCGCTACGTTCAGCACTTTGTTGATCGTCGCTAATTTCTTTAGCGCCTTTTGCATTCCTGCCGAAGCTTTCGAAATTTTATCCAGCGTTCCTTGCAAGGCGTCCAGCTCCATTTTCAAGGAAAGTCCATTGAAACTTGAAGAAAAATTGCGGATCAATCGCTCTTTCGTTTCGAGCGTTTGACGTTCCGCCGCAGTTAGCTTATCCCATTCAGCGAAACGATAATCTCCGAGTTCGCGGGCGAATTTGTGATAACTCTGAGCGAGTTGAAAAACCTGATCGGCTGTTAATTTAGGCATAATTTCTCCTTTCTAAAATGCACGCCGAAAATCTTCGGCTAAATTGTTAATGGTTAATCCATACGCGAGAGCTTTGTGCAGGACTTCCCGCGATGTCAGCTTGTTGCGCCCATCAAATAAATCCTGATGCGCGGCTTGAATTTCTTTCATCATTTCGCTATACGCCGCAGCCGCTCGAAGCCGTTTTTGCAGCTCTCCGTCTTCTACATCCCATTGACGCTTGATCGTCATAATTGGTAACGGATCATTCACAGCATCCGGCGTAGTTCGTGGAAGTGATTTTTGATAACTCACAAATTCGCGCATTCCAGTGACATAAAAATTTCGCAATTCATCGCGTTCATTATTGAGTTGAAGTTGATATTGTTGCGTTACGATGCGGCTTAACGCTTCGGTCAGGACTTTGACGTGTTCGTTATTTTCTTCGACGGCTTCTTTGATTTTGGATTTGCGGTATCCGCCTTCTGCCGCTTTCACAATAAATCCGGCGATGCCTTTCACGGCACGAACTTGCGCCGCCTCAAACAATCCCGTCTCATTAAATGAGTTGGCTACATTGCTCAAACTTCGATCCAGCGCCGTCGTATCGTCAGATGCGAGTGCCGCCATCGTCTGCAAATAATTTAGTAAAACTCCATTTGCCTGAATGAGGCGCGGTTCCTGTTCGATAAAATTTTTGCACGGTTCGAACATTGCAGCGGCTTCGCGGTTCGCGGCGGAAGGATCAATCATCACCTGCATTTTTTCAGGCGAAAAACGATTTTCACGAATGTGCTGAAAATAAATTTGACGCCGACACGAAGCGCTCAAATCACGCGCCAAGACGGGAAAACGCCGTGCGGCATCTGAAGCAATATCTCCGAAATTTTGCACTGGACGTAAGTCCGTACACGAAGTTGCCAGTAAAATCGTGATTACAAGAAAACACGAAATTACACAACGCGATTTACTACGTAGTTTCATCATCACAATCCTCCTAAAGGGTTGGTTGCTGAGTTAGTTTTTAATTGGGGAGAACTGATGGGGAGAATTTTCTTAGTGAGAAGAAAGCGCAATTTTCGCTTTCTTCTCACTCAAAATCTTTGGAAATTAACCGAGTACTTCTTTAACTTTTGCGCCGAGATCAGCCGGACTTTTCACGATGTGAATTCCTGCCGCTTCCATCGCCGCAAATTTTTCTGCGGCAGTTCCTTTACCACCAGCGATGATGGCTCCGGCGTGTCCCATGCGACGTCCTGGAGGTGCGGTCTGTCCGGCGATAAATCCGACAACGGGTTTGGTCATGTGGGCCTTCACATATTCAGCGGCTTCTTCTTCCGCTGATCCGCCAATTTCACCGATCATCACGACAGCGTGTGTGTCAGGATCGCCGTTGAAAATCTCTAACGCTTCACGCTGTGAAGTCCCGATAATCGGATCGCCGCCGATGCCGATGCAGGTGGATTGTCCCAGACCGAGCGCGGTTAATTGTCCGACGGCTTCGTAGGTCAACGTTCCAGAACGAGAAACAACGCCGATGTTGCCTTCTTTATGAATGCGGGCTGGCATAATGCCGACTTTGCATTTACCGGGCGAAATAACGCCGGGGCAATTCGGGCCGATTAATCGAACGCCACGCGCTCTGACGTATTGATAAACATTAATCATATCAATCGTCGGAATGCCTTCAGTAATGCACACAATTAAGGCAATGCCAGCGTCAGCGGCTTCCATAATCGCATCAGCAGCAAAAGGGGGCGGAACATAAATTACTGTCGCATTCGCGCCGGCTTCGTTAACCGCATCGGTGACGGTATTAAAAACAGCGAATTTTTCGTGCGTCGTGCCGCCCTTTCCAGGCGTCACGCCACCGACGATGTTTGTTCCGTAATCGCGCATTTGCAGCGCATGAAAGGTGCCTTCTTTGCCGGTTAAGCCCTGGACAATGAGACGGGTATTTTGATCAACTAAAACGCTCAAGCTGCCTCCTCAAATAGAGCGATTACCAAACATCGCTCGCAAAAAAAATATAAATGCTCAGAAAAGACGCGCAGAATAGCACACCAAAGATGAAATTGTCAGGCAGACTGAAGAAAATCCCGATAAATTATTGTTGTTGACGGAAAAGTCGAAAAAAGCTGACAAGCAATATTTTTTAAGTATACTTAGAGCATTAGGAACTGCTTTTAGCGTTCCTAGGTTTTTATTAGTAAAGGTAATGAATGAAGATTGAACCAGGCGCTTGCATTATTATCAGCTTAGCTGAACCACGAGAAAAATTTTGGGGATTAATTGAAGACCTGAATTCAGCAGGTGTTGTCGTCCGTGGAATTGATCTGAACAGTTTTGATGAATTAATTAAGATTCTGGTTAAAAAAGAGAGCGGAATTTTTCCTTCCACCGTCTTCTTTCCATTACGCCGCATCGAGCGAATTATGCTGGACGAAAGCAATGATTATTTGCCCTCACTAAAAGCACAATTTGAACATAAAACAGGTTTTCAATTACAAAATTTTCTTTACCCAAACTAACCTTATTTGTTTTTCTGACCCACTACAAAAAACATTGTCCGAAAATGAGGAAGTAGTTTCATGAACGAGAGTAAAGCGCCCAGCGTTAGTATTTTGATGTGCGCGCATAATGCAGCAAATTATATTAACGAAACCATTGATTCAGTCTTAGCGCAAACCTGCCCTGATTTTGAATTAATTATTGTCAACGATGGTTCCACTGACCAGACTTCGAAGGTTGTCAAATCCTACGCAGACGCCCGGATTGTTTTGATTGAGCAAAAAAATGCCGGGCCGGCAGCAGCCAGAAATACAGCGTTGCAACACGCCACAGGAAAGTATCTGGCAATTCTCGATAGTGATGATCTCTGGTTGCCTCATTATCTGGAAAAGATGCTTAACCTTTTCCAGGCTGATCCAAAAATAGATTTTGCCTATCCCAACGCTGAATATTTTGGAACTCCTTACTGGGATGGCAAACGATTTATGGATCGTGATCCTTCAAGTTTGCCGATCACCCTGGACAAATTAATTTCTCGTGAATGCAACGTTTTCATTTCTTCAATTTTTAAACGTGAAATTATCACGAAAGTGGGAGGCTTCGATCCTTCGCTCAAAGGTTCTGAAGATTTGGATTTATGGTTTAGAATTTGCTTGGCGGGTTATCAATTTACCTTCACTAACGAAGTGTTAGTCAAATATCGTAAACGACCCGATTCGCTTTCGAGCGGTTCGGAAAATTTTTATAAAAATGTGATCGCTTCAATTATTAAATTAAAAACAAACGTTAACCTCACTGCGAAACAACGGGAATTAGCTGACAATTTTATTACACGGGTTGAAGCGGAAGATTATGATTGCCGCTTTCATCGCAAATTCGCTGCCAAAAATTTTCAGGCGGCGGCTTATGATTTACGTGAAGTCATTGCTCGCCAGCCCAGCATCAAGCGAAGACTCATCGCCTTTAGTTTGAACGTGTTCCCCGAAATACTTTTTAAATTGGTGAATTTAAGACTTCGTTTTTAAATAATTAATTTTCGTTTTGCACTGGAAAACCTCACAATGTTAATCCGTCCACAAATATGGTAGGAGTGCCTTAGCTAGAGAATAACGAGTCAAACACTTTAAAATTTTGAAGAAGTATTTTCTTTTCCAGAAAAGAAGTCATACCATACGCGGGATTTAGCTCCAGAAATTCTAATTAGGAAATTGTTACCAGGATGTGTGGAATTGCAGGAATTTATAATTACGAAAATAAAGTTAGCGCTGATGCTGCTTTATTGAAGCAGATGACGGATGTGATTGCGCATCGAGGCCCGGACGATGATGGATTTTACGTCAAAGATACCGTCGGACTGGGACATCGCCGACTTTCCATTATTGACGTTTCCGGCGGACATCAACCGATCTTCAATGAAGACGGAACAGTTGCCATCGTCTTCAATGGCGAAATTTATAATTATCAGAAGCTTGCCAAATTAGTCGAAGAGCGGGGACATACGCTGCAAACCCGCTCCGACACGGAAACCATTGTTCATCTTTACGAAGAATTCGGTGAAAAATGCGTAGCGATGCTGAGCGGCATGTTTGCGTTCGCGATTTGGGATTCGCGGAATAATTCGATGTTGTTAGCACGTGACCGCCTGGGCAAAAAGCCGCTGTATTACTCAGATTTTAAGGGGAAATTTAGTTTTGGTTCTGAAGTGAAATGTCTGATTCAAGACCCTGAAATCCCGCGCGAAATTGATGTGCAGGCCTTAGCCGATTATTTTTCATTTCTGGCAATTCCGGCACCAAAATCCATCTTCAAACACATTCGCAAAGTGAAGCCCGCGCATTATCTGGTCGTCAACGCGCAGAGCATTCGCGAGCAGGAATATTGGGATTTAAACTTTAATCAAGTCGAGGATCACAGCGAAGAAGAATGGGCTGAAAATTTAATTTCGTCCTTACGCGACTCGGTTGGGTCTCGTTTGATGAGTGAAGTTCCACTTGGCGCTTTTCTTTCCGGTGGGGTAGATTCTTCCGCCGTCGTCGCGATGATGACAAAAATTACCGGACGTCCCGTTGTAACCGCTTCGATTGGTTTTACGTCTGAGAAATATAGCGAAGCTGCCGCCGCAAAAAAATTCGCGGCTTCTGTCAACGCTGACCACCACGAACGCATCGTCGCACCTGATGCGGTTTCTGTCGTCGAAAAATTAGCTTGGCATTACGATGAACCCTTCGCCGATTCATCCGCTGTGCCGACGTATTATGTTTCGCAAGTCGCTCGTGAATTTGTCACCGTGGCGCTCTCCGGTGACGGAGGCGATGAGAATTTCGCCGGTTATCGCCGCTACCGTTTTGATGTAGCTGAAAACCGCGTCCGGCAGATGATTCCTGCATCTCTCAGGAAAATGGCGTTTGGCACGGCAGGCGCGCTTTATCCGCAGGCTGATTGGCTGCCGCGCCCGCTTCGCGCAAAGGCGACGTTAACTAATATTTCACTGGATCACGCGCAGGCATATTTCAATTCGGTGTACGGCTTGATGTCGAAAGAAAGTACCGGATTATTCAACGGAGATTTGACCACAAGCCTGCAAGGATACGATCCGTTCGATCTGTTTCGGCATTTTTATGATCGCGCTCCGGCTGATGATCCGCTTTCACGGGTTCAATACGTGGACATCAAAACGTATCTCGTCGACGATATTTTAACAAAAGTTGATCGGGCGAGTATGGCGGTTTCGCTGGAAGTTCGCTGTCCGCTGCTGGATCACGAATTTATGGAAAACGCGGCGCGCATTCCATCAAGCTTGAAGTTAAAAAATGGTGTTGGGAAATATATTTTCAAAGAAGCGATTAAGAAAATTGTTCCCGAAGAAATTTTGAATCGTCCGAAGATGGGCTTCTCCATTCCGCTGGCCGAATGGCTGCGCGGAGATTTGAAAGATTTAGCGTATAGCTTGTTATTTGATCAGCATGATTCTTTGCTTAACCAGCAATCTGTCAGAAATATGTGGGATCGCCATCAAAGCGGACTCCGGGATTTAGGGAGTCCACTGTGGACAATTTTAATGTTTCGCTTATGGCAGCGTAAGTTCGTAGGGTAAGCACAGTGGTTTGGTGAACTGTTAATTTGCTTGGGTAACTTTTAAATTTATTATTATACAAGCTTCACTAAATCGCTCTGCTAATTTCAATTCATTGAAACGTGCGGACTAACAACTCGAGCCGCAGTAATAGGTTCCGACAATGATATGTTATTAGGGGTTACGTGCGAATTTTGACTTTTACATCGTTGTTTCCAAACTCTCAAATGCCGCAACACGGTATTTTTGTGGCGCGAAGAGTTGCGCCAATGGCTTCACGACATGAGATCAAAGTTGTTGCTCCAATTCCGTATTTTCCCAGATTCTTCCCGGCTCCTGACAATTGGAAAAAATTGACTCGCGTCCCGCTCCTTGAGCATCAATTCGGAATTGAAGTTTCTCATCCCCGCTATTTGGTCACTCCCAAAATCGGAATGATGAAATACGGTGATTGGATGACTCGCGGAACCCAGCCAACCGTTGAAAAAATTCGAAATCAAGGTTTTGATTTTCAGGTAATTGATGCGCATTTTGCTTATCCTGATGGATTCGCGGCGATTAAGCTTGGCAAATATTTTAATATTCCTGTGGTAGTGACGGCGCGCGGCTCAGATATAACGCGAAACAAATTAATGTCAAACATTGCTCCCCTGCTGCGCGAAGTGGTGACCAGTGCGACGCGTCTGATTGCCGTCTCAGAAGAAATCAAGCAGGATTTCATTGAACTCGGAGCTGATCCGCATAAAATTCACGTCATTCCCAACGGTATTGATACAACTGTTTTTCATCCGATTCCCCGTTCAGAAGCGCGCGCGAAACTGGGTCTGGGACAGGATAAAAAATTAATTGTTTCCATCGGGCGACTGGATCACAACAAATCACAATGGTTAATTCTCGAAGCGCTTTGTAAAATCGGCAGAGAACACTTAGTAAATCAAAAAATCAGGCTGGCCCTGATCGGCGAAGGAGAAGACCGTAAGAAGTTAGAAGAGGCTTCCCGTCGTTTAGGATTAAATGATATAGTGCGCTTCGTTGGACAGTTAGCCCCTGAAAAAATTTGCCTCTGGAATAATGCTGCTGATGTCAAAGTATTGGCCAGCATCCGTGAAGGTTCTCCGAATGTCGTGCTTGAAGCATTAGCCTGCGGAACCCCCGTAGTCGCTTCAAATGCGGGAACAAATCCTGTCATTATTGAACCCGGCAAAAACGGATTCCTTTTTCCTTCCGGTGATTCCGAGGCTTTGAAAAATCAATTACTGACAGCGCTTAAAACTCATTGGAATCAATCCGCTATTGCTGGCTCTCAGAGCCTTCGCAATTGGGACAGCGTTGCATCTGAGGCAGAAAGCGTTCTGGAACAAGCCCTACAGGAAAAATACCTGGTCACGAATAGTTAAGTATTAAAGCAGTGGCCCACCCTGTCATGAAAATTATCTATCACCACAGGACACGCGGTGAAGACGCACAAGGAATACATATTCGATCACTTCAGCACGCGTGGTCTGCGCTCGGACATGAAGTCATCGAAGTCAGCTTAAGTCGTCAAGCCAACCAAACCGCCAGCGCTCCCCAAAATAATTCCAGCTCGAAACATTCTGAGGGACGTGGAGCGCTCGGCAGCCTCATTTATGAAGCCATGTCGCTCGGCTATAATTTTTATGGCATGAACAAACTCAAGCAGGCGATTCGCGCAAACAAACCTGCGTTTATTTACGAACGCTATAGCTTGAATCTGACCGCTGGCGCATCAATTGCAAAAAAATTTAAGCTCCCTTTTGTGGTTGAAATCAATGCTCCGCTCGTGGACGAAATGGCGAAAGAAAGTAATTTGATGGGCACAGCCATTTCCGCGAAATGCGAAAAAACTGTAATCAACGCTGCGACGAAAATCATCGTTGTCAGCGAAGTCCTCAAACAGCATTACGTCAAACAGGGATTCGACACCAACAAATTTCAGGTCATCCACAACGGCATTGATCCGCAGCTTTTTCACACCGGAGTTGATGCCAAAGCTGTTCGCAAAAAATATTCACTCGGTAATCGTTGCGTTCTCGGATTCGTCGGCTGGGCCAGGCAATGGCATCGGTTGGATTTATTACTCGAAGCCTTTGCGCACCTTCCAAATCGTCAGGATTTTGCGGTCTTGATTGCCGGAGACGGCCCCGCAATTCTCGGACTAAAAGAGCAAGCGCAGCAACTCGGAATTTCTGACGCCGTACATTTCACGGGAGCTTTGCACCATTCAGCGATTCCTGAACATATAGCCGCGATGGACATCACCGTTGTTCCCAGCATTCCGGTCTATGCTTCGCCGATGAAATTATTTGAATACATGGCAATGGGCAAAGCCGTGCTCGTCCCCGATCAACCGAATCTGCACGAAGTCATCACTGAAGGCGTCAACGGTTTATTCATCCCGAAAGATGATCCGAATGGTTTCGTCAAAACCGTGACCGCGCTCGCCGTCAATGCCGAACTCCGCGCCAAAGTCAGTCGTGGAGCCAGTGACACCATTCAAAATGGAAAATATTTCTGGACGGAAAATGCCCAACGCGTTTTGCAATCTGTAGGGTTATCGTAATAATCCCGTCAAATGAAAATTCTACTATTTTCACACCGTACGCCGTACCCACCTAATAAGGGAACTCAGGTTCGCCCTTTCAATATGCTGACTTCATTGGTCGCACTTGGTCATGAAGTTCACCTCATCGCTTTTGCTGAGAACGACGAAGAATTAGCCACCAAAACGGAACTGGAAAAATATTGCGCGTCGGCTACGCTGGTGCTTTTCAACAAAGCTGCGTCCAATTGGCAGGCGCTGACGGCACTGCTGGGGAATCGTCCGCTCTCGTGCGCGTACTTCAATTCCAAACGGATGAATCGCGAAGTCGAACGCATCGTCAAAGAATACGGTATTCAGGCAATGGTCGTTTTTTCTTCGACTATGTGCCAGTTTGTTCCGCCTGATTTTACCGCGCATTCTGTCGTGGATATGGTGGATGTAGATTCGCAGAAATGGCGCGACTACGCCCATGAACACAAGTTCCCGATGTCCATCATCTACAAAATCGAAGGGCAAAGGCTGCGACTTTATGAGTACGAAATTACCGAGCAATTCCCTTTCACGGTGCTGACCACCGAACGCGAAATTGCGGTGCTGGATGAACTGGATGAAGAGACCATTGAAAATAAAATGGTCGCCGTCACGAACGGTGTAGACCTTGAAAAATTCAAACCTGGAAACTTTCCTAAATTCGCCCCTGAAAAACTTCCCACGAACGAACAAATTTTTTTGCAGGACAAAAACGCTCCACGAATCGTCTTCACAGGAGCAATGGATTATTACCCGAACGCCGAGGGTTGCCGGTACTTCGCCGAAGAAATTTTCCCGCTGATTCGCGCCGAAATTCCGAACGCACAATTTTTAATTGTCGGGAGCAAACCGACTCCGATGGTGCAAGCGTTAAGCAAGCTCGACGGTGTCATCGTCACCGGATTTGTTGACGATGTGCGCCCCTACGTCGCCGCCGCTACCGTTGGCGTAGTCCCCTTAAAAATCGCACGCGGCATCCAAAACAAAGCCCTTGAAGCAATGGCTTCCGGCTGCGCGTTAGTCGTGACTTCCAGCGTCAACGCCGGAGTCGGAGCTACTCACGATCAGGAATTTTTAGTCGCCGACGAACCGAAAGATTTCGCGGATGCAGTATTGAAAGTGATGCGCGATGAATGTCTGCGGACACGACTCGAAACCAAAGCTCGCAGCTTCGTCGAAGAACATTATGGATGGCTGCCGTTGATGAAAAAGATTTCAGATTTGGTGGAGATCGTTGGGAAGCGATAGATGAACTATTCACGTTACTAAAATCGCTACACGTTTTTATATGCCAAGTTTAGTTCGTTGGAATACTCCATTCACAGATGTTAGATGGCCAAGTGTCTCCGTAGCAGTTGCCGAGAAATTAGGAACTCAAGGACAGACTACTCTGATGGCAATAATTGCTCCTCATGGCATAGATAAATATCCCAAATATATTGTAAATTTTGGTGAAGCCATTGCATTTACTTGCATGGAGGAAGCGTTCTGCCCAGAGCGGGATTTCTACACAGCGACTATTGAAGAACCTGAATTAGCTACGTATCAATACTTAGACTCGCCTTGGCTTAAAGCTTATGAAAATGGAAGACACTTTATTGCAAGAGGTCACTTGGGCGAGTTTTTTCACTATTTGATATTTGGTGGAGATAATAATCTAGAGGTAATCACTCCTTACCAGCCTACAATTAAAATTATTGAGCATTCTAAAATATTGAAAATTGACTTTGAGGTATAATCTTGCGTTATCATGTCATCTATGAATTCGCACCAATCCCAAATCGAACACCAAATCAAAGACAGCAGCGCAACGCTCCTTTCCTGCCTCGAACAATCTGAATTAATCGCCCAAATCTCTGCCCTCGTCATCGAAGCGTTTCGTAACGGACATAAATTATTCCTTTTCGGCAATGGTGGCAGCGCGTCCGATGCGGAACATATTGCGACCGAACTTTCAGGAAGATTTAAGCTGGAACGCCCATCGCTTCCGGCTCTGTCATTAACGGCGAACACTTCGACGTTGACAGCCATCGCCAATGATTACGGGTTTGAAATGCTCTTCAGCCGACAGTTGGAAGGCTTGGCGACGAAAGGTGACGTAATCTTTGGAATTTCGACAAGCGGTAATTCTCCGAACGTCATCAACGGTCTAAAATTCGCAAAATCCATCGGCGCGACTACGATTGCGATGACGGGGAAATCCGGTGGGAAGCTTAAAGAATTCGCCGAGTATTGTTTGTGTATTCATTCGGATGATACGCCCAGAATTCAGGAAGCGCATATTTTGATCGGGCATATTTTGTGCGATCTGGTAGAAAAAGATTTGTTTAGTTAAATTGTTTTTTGACAGGATTGACAAGATGAACAAGATTTACACTCACCTGCATTTTTATGTTTCTAGTTGCTAATCCTGTAAATCTTGTCAATCCTGTCGAACTTTCTTTCGTATGAAATTTAGTACGATTTTTTTAGACCGTGACGGCGTTATCAACCGCAAACTCGAAAATGACTACGTCAAAAACTGGTCGGAATTTGAATTCCTTTCCGGCGTCAAAGAAGCCTTAGCCCAACTCACCGCCGCGCAGCTCCGATTAATCATCATCACCAATCAACGCGGGATTTCTCGTGGCATTATGAGCGAATCCGATGCGCAGAATGTACATCAACAATTACAAGCTGAACTCGCAGCATCCGGTGCAAATATTTCAGGGATCTATCATTGCCCACACGATAATCATCAATGTTCATGCCGCAAGCCTGACGTCGGACTATTCCTGAACGCGAAAAAAGATTTCCCCGAAATTGATTTTGAAAAATCAGTTATGATTGGAGATTCGGTGACCGATTTGGAAGCTGGATCGCGCGTCGGATGTGCAACTATTTTCATTAACCCTTCATCGAAACTGCTCATCCCCGATCCACATAGCTTCAACCTGTTGGGCGAGGCTGAATCATTAATTAAAGCAACGACGAAATATTTGTTATGAAAATTATTTTACGATTTACACTTTTCTGCATTTTCTCTATTTCTATTTTCGCACAAACTAAAGACGCTGGCAGCTTCGACAAAGGCACGCACGAATGGGGCGTGTGGGTCGGAGGCTCGCCGAATTCTCCGCAGATTTTCGGCTCTGTCAAAGACCGTAAATTAGCGATAATCGGACTTCGTCACGGATGGGTTTTCGCGGCGACAAAAAATACCGCGTGGGAATTTATCAGCGATATTGTTCCGTATTCGATGGTCTATCAACCAACTTCCGTGCGAATCGGAAATCCGCGTGCGCAGCTTGCCATCCGCGGTCGCGGAGGCTCTCCATTCGGGTTGAAAATGAACTTTAACCGTCAAAACAAGATCAAGCCCTTCGTCAATATCAGCGGCGGCTATATCATCTTTGAGAAGGGTACGCCCGTTGAGGTGCTCGGCGCGACGCGATGGAACTTTACGTTTGAATTCGGTGGTGGAATTCAAATTCCGGTGAGCCAAAGAACCGCTTTTTCAGTCGGATATAAGCTCCATCATTTTTCAAATGCGCGCTTCACAAATGTGAATCCTGGAATGGATAGCAATGTGATTTATGCGGGATTTTCGATTTTACGATAAAATTCAGGTACAGTACGAGGAGCGGTAGCGACTTGGTAACTCGTGGCATTTACCAAGTCGCTACCGCTCCTCGTACTGTACCGCTTCGCCCCTCGGAAATAATATGAAATTAGCCGCCAAACCTCCTGCCATTCCTAAGCTCGAATCATTAGTCGCCGAACTTCGCGAGCTAGAATCCAGGCTCATTCTCGGCGGTGGCGAAGATAAAATTCAACGTCAACATGCCCAGCAAAAACTGACCGCGAGAGAACGAATCGAACTGCTTTTTGATGAAGGATTTTATCAGGAAATTGGCTTATTGATTACTTATGATCAATATGACGGACAAGCTCCCGCGGCCGGAGTTGTGACGTGCATCGGCAAAGTCGCCGGACGTGAAATCGTAGTCGTCGCCAATGACGCCACCGTCAAAGCCGGTTCGTGGTGGCCGGAAACAATTAAGAAAATTTTGCGCACGCAGGAAATCGCAATGCGTTGCCGCGTACCGATTGTCTACCTCGTAGATTCCGCCGGAGTGAACCTTCCCTATCAAGGCGGAGTCTTTCCGGGGCAATACGGCGCAGCGCGAATTTTTTATTATAATTCGATTATGCGGAAGTTTTTGAAAGTCCCGCAAATTTCCGCTGTGATGGGTCAGTGCATCGCCGGAGGTGCCTATTTACCTGCTCTTTCTGATGTCATCATCATGGTCGAAGGCACTTCATTTATGGGACTTGGCGGCCCGAATTTAGTTAAAGGCGCGACGGGTCAAAAAGTTGAAGGCGAAAAATTAGGAGGCGCGTACACGCACAATGCGATCTCAGGTGTTGCGCATTACCGCACAAAAAATGACGAAGAATGTATTCTAAAAATCCGCACTTTAATTCAAGATTTGCCGCGAAATAATTCCGCCTTTCAAGTCGCAACGCAAGCGACAGAATCCAAACGTCCGCTGACTGATCTCTATCAAATAATTCCGAACGATCATCGCGGAATGTACGATCCACGCGCATTGCTGGATTGTATTTTAGACGCCGACAGCTTTGATGAATTTCAAGCGGACTACGCACAGGAAATGATCGTCGGACATGCCAAAATTAATGGGATCAAAGTCGGCATCATCGCCAACAGTCGCGGAATGATTAAAGGCGAAGCGGGTAAAGCTCCTAAAATCGGCGGCATCATTTACACCGAAAGTGCTGAAAAAACGGCGTATTTCATCGAAAATTGCAATCGCCAGGGCACACCGATTTTGTTTCTGCAAGATGTCTCCGGATTTATGATTGGCGTCGAAGCCGAACATTCTGGAATCATCCGCGCCGGAGCCAGATTCGTCGAAGCGATGGCTACTGCGACTGTGCCGAAAATTGTATTGACCATCAATCACGCGAGCGGCGCAGGCTATTACGCGATGGCGGGACAGGGATTCGACCCTGATTTTATTTTCACTTTGCCGACGGGCAGGATGGGAGTTATGGAAGGCGAATCCGCCGTCATGGCGTTGTTTTCCGGACAACTTGAAAAGCTCAAAGCTGCCGGAAAATCCCCCGACGAAAAATTACAAACCGAAATGCAAAACGTCCGCGATGAATACGAACGGCAACTTGACGCAAGGCATGCAGCGGCGCGCGGATTTGTCGATGCAGTCATCGCACCGGAAGAAATCAGAGATGCACTGGAGCTTGCATTACGCACAGCAATGAATAATCCGAATGCGCATCTTGGGCAATTTTTGTTGTAAAAATTTTCATAAAATAATTACTGATACGTGATTAACCAGTAATCATCAACCAACGTTTTCACAGCAGTTTTCGTGTACTCTTCATTTCCTTAGGCATTCCCTTTACAATAAGTGCTATGCCAGCAAAAGATGTCTATCACGATCACGCTAAGCACGCGCTCGTCAAAGAAGGATGGGTAGTGACCGATGATCCGCTCCGGTTAGACTGGGACGATACCCCTCTTTTCATTGACCTTGGCGCGGAACAATTGTTGATTGCTGAAAAAGGCTTACAAAAAATCGCAGTTGAAATCAAAAGCTTTTTGTCTAAATCTGAAATCGAAGATTTGAAAAATGCGCTGGGTCAATTTGTTTTATATCGAGCGGCACTACAAGCAAGCGAACCGGAGCGCAAACTTTATTTGGCAATTCGTGAAACGACCTATCTAAATCTTTTCACTTCTCCCAAGACCAAAGCCCTTTGTCAGCAGGAACAAATTCACTTGCTGGTTTTCAATCCCCAAACTGAGGAAATTGTCGTATGGATAGATTGAACCAATATCGAGACCTGATTGAAACGACGCTGCGGACACTCGCGCAAGTGCCACATCGCTACGGTCAAATTTCGGATCGAGTGATTTGTGATCGCACCACCGATAACTATCTCTGGCTGGCTGAGGGCTGGAACAAAGCCAAACGCGTGCATCATTGCCTAGTACATTTAGAAATTATCAACGATAAGATTTGGATTCAGAAGGATCAAATTGAAAATGGCATCGCCACCTATCTTGAAGAAGCAGGTGTATCTAAAAAAGACATTGTACTAGGCTTTCAACATCCTGAAGTCAGACCGTTTACTGAATACGCCACAGCTTGAATCGCTATCTAATCATTATTTTGAGAGAAGAAACAAAATTTTCAGGAGAACGAGGAATGAAAAAACTCACTTTCACATTTTTGATTGCAGCCTTATTCGCACTCAATATTTACGCCCAAAAAAAACCTATGATTACCAAACAACCTTTCGGGAAAACTGCCGATGGCAAACCCGTTGATATTTTTACACTCACGAACGCCAAAGGCATGGAAGCGAAAATCATGACCTATGGCGGCATCGTAGTCTCTCTCAAGACGCCTGATCGCGATGGCAAACTTGATGATGTCGTTCTCGGATTTGATACGCTTGACCCATATTTAAAAGGGCATCCGTTCTTCGGCGCTTTAGTCGGACGCTACGGCAACCGGATCGCGAAAGGTAGATTTAAAATTGATGGCAAAGAATATACGCTCCTTGTCAACAACGGCGAAAATCATTTGCACGGCGGCAAATTAGGCTTCGATAAAAAAGTCTGGAAAGCCAAGTCTGGCAAATCTACTGAAGGGCAAACGCTGGAATTGAAATATACCAGCGCCGACATGGAAGAAGGCTATCCGGGCAAATTGGATGTCACCGTGACGTACACGTTGACCAATGATAACGGGCTGAAAATTGATTATCGCGCCACTACGGATAAAAATACGCACGTCAACTTGACCAACCATTCCTACTTCAATTTAGCGGGAGCAGGCAGCGGCGACGTACTCGGACACGAAATGATGATCAACGCTTATCAAGCCACCAAAGTTGATAAAGGGTTGATCCCGACCGGAGAAATCGTCAACATCAAAGGAACCGCTCTCGACTTCACTTCACCGATGACCATTGGTTCACGCATTGAAGCGAAGGAAGAACAATTGCAACTCGGTGTCGGCTACGATCATAACTACGTGATTAATGGCGGGGGCAAAGGGTTGACGTTAGCCGCACGCGTTTCAGAACCTACCACGGGACGCATTATGGAAGTGATGACGACCGAGCCTGGCGTGCAATTTTATTCGGCAAATCATGTGAATAATGTGGCTGGCAAAGGCGGAAAGACTTACCAAAAGCGAGGTGCTTTTTGTTTAGAGACACAGCACTATCCTGACACTCCGAACAAAAAAGAATTTCCGACGACTTTGTTGCGACCCGGACAAACATACAGCACAACTACGATCTATAAATTTTCTGCGAAATAGAATGGTCTGCTGGTTGCGCTTACTTCCTGGCTTCAATTTGTAGCCATTGGTTCATCATCTAAATTTAGCGCTCTAAAACTGTCATGGTTTAGAGCGCTAAATTTATGATTTTACTGATTACTTTTGAACCTCGGTCTGACTTTCGCAGCTAATAACCACCTGAAAGCTTAGCTTATGTCGAAGATAAAACCATCAGCTTTTTTAAGTCACGAATCTTGCCAAGCACTTACCGGATTAACAATGGAGCATTTACCACAGGATGGTTCAATTGGTCGCGTTCGGCGCTTTAATAAGGGAATAGATATTTGGCAGCCGGATGATCGCGCAGACCTTATTTATTTTCTCCGACGCGGACAAATAACGGTGTCAACCAGTGACCAACAGGGACATGAGGTAATTTTACAAGTGGTTGAGTCAGGCGCGCTATTCGGTGAACTATGTTTCTGTACTGAAGAAAACGGCGTATGGAATTCAACCGCGCGCACTGTCGTGACGAGCGAGGCGCTAGAGTTCAAGATCAGTGATTTTTTGGCTTATTTACAACAGAATCATGCTGCCTTGACGTCAATTGTCTTTACGTTTTGCCAGCGACTCAGTGAAGCAGAATGTCGCAATGAAGTGCTAGCCTACCGGGGCGCTGAAGAGCGATTGGGGCGATTACTGCTGCAAGTGGCAATTCGTCAGGGTAAGGCCAGGACAGATAACAAAGATGAGGTTGTGCTGCATATTAGTCATCATGAACTGGCACAGTTAGCCGCCATGAGCCGCTCCCACGTCACGGTCACGATGGGGAACTTTCGGCGTCAGGGACTCGTGCGTTATGAGCGCAATCAACCTTTAATCGTTAATATTCTCGCCCTTAGGGGAAGCTTAGGGATGACTAAACTTCAACCCTAAAAAAACTTCAGACATCAAGCCGAATGGCTGTGCATAACGGCAAATTCCCTCCCCATTTTCCCTCTTTCTTTTTTCTCTCTCTCCATGAGTTAATGCCCAGATTAAGAATCGAAGTATTTTTGCAGCTTCGTTCAGCGCCAGCCAATAATTATTTTTTGACGTTAGTAGACTAACATCGGTTATTTCTAATCGGTGCTAGGATGCAACTCTTCCAACGATTGCAAGCAATTGCTGAAACGCGGTAGCGGGCGGCGGAGCTGAAGCAGAGGCGCGAATGTTTCTCTTTAAGCGTTGCGCGAGGCAACCTGCGCGTCCTGCTGTGGGTGGAATGTAAAAAGGGAGCTTTTATCTTCTCTTCCATGAGAACACTAGTTAACCGAGCAAGTATTAAAAGGGGCATTTATCTGACGAGATGCCCAAAGTGATTATTATTTTGAAAGGATAAGTTGATTATGAAAGAAGTATTGAAAAATTTTGCGCTCTTATTGTCCCTTTGTGGATTATTCGCGCTTGGCATAACGCACATCACCTCATCAGAAGTGATGGCACAAACATTAGAGACACAAACACAGGAAGGAAAACAGGAGTCAGCCGCAGATCGCTTTAATCGGCGCACAGGGGCCGTGTTTGCTATGACTAATGCGACTGCCGGAAACGAAATCGTAACCTATAATCGAGCAACCGATGGCACGCTGGAAAGAGTCGGACGGGTTCGCACACGGGGATTGGGGATTGGAGTTGACACCGATACGCAAGGCCCCTTGCGCCTTAGCCTGGACAATCGGTTTTTATACGCCGTAAATCCTGGCAGCGACAATCTCTCAGTGTTTGAAGTGAATGGATCGCGGCTGCGATTGATACAAATCATTGAGGCGGGTGATCAACCCCTTAGCCTCACGATTTTTGGTGATCTGCTTTATTCAATGGATGGTTCAGTGGCGGGCAATGGCATTCGAGGATTCAGAATGGCTGCTGATGGCAGATTGACTGAATTGCCGAATTCATTCAGGTTGTTAAGTTCACCCATTGCCGTTCCCGGTGATATTGAATTCAGTCCCGATGGCCGCACCATTCTCGTGACGCAAAAGACGACGAATACTTTACTGACACCAGCGAATGCGATTGATGCTTTCAGCATTGGGGACGATGGCTACGCCACCATGCTGCCGGTGCGAAATATGTCTTTCGGATTGCGCCCCTTCAGTCTTGCTTTTCGCGGTGATGGCAAGCTGGTGACGGTCGAATCTTTTAATGCCGCGCCGAATTTATCAGCGGCTACCTCCTACCAACTCAATCCGGGCGGCGGATTGTCAGTGCTGAGTGGTTCCGTGGCAAATGGACAAACCGATGTTTGTTGGGTCGTCATCACCAAGGACGGACGTTACGCCTACACCGCAAATTTTGGCAGCGGCACGATTTCCAGCTATAGCTTCAATGGTGCGGGCACGCTGTCATTAATTAACGGCAGCGCGGCGTTTCTGGGCGCAACGAGTCAGCCGGTGGACGTAGCTTTAAGTGCCGATGGTCGTTATCTCTATCAACTGCTCAGAGGTTTAGGCGCGGTTGCTGCATTTCGGATCGAAGCCAATGGTGGGCTGACATCATTGGGAACCCTGACAGGCGGGCTTCCAGTGAATGACGGTATTTCCGGGCTGGCGGCTTATTAGCCACAGTCAACCATAATGAAAAAGCAGAGACGGAAAAAGCTGTCATGGCAGGGATTACCGACAGCTTTTTCCCGTCTGTTTTATAAGGCTTCTTGTCACAGCCATTGAGGCGAAAGACAGGAGAAAAGACTTCATCATGGAAACTACAATAGACCGCATGAAACAAATGGAAAGTGACGCCTGGGGACGTCGGCTGACAACGCTTGGTCAATGGATGCTGCGTTATGGACTGGTCGTGATTTTGCTCTGGGTGGGCGCTTTGAAGTTTACCGCTTATGAGGCCGAAGGCATTCAGCCACTGGTAGCTAATTCGCCGTTTATGTCGTGGGCTTATCAGGTGATGAGTGTGCGACAGTTTGCCGGGCTGCTGGGCGTTGTCGAGATAGCCCTGGGGTTGATGATCGCAATGCGGGCGTTCGCGCCGCTGGTATCCGCCCTCGGCAGCCTCGGCGCAATTTTCATGTTTCTTGTCACTTTGAGTTTTGTTTTTACGACGCCGGGCGTGTGGCAACCGGGCTATGGATTTCCTTTTCCTTCGCCGATGCCGGGACAGTTTCTGGCCAAGGATATCCTCTTGCTCGGAACCGCAATTTGGACGGCTGGCGAGGCGCTGTTAGCCGCAAGGCGCTAAATTGCACTTGACGGTATGAACAAAAATAGACTGAGAATTATAAAACAAGGAGGGGCTATGAAATTACAAAAAATATCTATGAATAAAGAAAAATTATTTTCCATATTGACGGCGATTGCCGTCGTGTTGGCGGTTTGGTCAAGCGCAATCAACGCGCAGTCGAAAATCAAAAATCAGACGGGCAGCGTTTATATTCAAACCAACGGAGTCGCCAACGAGATTATTCACTACGGTCGTCAGGTGGACGGAAAATTAGTCGAGATGGCGCGAATATCAACCGGCGGCGCAGGTTCGGGAACTTTCAAACCGATCACCGGACAGGAAAGCGCGCCAAACGCTTTTGAAGGCGTGGGCAGTATTATCATCACGCCCGACCATCAATATTTATTTACCACCAACGGCGGCGACAACACCGTTTCGAGTTTCAAAATCGGTGTGGACGGCGGATTGACATTGATAAATACCGAACCCACCGGACAGCGTGTAAGCGGCAAAAGCGGCACGGCGAAAAGCCTCGCATACTCGCCGACGACGCAGACTTTGTATGTCTGCCACTCATTCGGCCCCGACCATATTCGGATGTTTTCCGTCAAAGACGGCAGACTCAAACGCAAAGGTGGTGATTACACCGTCAACACCGCGACCAAAACCGACCGCATCCCGACGCAGATTGTCCTAACGCCCGATGGAAAATTTTTGATGACGGATATTTTATTCGACAAACGCCCCGGAATGAAGCCCGACGGGACACCCGATTTGGCGATTGCGAATATGCCAGACAAGGACGGTTTGGTAATTTTTCCGGTGGAAAAAGACGGCGATTTAGGCAAACCGAGATTTACCGACGCGGGTGGCGCAGCACCGTTTGTCATCGCTTTTTTGAACGGCAACAACAATACGTTTATTAACGGTTTTGCCGGCAGCGACGGCCTTTTGATGGGACGCATTAACGCGGACGGAAACGTCACAAATTCTCCGGTTACAACAATCAATCAAGCCAAAGGAAAACCGTCGGAATTATGCTGGGTTGCGATCACGCCCGACAACAAACAGGTTGTCGCCGCCATTTTCGGTTACAGCTACGTTTCGAGTTTCAAAATCGAAAACGGCGCCTTGAAAATCGCCGCTGACCCGGCTGCTCCGGCGATTCCGGGCGACGGCAAATTCAAGGCTCTGGATATGCTGGTTTCGAGCGCGCCGAGTGACAACTGGATCAGCCCGGATGGAAAATACTACTATCAAATCTATCCGAATGCCTCGAAATTTATCGTCTATCAACTCGACAAAAACGGACACTTAAAGGAAATTGACCGCGAAGATATTCCCTACCAAAGTCCGCAGGGAATGGCTGGTTTTTAATCGGTTAATTTTAAAAATGACGTGTCCACTCCAAACACGGAGTGGACACTGTATCGCAAAGATATTTGAGTCAAACAACCGTGAGCTTTCCGCGCTCCGTGAAAAGCAATTTTCACAGAAACGGAAGTTTTTTGGGAATAGGGTTATTGTCGCTTTCGTCCCGCGAGTGAATAGTCCTTACAAGCTCTGGGCGAGAAAAGGAGTTGGTCATGAGGTTTTTAAAATCAATCAAATGTAATCGTAGTTTCCACGTATTCTTAATGATTTGTTTCGCGGCAATAATGTTATCCGGCGTTGCTTGCAACAGCAGCAAAGAGACGACGCAAATGCAGGCTTCGCACGCGCCTTCAGACGGTCCCGAATTTATCGGAAATTCGAATCCGCACCAAACGGGAAACGCCGCGTCCGGCAAAGACGTTTATCGCTTTGAAACCTTTGGCAACGAAGGTTTTTGGACTGACGCGGCGCGTCTGCCGAAAGGAATGATGGACGCGAAATTCACGCCGAAACAGGCTGTGGAATCTGGTCTGCAAATTGACATCGAAGCCGTTGATCCCGCGTTGCGTAAAGTTTTAGAAACTGAATTGAAAACGGATTTATCCACGCAAAACGCTCCCGCGTTCAACGACCCCAAAACAATGGTCGCGCTCGTCAATGCCAATGCAATTGTCGGGATTGTTCCGAAAGATACGAACGGCGATAAAAAGCTGGATATAATGTCCGGCGATAAGGTCGGAATTTCCTGCACGATTTGCCACACGATAACTGACAAATCCGTTTTCGATATG
Source organism: Blastocatellia bacterium (assembly GCA_043736395.1). GTDB lineage: Bacteria > Acidobacteriota > Blastocatellia > RBC074 > RBC074 > JAFDVL01. Next base: position 34,240 of record JAYTCQ010000031.1, on the reverse strand, counting down.
CCGAAAGGCGGTTCGGTCGGTCGCCGTGTTGACGGTCCTGCGGCGTTAACTCTCAACGTCGGCAAGTTGATGGCAATGGCTGCCAACTCACGAGCCGTCTATCCAAATCTCCAGCAGACGTTTTTGGGAGTAAGCATCGGTCGTGCGCCGACGGGCTTGGGTCCGAACTCGACGGAAGCCGAAGTTGATACCTACTTGAGTAATCCCGCTTATTATCCAATCGGAACTTTTGACGAAACGCAGGACGGCATTGGCAATCCGGTTAAGAATGTTCCCTTATTTCGACAAGATTTAGCCGCGCCATATGGGACGGCAGGCGACTTCGGCAAGTTGGATGACATCAGCAACGGTTCTTACACAACCAACCTCGACCCGACGACGCTGCTCACGCCCGAAGGACGGCAGTTTTTGGAAATGAAAGCCGGACCCGCCGGAAAACAAATGGCAGACGAATACGCCAAGATTTTGCAAGAAACGGGTGTAACAGGTTTTCCTTATGTCAAAGCCGATTTGGTCGGCAATGTCGGCACTGAGGCAAGCATTGTCGGGCGGCGAGTGGACAATCAAAAACTGCTCGATATGAATGCTTATCTCGACCAATTGCAAGCACCGCCGGGTGCGAAAGTCAACGCGGAGATGGCAACGCGTGGACGTGAAATGTTCCGCACGAGTTGTACGCAATGCCACAATGTTGACCAAAGCAAAATCGTGCCGCCGATGTTGGTGGAATTGAAAACGATGTGGAAAGGCTACACGCCTGTTCCGGCAGGTAAGCGCGGCGAATCCAAACTCAGTGCCGTCTTGAATTCGCCGGGAATTTTCGACGACAAAATGGTTGTCGTGGATGCCAGTGGACGAGGCTTAAATCGCGGCGTGGCGTTACCTGTGCTGCTTGATTTAGCCGGAACGAACATCTTTCTGCACGACGCTTCCGTGCCGAGTCTTGACAATCTGCTCGACCCGTCGCGCGGCGACAACGCTCCGCATCCGTTTTACATCGCCGATGCTTCGCAGCGCGCCGATATGGTGGAATTTCTGCGCGGATTAGACACCGTTCAGGAACATCGGACTGCGGCAATTAGCCAGTCCGCCGACAATCAGCGTCGGAGTTCCGGTTTTCCATTATGGCTGAGCATTATATTCGTTTTTGCCGTCGGTCTGGTCGGGCTGAAAACCAAACAGGTAGTGTCGAGATAAAAATTTAATGTTCAAGGCAAATGTTGCTACCTAATATAATTTGACAGACAGGGAGGTTAGAAATGGCGGAGAAAGATAAATTGAGTACAGGAGCGTCCAGGCAAGCTTCCAGAATAGCGGAAGATGGGGAAAAAAAGATAAAAGCGGATGAGGCCGTGCCGGAAGAATCGCCCGCTTATCGAAAAACTTCTGATGCCGTTTCGCGTTTGACGCCGGAACAGTACCGCGTGACCCAGCAGAACGGAACTGAGTATCCTGGAACGGGCGAACACCTCGACAACGCAGATCCCGGGATTTACGTTGATATTGTCTCAGGCGAGCCGCTGTTCGCTTCTGCCGATAAGTTCGAGTCAGGGTGCGGTTGGCCGAGTTTCACCAAGCCTATAGAGTCCGCCAATGTTAATGAATTACAGGACGCTTCGCACGGGACGGTTCGCACCGAAGTGCGTTCGACCTTCGGTGACAGCCACCTGGGGCACGTCTTTCCTGACGGACCGGCGGATCGGGGCGGTCTGCGCTATTGCATCAACTCGGCGTCGTTACGCTTCGTCCATCGCGACGACATGCATGCGGAAGGCTACGGCGCTTATATTGACCAGGTGGAGGAAATCAAATGACCGAACAACGTGCCGTACTCGCCGGCGGATGCTTCTGGGGCATGCAGGACCTGATTCGTAAGATTGACGGTGTCGTATCTACTCGCGTCGGCTACTCGGGCGGCGACGTTCCGAACGCGACCTATCGTCACCACGGAACTCACGCCGAAGCCATCGAGATCGTCTTCGATCCGAGCAAGCTGAGATATCGCGAGATTCTCGAGTTCTTCTTTCAGATTCACGACCCCACGACGCGGGATCGCCAGGGCAACGACAAGGGACTCAGCTACCGATCGGCTATCTTTTTCAGCAGCGAAGAACAGAAACGCGTCGCTGACGACACAATTGCCGATGTAGAAGCTTCGGGTCTGTGGCCAGGAAATGTTGTCACCGAGGTTTCTCCAGTGGGAGCGTTTTGGGAAGCTGAACCGGAGCATCAGAACTACCTCGAACGCATTCCGAACGGCTACACGTGCCATTTCATTCGACCAGACTGGAAAGTTCCGGTAAGAGAGTGAGCGGCGAAAGATTCAATGTGATAAGCGAGGAACTTATGACCGGGCGAATAAAGAAGACAATTTTGTTATTGGTCAGCATCGTGACAATGTTCGGCGTAGCCTGCTCAAGCCAGCCGAACAATGTGGGAACGGCGAACAGCGAGCCGCTGGTAAAAACCGATGCCCCAAAAGCGCCGAATTTTTATTTTTTGTCGTCGGTTGCGTCGGGATAAAAATTTAATGTTCAAAGCAAACCTAATACTGTTTTCATTGTCCGTTCTGATAAGCGGCTGCGCTAATTTGCCGCAAGACCAGCACGGTGCGACGGCGCAAATTCGGCAGAGCGGAATAATCGTTGTCGGCATATCACCGAAGAGCGAGAATGCGACACCGTTTGAAGAGCGCGAGCGGTATTTGGCGCAAAAGATTGCCGCCCGACTCGGCGCGAAAATCGAGTGGCGCACGGGCAACACACATCGCCTGCTGGAGGATTTGGAAGAATTGAAGCTGCCTTTGGTGGCGGCAGCCATTCCCTGCGACACGCCGTTTGCCAACCGCATCGGTTTGTCGAAACCATACTTCAAGGACGAAACGCGCGGCGAGAAGTATTGTCTGGCAATCGCTCCAGGCGAGAACCGTCTGCTGCTGCTGGCGGATGAAATAATAGCCGAAGAGGAGAACCGAAATCCGCAATGAATACAGCGACAGCCGGCGGGCAGAAAACAAAGAGGAAGCAGTCCATAAAAAGCGGCTCGCTTTCGGCTGTCGGTTCACCGCCGCAAACCACTGAAAACCGTCCGTCAAAAGATGAGTTGAAAGCCGGCTTTGAAAAGATGCGGCGGCTCGCGCGGCTATCGCTCGCCTATCAAATCGGGGCGACCGCGCTCGTCGGTTTGACGATGGGCAACAGTCAGGCGATGAAAACCGAATGGATTGAAAACGCGCTGGCGATTATCCCGATTCTCGGCGTGCTGCTGACTTACAATACTGAAAATAAACAGCCGGAAAAATCTCACCCTTTCGGTCATCACCGCGCTGGCACAATCGCGTTTCTGGCGGCGGCGTTCGCTTTAGCCGGCGTCGGAACTTACTTGTTTTACGATTCGCTGACCAATCTGATTTACCGCGAGTATCCGTCTATCGGAGGAATCACGCTGCTCGGTTACACTTTCTGGCACGGCTGGCTAATGATTGGCGTGATGTCGTTCACCGCCGTTCCGCCGATGCTTTTTGCCCACGCGAAAATTCCGGTCGCCAAACTCATTCACGACAAACCGCTCTACGCCTGCGCCGATATGAGCCGCGCCAACTGGCTGAGCAACGGCGCGGGAGTCGTCGGATTAGTGCTGCTGGCTTACGGTTTCTGGTGGGGAGATTCGCTGGCGGCATTGCTCATCTCGCTCGATATTATGAGCGACGGTTTCGGAAACGTCTTCAAGAGTTTGTCGGACGTAATGGATCGTCATCCGGTTGATTTGGAAACCGGACGACAGCATCGGATTGTCGATGAAGTCAGCCGCGTCCTGCGTGCGCTCCCGTTTGTCGCCGACGAGCGGACTTTAATACGCGAACACGGACGCTATCTTTTCGCGGAAATTTTTATCGAGCCGAACGAGCGGCTGCCGCCCGCCGCGCTTGCCACTAGGCAGGTGCGCGAAGCTGTGATGCCGCTTGATTGGCGGTTGCAGCACATCGCCGTCGAATTTACGGACGAGCTAAAGAATTCCGCTGCCGTATTGACTGGAAAACAGCTTGAGATTGAACCGGAATAACAATATTACACGGCTTTGGCGGTTAAACGCTGCGCGACGGGAAGCGATGCTGACGAGCGACGTAGGGGTTCTATATTGTCGGTCATCTTCGATGACAAAATACAAGACGTGCGAGTTTTTGAGTAATCGGTTGTAATTTATGTCAAGACCGAACGTGATTTAACGATTGCAGTGCAGACAGGATGTTTGCACTTCAAATCAAATACGATAAGGAGAAAATAAAATGGCAACGAGAGTAGAAAATATCGAAAATATAAATATGAACGGGTTAGGATTAACGCTGGAAAACGTCGGCGCGAATGTGATTCGTTACGGGTTGGTGATCGTTTTGTTGTGGGTCGGAGCGTTAAAGTTCACGACTTACGAGGCGGAAGGCATTAAAGGATTAGTCGCCAATTCGCCGCTGATGTCGTGGATGTTGAGCATGATGAGTTTGCAGACGGTTTCGTCATTGATCGGCACCGTCGAAATCATTCTCGGATTGATGATTGCGACGCGCCCGTTCGCGCCGAAGATTTCGGCAATCGGCAGCATCGGCGCGATTATTATGTTTTTGACCACGCTCAGTTTTCTGCTGACGACACCGGGCGTTTGGCAGCCGGGTTACGGCTTCCCGTTTCCGTCGCCGATGCCCGGACAATTTTTAGCGAAGGACATTCTGCTGCTCGGCGCGGCAATCTGGACGGCGGGCGAAGCTCTGCGGGCTGCAAATATGAATCGTTTGCCGATGCGAAACAACGGTTAGAAGCAGTTTTGAAAATGTCGAGGTCTGCACGGATAGTCAAGGTGAAAACACAGTAACTTCGCTCAGCTTCGTGCGTGTTTCTGCATTCACCAACTTATGAAAATGTATAAAAATTCGTGGGGCGCGTGGGCATTGCTGCCGCTGCGCCTAATCATCGGCTTCGGCTTTATGGCGCACGGCTACGCGAAATTGAGCAAAGGACCTGGAGCTTTCGCCAACATCCTTCAGACAATTGGCGTTCCCGCGCCGGGGTTGGCGGCGTGGACGACGGCACTCGTCGAATTCTTCGGCGGACTGGTGATTTTAGCGGGCGCGTTTGTTCCAATCGTGAGTATTCCACTCGTGATAATTATGCTTGTAGCATTGTTCACGGTTCATCTGCCGTTTGGATTTTCGTCCATCAAATTAATGGATATGACTGCGAACGGACCGCAATTCGGGACGCCCGGTTACGAAATAAATTTGCTTTACATTGCAGGTTTGCTCACGCTCGCTTTAGGCGGCGCGAGTCCGTTTTCAGTTGACGCACTGTTCGTTCGCCGAAATAAGCGCGTCTCCGGCGATACGATAAAAAAGCTGTGAGTTTTTTGAAAATTATTCGATGTGCCGAAGTCCGCTCTATTTAACCCTTAAACGGACTTTTTTATTTGAAAATTTATATCGAATTTTGAATTGGGAATAAACATTTGTTCAATAAAAACAAGGGTTTCATCAAAGTCACTCTAATGGCACGATTCGTGCCATTAGAGTGACTCAATCGCAATTAAAGCTGCGAAATTAACAAAAGGAAAAAGGAAAAATATTATGTCAAGAATCGAACCAATCAACTATGAACAATCAACCGGCAAAGTCAAAGAACTGCTCGACGCGGTGAAAAGCAAACTTGGAATGACTCCGAATATGATGAAAACGATGGCGCAGTCGCCAGCCGTTTTGGAAGCCTATTTGAACTTTAGCGGCGCTCTCTCCAGCGGCACTCTTGATGCCAAACTGCGCGAACAAATCGCGCTTATCTCGGCAGAAGTCAACGGCTGTGGTTACTGCGCGTCGGCGCATACGGCAATCGGTAAAATGGTCGGGTTAAATGACGAATCCATTGTCGCAGCTCGCACGGGCCAATCTTCCGACGCGAAAACCGAAGCGGCGTTAAAATTCGCGCAAACGCTGATTGTAGGTCGCGGTCAAGTCGGCGACGCTGAAGTGCAAGCCGTCAAAACCGCCGGATTTACCGACGGCGAAATCGGCGAAATCGTCGCCAATGTCGCGCTCAATATTTTCACCAATTATTTTAATGAAACCGCCAAAACCGAGATTGATTTTCCGGCAATCGAATTTCCGCTCAAGAGTTTTGCAGTAAATTCCTAGTTTTTTGAGAATCAAGAATGAAAATAAAAAGAAAGCGCGACGCTTTTTTCGGTGTCGCGCTTTCTTAAAATTAGAAAAGGAGAACTATGCCGACAATTATTAAACCGACGAAGCAGGTTTGACTAGTCGGCTTTAGCCAAACTTCTGATAAATAAATAAAATCCTTATTGCTTTAGCGCGGTATGAGGCTAAAGCCTTGTTTCTCGATTTGATTGTCCACTAGTTGAAGCTAATGGCAATTTATCAAGGAATTTCAAACAGCCTTATTTTTAGTTCACTACCCAAACTTTAACCATTTCTTTTTAATTTCCGCCGACTTGAAAGCGAGTGCCGCAAAATGCGGACGAGTTATTATGAATTTAATCCAGCCAGCCGCCCGTAAAACCCGCCCGCCGCAAACCGGCTGTAATATACGGGCAATTCCGCATCAGCCGCCAGAAAAATCCGGTGCGGTAGTTTTCGATCATCAGCACAATCGGACCCTGGTCGAGTCCGTAATAGCCTTGCGAAATCCAGCCGTCGTGACCTTGATTGCCTTCGGTAAAGGTCGGATTGAAACTGCATTTCAAGCCGTATTTGCTCGTCATTTCGGGAAATACCCGGTTGAAAAAATCGAGCGCGGGCAGCACGATTTCCGGCGCGAATGGCAAGGACGCGACCGCCGCCCATGGCGCGATGGTGCCGTCGTCGGGACCGTCCGGGATTTGCCGTGCCAGATAATCGAAAAATTCGCGTTTTACGCCGTCAATTTTTAGCGTTTGATCACCGGGTCCATCGCAAGCGGTGATGCCCCAGCAGTCTTTACAAAAGCCTTTGAAATTTCGCGGATTTTCAATCGCGTGCTGCCGCTGAACGTAAGTCGCGCGGCGGCTGTTTTCAAAATAATCAATGCCTTTGCCGCGCATAAACTCGTCCTGGATGCCGCGAAAATCTATCCAGACGTGCGAAAGTTGATGGATAAAAAGCGAGCCGGCGAAAAGATGTTCGATGTCGTAAAGTTTTCGCCACTCGTAAGTTTTCGTCCACGCCGCATAGCTTTTTTCAGGGATCGGAAAAGTCGGCGAGCCGAGCGCGAGCGCGTAAAGCAAAAGGGCTTCGCTGTAGCCTTCCCAGCGATATTCGAGAAATCCTGTTTCCGGCATCCAGCCCATCGAAACGCATCCGCCGCCGTTCAACGCCCAACGCCAATCGGTGCGGCGATAAATGGCATCGGCAAGTGTGCAAATCTCTCTCTCTTCTGCGGTGTCGCCGCTGAAATACTGCGCGGCGGCGAGCGCACCGGCGAGAAAATACGTCGTGTCAATCGTCGAGATTTCCGATTTCCCGATGCGCCGCCCGGTTCGCATATCGAGAAAGTGATAGAAAAACCCTTGGTAGCCGATAGCGTCAGTGCCTTTCCCTTGTGGACTTTCCCAGAAAAATCGGAGCGTCGTCAGTGTCCGTTTGATGGCTTCGCGGCGTTTGATATAGCCGTTTTCGACCGCCACCGGATAACACGCCAGCGCGAGTCCGACGGCGGTAATTGAACACGCCGAAGTTTCCTTCGTGCTGTCCGGCACGAGTCCGTTTTCCGTGTTCGTCTCCTTCAAAAAATAGCCGAAAGTATCTTTTTGAAGTTTCGCTAGTTCTTTTTCGCTAAAAATTTCTTTATTCATTTTTCTCAAAATTCAATCGTCACCGCCGCGACCGAATGCGGCGGCATCTCGATTTCAAAACTAATCGCCGAATTTTTATGACGGCACGCCAGCGGTTCTCCGATTAAGCGCGACGCTTCCTTCAAACGCCCGACCTGCGCGGCACTCAAATATTCGGGCTTGCCCATTTTCGTCCACAGCTTTTTCGGATTGGCGTGCGCGGCATCAATTTTTTTCACCGACGCGCAAAGATATTTTGCGGCGTTGTTTAAGGTAACGCAAACTTTTTCCTTTTGAATCGGATGCGTCGGCAGAGCGTGATTGGTCAGCAAAACCGTCGCCGACTTTTCCTTTTTGACGATCCACGCATCAACCGTGTGATGCAGCCCGTCAACCAATAATTTTTCCTCTCCGAGTTCGCGCAGCAATTCGTAAGCGCGATAGGTCGGCTTTGGAATTCCGTGAATGGTTTGCAGCCCGAAACCGCCGTGAAAGGGAACTGACGGGAAATAATTCTCCTCGAAAATATCGCTGAACGTCCAGAAACTATAGGCTTCGACCAAGCCGTTCGCTTCCAAAATAGTTTTCGTGATGAATGCGGCGGCGTAAGATTGGTCGTGCAGCTCGTCGCGCGGATTTGAAGAAGCGTTCCACTCGGTGTAATAAATCGGCAAACCTCTCGATTGCGCGAAAACATTCTGCGTTTCCTCGCGCAGCATACTTCGCCGTCCGGCGGCAAGCTGTTCAATCGTGTCGGTGCTGACTTCGCCGAAAGCATCGGTCGGATAATGATGCGTCGAAACGAAATCGGCGGGCAGTTTATTTTTCTTGCAGTATTTGAGGAAATCTTCGACCCATTCGTTTTTCGAGGTCGCCGGACCACCGACGCGCAATTTTTTATCAACTTTTTTAATCGCCAGAGCGGTGTATTTGTAAAGTTTGAAATAACCCGCTTGTTCGCCCGTCCAGAATTGCGGCTGATTCGGCTCGTTCCAGACCTCGAAAAACCACGTCCGCACTTCACGAATGCCATAACGCTCCGTCCAGTGGCGGACGAGTTTTTCGATAAATTCAGCCCATTTTTTATAATCCGCAGGCGGCGTAACATTCCCCGCGTAATGAAAAACCGTCGTGTCGCCCGAAGACAACGCGCGCGGCATAAAACCCAATTCGACGAACGGCTTCATCCCGATTGACAGCAGAAAATCGAAAATCTGATCGGCGTTAAAAAACGAATAAAGCAATTTCTCGCTCTGCTCGATCAGCGTTCCCAGATCGTCGGACAAAATGCCGTGTAAACGGACGTAACGAAAACCCAATTCGTCGTGAGATTTTTTCATCTGCGCTTGCCAATCGGCACGCAGCGCAAGCGGCGCGTGTCCACTGCCGACGGTGTGTTCCCAAAAATGCGGCAACGGTGTCGCCGTTCCATTTAAATCGCAAGTAAAATTAATGCTCATATTTTTCAAAGTTGAAAGCAAATTTTTAATAATCTAGCCGCGCATCATTCCCGCCATCGCGCGAATTTTCGCCCGGGAATCGCTATAATTTCTTTATCTCCAGATACGTTTTGATCGCTTTATACTTGCTCGAATTTTCTAAAATGTCGAAAACTTTTTCGTAATTTTCCAAGCCTTTGACTTTGTGCGTCAGAAGCCGCACGAGCCAGCCGGCATACATCGCTTCGCAGAGAGCTAAATCCTTCACGCCCATCTCGAAATGTTCGCGGCTGGCGTTGACCGTGCCGACCATCACGCGGTTGCCGAGAACGAATTTTTGATTGATTTTGTCGGACGGAACTTGATCAGTTTTGCGTTCGCCGCCGGTAACGCTGGCTAAAATTAAAATGCCGTTTTCGTTCAAAGATTGCATCGCATCGAAGATAATCGGCGAGTAGCCGGTGCATTCAAAAACGAGATCGTATTCGCCGTATTTCTTTGTCGAATCAATTAATGAAAGTTTGTCGGTCGAATCGTAAGTCGCGCCGATGCTCGCGCACAGTTCGGCATTTAAATAGCCTTTGCGCGGTTGATTGCCGAAGCCGTGCACTTCCAATCCGCGCAGCCTGAGAGCCATCATCGTCAGTAGTCCGACGCTGCCCGTCCCTACAACCGCCGCCGTTTTCGGCTGCCAGATGCCGAGCCGCCGCTGAATATCTTCGGCTTGCTTCAAACCTTTTTCGATGATTGAAAGCGGTTCGAGCAAGACGGCGATTTCCTTAATGGCAGGCGGAATTTTGATTAAAAAATCTGCGCTTTCGGCGTAAAATTCCGTCATATAGCCGTGCAGTCGTGAAACGCCGCGCTCGTAATATTTGTTGTCAGTCGTAAAATCCTGTTCACCGATTTTGTCGTAGATGCTCGTCCCGCACGGGCGGCGCACGGTGGCGACGACGAAATCGCCTTTTTTGAATTCTTTGACATTTTCGCCTGTTTTGACGACGCGCCCGAAATTTTCGTGTCCCAAGATTAAAAAATCATCGCCTTTCGGCGCGATGCCGTATTCGCCGTTATTAATCTCGCGGTCAGTGCCACACGCGCCGACGCGCAAAACTTCGACCAAAACGCCGCGCCCGTCCTTAAACTCCGACAAATCGGGTTTGCCCACTTCGACCATCTGAACTGATTTTTCTTTTTTGGGAGTTACCGCTATTGCCTTCATATTTTTTTCTTGCTCATAAAGTTCCCGCTTAAAATCCGGTCTTCAAACTTCAAGGTCGCTTCACCTGTTTTTCGATAAATATAATGTCGCGCAAGGCGCATTCTATTCCGCCGAACTCCATTAAAAAATTTTAAAGTGATGCGGCTTTGGAATAATTTGAGATAAAAATGTCATTAGTATATTGAAGAACTAATGAGTCGGGTAAAAAATTGTGTTCAATATAACAAAAAGGGGGTGTGAATATGATAAGCGAAGAAAGAAAGTCGGAATACTGGAATCATTTCACAGACGAGCGTCACCGCGTTTTTCGTCCGAAAAAAATTACCGATTTGCGGCTGAGATTTATAAAAAAAATGTTTTGGACGACGAACAGCACTGGTTTGAAATTATCCCGCAAGAGCCTGCGTTCGATAAATCTCCCAACGAATTGGAAGCAGTATCGCCCGCCAAATATCGCTCCGCCCGCTCAAATTTTTGGGCAATGATTCGTGAGAAAATTCAACTTCAATTAGTCGAATTAAATTATCCGAATGGTGAAAAAAGATGAAAAAAAAGAGCCAGCAGCTTTATCTGCCGATAATTTTAGGCACTACGCGCAAGGAACGGATGAGCCGGCATGTTGCCGCTTTCGTCTTGAGCGAACTCAAAAAAATTGACGAGGTAAAAACCGAATTGATTGACGTTTGCGATCTAAATCTGCCGATGGACGATGCGGGCGAAACGATCAAAAACGCGAAATTTTCCCGGCAAATGACACGCGCCGACGGCGTTATTATCGTCGCGCCCGAATACAATCATGGCTATCCGGGGATTTTGAAACACGCGCTCGACACGAATTTAAAGGAATACATTCACAAAGCGGCGGGCATCTGCGGCGTGTCGTCGAGCGAAATCGGCGGCGTGCGGATGATTCAAAATCTGCTGCCGGTTTTGCGCGAACTGGGATTAACGACGATTTTTTATGACGGCTATTTCCCCAACGTCGCCAAACTTTTCGACGAAAAAAGCGGCAAGCTGCTCGACAACAGTCTAATCGGTGTTCTCGACCTGTTTTTCAAAGAGTTGATCTGGATGGCGAACACGCTGCGCGACGGGCGCGAAAACACACCGGCGGAAAAGTAAAAAAAATGAATGCGGAAGAAAAACGACTGGAAGAATCGCGCCAGCGAGAAAAGCATTGGAAGCGTTGGAGAACTCACGTTTCCGAACGCGCTTGCGGAACGGTTCGTGAAGATTATTCGGAATCGGGCGCGGCGTGGGAATTTTTGCCGTTTGAAAAATCGCATCAAAAAACCTACCGCTGGAACGAAGACGGCATCGCCGGATTTTGCGACCGTCATCAACTGCTATGTTTTGCCGTCGCTTTCTGGAATGAAAAAGACGCGACTATCAAAGAACGGCTGTTCGGCCTGACCGGCAATCAGGGCAATTACAGCGAAGATGTCAAAGAGCAGTATTTCTACCTCGATGCCACGCCGACGCATCCTACAGCAAATTTCTTTACCAATATCCGCAAGCGGAATTTCCGTATTTTTTCCGGGCGGGAATTTTTTAGCCGGTGCTTTCGATATACAAGTTGAAGATTATTCCCCCCAACAGTTTGGTTGGCAGCCGCTCCTGAACCCGATACGCGTGCAATTTACAGGTGAGGAGTGGAGTTTTATAAAAATTTGAAGTTGCGGTGTTCACGCCAGCGCGTCGTGGGCCGTGCATGGAAAGTAATCTTATGAAAAAACACTGGCTGAAATTCGCTGTACTCCTGGCGCTGGTCGTCGCTGCGGTGGGCGTAATATTAACTACCAAAATTCTTCCGCCCTCGTTGGCAGGCGGCGCAGGCCAGCAGCTCGAGGTTCTCAAACTGCCCGCGCCGGAATTGACTGGCGGCCCCTGGCTCAATACTGCCGAGGGCAAGACGATCCAGCTTGCCAATCGGCGCGGCAAAGTGACTATTGTGGAATTCTGGACGTTTTCTTGCAGCAACTGCATTGCCAATCTGCCGGCTTATGCGAACTGGCACAAACAGTTTGCCGCGCAAGATGTCGCAGTGATTGGCGTGCATACACCGGAAACCGCCAGCGAGCGCGTGACGGCCAATGTCGTGCAACGCGTCAAACAACTGGGCATTACTTATCCCATTCTGGTGGATCAGGAACATGCGAATTGGAATCGCTGGCAGGTGGAAGCTTGGCCCACTGTTTATCTGCTGGATAAGCAGGGACGCCTTCGGTATCGCTGGGTAGGGGAATTGAATTACCGCAACGCAGACGGTGAGGCAAAGCTGGGGCAACTGGTTACGCAATTATTGCAAGAGGGCGCAACGCAAGCTGGGCAATAAACCTTTAGCCCGCACGAGCAATGGACGGTTTGACGAGATTACGGTATGAAACGACTGGAGAAAAACATCCGCTGGCAATTCACTGGTTCTATTGGATTAACTTTCCCGTGCTTGCTGGGTGGGGAAGCAAAGTTGGAGCAACTGGTGGCACAAGTATTGCTTGGCAGGTGTTGTAATATATAACACCTGAATAGTGTATGACAGCGGAACATCTGGATGAGATTAGTGTATGAAACGACTAGAGAAAAAGCATCCGTTGGCGATTCGCTGGTTCCATTGGATCAATTTTCCTGTGCTATTTGTGATGATTTGGAGTGGAATGTTGATTTACTGGGCGAATGATGTCTATCGCCTCGGCTTCGGCAGTGTGACGCTTATTAAGTTCTTCCCGGACTGGTTTTATAACGCGCTCAATTTTGGGCAGCGGTTAGCAGAAGGGATGGCTTCGCATTTCTTTTTTATGTGGTTCTTTACCATCAACGGCTTGCTTTATGTTTTGTACACAACCTTTTCGGGTGAATGGCGTTATTTGCTGCCAAATCGTCATTCGTTTCGCGAAGCCCTGCAGGTCACGCTTTATGATCTGCATTTGAGTAAAGTCCATCCGCCGCCGCGCAAATTCAATGGGGCGCAGCAGATTGCCTACACCAGTATTATTTTGATGGGCGCGGGGTCTTTGCTGACGGGAATAGCGATTTACAAGCCGGTGCAATTTGCCTGGCTGAGTGCTTTGCTGGGCGGATACGAATGGGCGCGCTTCGAGCATTTCTGGTTGACGATGGGGTATGTTGCTTTCTTCTTCGTGCATGTCGCTCAAGTCATCAAAGCTGGCTGGAACAACTTTCGCGCAATGGTCACCGGCTACGAAATTGTGAAGGCTGAAGAAACGCCGTCGCAGGAGGTCGCGCCATGAGTGAAGAGCGAAATGAACAAGCAACTGCCACCAGCGAAAACAATGATCAGGCGGTCGAGCAGGAAATGCGTCGGATGACACGCCGCAGCTTTTTGTGGGGCGGAGCCGCAGCGGTGGCGGCCTTCGGCGGTTGGCGCTGGTTGACGACGCGGCGCACAGACGAAGGTATTTTATGGCCGTTGCGCCGGGGACTGGAAATCAACGAGCAACTGGCGCGTGATTATTTCCGCAATACGCGGCTGGCTCCTACCTTCGCGCGGGAATTAGCCAAAGAGCCGCGTGTCAATGGCGACATCGGCCTGGAAGACGAATTAGACGCGGCAGGCTGGCGTTTAAATGTGACAGGACTCGCTGATGACAATGAACGGGATGATGATCTGCAGTTGACAATTGAGCAAATCAAAGCCTTACCACACGTCGAAATGGTGACGGAATTAAAGTGTATCGAAGGCTGGAGCACGGTGGTGCATTGGGCTGGCGCACGCTTTGCTGATTTCATCAATGTGTACCGTCCCGCGACCATCAGCGGCGATCCGTCCGATCCGCCGCAAAAACCGGAAGACCTGATGCCGTACGTCGGTCTCGCCACCGAAGATGGCGGTTATTATGTCGGACTGGAAATGGCAAGCGCGTTGCATCCGCAAACGCTGCTTTGTTACGAGATGAATGGCGCACCGTTGACTGCCGACCACGGCGCACCGCTGCGGCTGGTGACTCCGGTCAAATATGGCATCAAGAATATCAAACGCATTGGAACAATTCACTTCACCGACCGGCGTCCAGCTGATTATTGGGCTGAACGTGGTTACGATTGGTTCGCCGGCCACTGATGGTGACTGCGCGTACTATCCCTGGCGACGAGGGTTTCGCCGCAAATGTATTTTACAGAGGAGATTTCATATGCAGAAACAAATCAAAGCGTTATTCATTGCCGCCGCGCTGCTCATTCCAGCTACACTGCCAACTTTTGCGCAGGATAAAATGAAAGATAAGATGGAAGATCAGGATAAGATGAAAAACAAAAAAATGACCAGCCATAAAATGAAAATGAAGGGGAAAAAACACAAAATGAGTAAGATGCACAAGAGTGGCAAGAAAATGGATGGTCCAATGGAAGAAAAAAAACCTTAAGTTTTGAGAAATAAATAATTGAGCTACAGAGAAAACCGCGAGAACTTCTAATTTAAATAGCATTTTCTTTTGTGTTCACTGTAGTTACTCTTGATAAACTTCCTTGCCTAACCAAGCTAGGAGGTTTATCAATTTAGGCGTTTGATCTTGAACTAATACTTTGTCACTTGAGCATGGTTAAGGATCAAGCCTGATATTATTTTCTATTAATGCTCATCAAAATTACCTATCCGATCTGACTATCTTTGCACTCAATCTGCGCTAGACTTTACTTTGTAAACATTCACGACTCTTAGCATTTTGCCTTGCCTAAAAATGTGCTAATCTAATTTCGACCTCTTCACCTTCTGAGAAGAGGGTCAACTTAAATTCTTAAATTTTGCTGGATTTTATTTGGACTTATCAGTAATGACTCTGATTACGTCAAGGGCGATACAGTTTGGCTGTTCGCTGAAATGAAAACCCCGTGGCGCATTTGATTGCGCCTCATCTCACAGCTTTCCTACTAAGGAGGAAATATGGACTTACAAGGTTTGATAATTTTTCTGGCAATCGGAGCTATTGCCGGCTGGCTGGCTGGTGTAATTTTTAAGGGTAGTGGCTTTGGTCTCGTCGGCAATATTGTCGCTGGGATCGTCGGCGCATTCGTCGGCGGCTTCCTTTTCAGGGCTTTAGGCGTTTCGCTCGGAACTGGATTAGTGAACACAATCCTGACCGCCACTATCGGCGCTATTGTCGTCATGGCAATTGTCAGTCTCATCAGAAGATCTACTTAAAATCTGTAATTAACCTTACTTTTTTTGGGATGCCAACTTCGGTGCTTTTTGCTGAATGCTGGCATCCCGAAATTTATTTAAAAAAGTTATTATGAATCGTCGAAATTTTATTCACAGCTCATCCGCGACCGCAATTTCATTGCTTGCAACAGGCATCACTGCCAAATCTTATTCACGAATTCTCGGTGCGAATGATCGCATTAGAATCGGTGGCATCGGCCCCGGAGATCGTGGTTCTGGTCGCCTCTTAACTGCGCAAAAACTTGGTGCCGATATTGTCGCGCTTGCCGATGTTAACAAAGGATTCCTTGACGCGATGCAGGGAAAGCTTGGCACTCCCGTCGAAAAAACCTACGTGGATTATCACGATCTGCTCGCCCACAAAGACATTGACGCGATTATCGCCGCCGTACCCGACCATCTTCATCACGATGTCATGATTGACGCCGTCCGCGCTGGCAAGGACGCATACTGCGAAAAACCGCTGGCGCGTACCATCGAAGAAGGCGAAAATATGGTTGCAAAAGTGAAGGCTACCAAACAAATTGTGCAGGTCGGAAATCAACGCCGCAGCGGTGAACATTTTCAGAAAGCGCGCGACATCGTAGCGTCCGGCGGCATTGGAGAAATCCGTTTTGTGCGCATCTGGGATTTTCGTTATCGTCCGGTCGATCCCTACATCAAACGCGCCAAAGATCAGAAATTGTTCGCGCCGGAATTGATTGATTGGACAAAATTTTTAGGCAAAGCTCCGAAGCGTCCGTATGATGCCAACCGCGCTTCAGGATGGCGTTGGTACTGGGATTACGCCGGTGGATTGATGACCGACATCGCTCCGCATTGGCTTGATGTTGCGATGTGGATCACCGGCTGCGACGGTCCGAAAAGCGTAGTCTGCAACGGCGGCAAATATCAAAATATGGCTTGGGAAACACCCGACAACGTTCACGCTGTTTTCGATTGCGGAACTTTCGCTATCACGTTTATGGTGCAATTCATGAACGGGCAGGAGTACGACGGAGCCGCATTTTACGGCCTCGAAGGCAGCATCATTCAGGAAAATAACCGTGGATTGATGGTGCGCTACGATAATAAACGAAAAGAAATTGAAAGCTGGAAAGTCACCGACGAAAGCACCGCGCACATGCAAAATTGGTTGGATTGCATGCGCAGCCGCAAACAACCGAATTCACCCGTCGAATTAGCCAATAAAGTTTTAGTCGGCGCCCATCTCGCTAACGAATCTTATCGTTCTGGCAAGCGTGTCGAATGGGATACAGTGAATTGGAAGCGGGTGTAATTCAAAGAGGCGCAGGGAGTACAAGCTTCAACTTGGTTGTACATCTCGCCACCGTACAACCAAGTTGAAGCTTGTACTCCCTGCTGTATTGTTACCGCAGATTCTTATTAAAAAATTCCAGTGTGCGAGTCCACGCCAGCTTCGCTGCCGCTTCGTCGTAACGCGGAGTCGTATCATTGTGGAAACCGTGTTGCGTATTCTCGTACATGTGAACCGTATATTTTTTATTATTGGCCTTGAGCGCCGCCTCGAATGCCTCAATGCCTGCATTGATTCCTTTGTCATTCGCAGCGTAGTTTAGCATCAGCGGAGCCACAATTTTCGCGGCGTCCTCTGCGCTGGTCTGACGACCATAGAAAGGCACTCCGGCTTTCAGATCAGCACCCAGCCGTACCGCCAGTTGATTCACCATCCCGCCGCCAAAACAAAATCCAACCGCGCCAAGTTTTCCATTTGAATCAGAACGCGCCTTCAACCACTTGGCTGACGCAACAAAATCTTCCGTCATTTTTTTTCCGTCCACCTTGCGAAAGGCCACTGCGCCTTGTTCGTCATTCCCGGGGAAGCCGCCGACCGAAGTCAATCCATCAGGTGCAAAGGCAATGAAATTAGCGACCGCAAATCGGCGCGCGACGTCTTCGATGTATGGATTGAGTCCACGATTTTCGTGAATCACCAAAACCACCGGAAGTTTTTTTCCTTTCGCCGGACGCGCAAAATAACCCTTAATCGTCCCGTTTCCGTCAGGTGAAGGAACCGTTTCGTAACTTACTTTTATTCGCTTGTCGTCTTTGGGGACTTGCTCCGCCCACGCATAATTTGGCGTGAGACTTTCAAAAATTGCTGCCGTCGTCAGCCCGGCAACAGTGAAATTGCGCGCGCGATCAAGGAAACTGCGGCGGCTAATATCGCCATGCTGATATTCGTGAAACAGGTCTAAGAGTTCCTGCGGATAATCGGATGCCTTCTTTCGTTCCATTGTGACTCCTGGGTTGACGAGGTAAGCGATGATAGTCAGCTTCCTCCAGTTGATTGTGGTTTTATCGAACGCAGATTCTTTGCTTTAAAAAAAGCTATGATTCATAAAATAGAATTCACTATTTTGAAATGCTAAGCAGCCCGCGAACTTCGATGCAATTAATATAGTTGTAGCATCTCATAAGACGAACCCGACAGCCAACCGGTTTCATAATTTGCCCAATTGAGAACAGGCGTTAAGAGTACGAGCTTTAGCTTGGTTTTACAGTGGGGTAGTGTAAAACCAGGCTAAAGCTCATACTCCAATGCTACTAATTTCTTATAATCGGCAGATTAATAACTCGCGTTCATAAATCATTTCTGACGGAAGATGGTCGTGCAGTTCAATAAATAATTCTTCGTGCTTGAGCACTTCCTGATGCCATTGTTTTAAGTTTACATTTTGTAGGGCTTCGAATTGTTCAGATGAAAATTCCAATCCTTCCCACTCCATATCTTCGTAGCGCGGCATCCAGACAATCGGTGTTTCCTGTCCAATCACGCGTCCACGCGAACGGTCTACGATCCATTTCAGGACGCGCATATTTTCACTGAAACCGGGCCACATGAAATTCCCTTCTTCATCGCGGCGAAACCAATTCACATGAAAGACTCGTGGCGTAGATTTCAAGCGTCGCTGCATCTTCAACCAGTGCCGGAAATAATCGCCCATGTGATAGCCGCAGAACGGCAACATCGCCATCGGATCGCGGCGGACTACGCCCACGGTTCCAGCGGCGGCGGCGGTCATTTCTGAACCTACAGTTGCGCCGATGTACACGCCTGAACTCCAATTAAAAGCTTGAAATACTAACGGCAAGACAGTTGCACGACGACCGCCAAAAACTATTGCGCTAATCGGTACGCCATTCGGGTTTTCCCAATCAGGATCAATCGTCGGACATTGCGAAGCGGGTGCGGTGAAACGCGCATTTGGATGCGCTGCTTTGGCTCCGGTTTCTTTGGCGATTTCCGGCGTCCACAAATTTCCCTTCCAGTCCAGACATTCTGCGGGCGGCTCGTCTGTCATCCCTTCCCACCAGACGCCGCCTTCGGGAGTCAACGCGACGTTAGTAAAAATTGAGTTGCTGGCGAGCGAAGCCATCGCGTTAGGATTCGTTTTCACAGACGTTCCAGGCGCGACGCCAAAGAATCCTTTTTCAGGATTGATCGCGCGCAATCGTCCCTGTTCATCGGGCCACAACCACGCGATGTCATCGCCGACTGTCCAAACTTTCCAGCCTTCAAAACTCGCGGGCGGAATCAGCATCGCAAAATTTGTTTTGCCGCACGCGCTGGGAAAGGCCGCCGCGACGTAGGTTTTTTCGCCTTGCGGATTTTCTACGCCAAGGATAAGCATGTGCTCCGCCATCCAGCCTTCGTCGCGCGCAATGTTGGACGCGATACGCAGCGCGAAACATTTTTTGCCGAGTAACGCGTTGCCGCCGTAGCCTGATCCGTACGACCAGATTTCGCGCGTCTCAGGAAAATGCACAATATATTTTTCCTGATTACAGGGCCACGGGACATCGTGATCGCCGGGGGCAAGCGGCGCGCCAACGGAATGCATACACGGCACAACACGCTTTTCGTCTTTGTCAATTTCCTGTAACACCGGCAAGCCGATACGCGCCATGATGCGCATATTCACAACGGCATACGCGGAATCAGTGAGCTGTACGCCAATCTGCGAACGCGGCGAATCCAGCGGCCCCATGCTGAATGCGAGCACGTACATCGTGCGGCCCTGCATACAACCATCAAACAAGGATTTCAGTTTGCGCCGCATCTTGTACGGGTCTTCCCAATTGTTCGTCGGCCCCGCTGCATCTTTGGAATGCGAACAAATAAACGTGCGCTCTTCGACGCGAGCGACATCGCTGGCATCGGAGCGGGCGTAGTAACATCCCGGCCACAATTCTTCATTAAGTTTTGTGAACGTCCCGCCCTCTACGAGCTGCGCGCAAAGCTCTTCGTTCTCTTCATCAGAGCCGTCAATCCAATGAATATTGGCAGGCTTGGTGAGCTTCGCCATTTTTTCTACCCAACGTAAGAGATGGATGTTTTTACTGAGTGGGGTGGAATATTTGTCGGCGCCACCCTCAACTGGGATCGCAGATTTAGGTTTCATAGTAAGGTCTCAAAAAATTTAGAATTGCAAAAACTTATCGCCCGATAAGCGGAATTTATTATGAAGAAAAAAGCGGTTGGCGTCGAGTTCTCGTGGCTGGATTACTAAATTTACTGATAAAAAAGCTGCAATCGAAATTACAGGCGTCATGAGTTCAGCCTTTAGGCTGTTGATGCAAAATTGAAGAAACAGCCTAAAGGCTGAACCATGACACCTGTAATGCACGAGATAATTTCTTGCAAAAAAATGGGGAGCCGATGATGGCTCCCCGAAATTGATTCGATCTTAAATTTGCTTAGAAGTGGAACTTCAAAACAAATTCTAAGTTGCGTGGTGGACTAACCGTGCTGGTGATTTTCCCGAATGTATTCAGATCACTGAAATTACGGGCAGGAGGTCCAAAGCTTGGCGTGTTGGTAAAATTAAAGAACTCGGTTCGGAAATCAAAATATTTTGATTCAGAAATAGAGAACTTCTTGCCAATGCCGAAATCCCAGTTGATATAGCCGGGAGCTTCGATAATACCAACTCCAGAATTACCAAATTTTCCAGGCGCTGCCTGAACAAATCCGGCAGGATCAAGCCAGCCATCAATCGTTTGAGTACCCGGAATGCCAGTGCCAACCAGATTAGGACGCCCACCGCCTCGTGGCCCCTGCAAAGATACATCGGTTGATTGAACGGTGAGCGGAAAGCCAGTGTGTGCACTGACGATGCTGCTGATATTCCATCCCCCGATGAGAGCATTAACGCCAGGATTCCAGTCGCTACCGAAAGACTTGCCTTTTCCGACTGGCAATTCGTAGGTTCCAGACCAGACGAAGTTATGAGTAGCATCGAAAAATGCTCGCCCATAATCACGCCGACGATTATAATTATCCGAAGGATAAGCCCCTTGTGAGGCTACGCCACCGCTACCGTAATAACCCAGGTTATCTGTCAACGTCTTGCTAAAGGTATAAGAAATCAAGAACTCAAAACCTTTCATCTGACGTTGGCGGACAGACACCTGAAGAGAATTGTAATTACTTCGTGCCCACGTATCAGTACCGCTGATTTGTGTCACTAAAGGAAATGCCCCAAAGAACGGACGTCGTGAATTGAGCGAAGTCCAGGTCGAAGGATCTCCAATACCTGGTATCGGCTGGTTCCAGTCAGTCGGTGCAACCAAATGGGTTGCCTTATTAGCAACATAAGCAGCTGAAATAGAAGTTGCTCTTCCGAGCTGATACTCCAGTGCTAAATTCCATTGTTGAGTAAATTGAGGTCTGACATCAGGATTCCAGACACGAATATTACCTGCGGGTGTGGTACGAACAATAACATCCGTAAACCCTTTGGTGATTGTTCCGGCTCCAGTAGTAGAGTCGTATGTCTGATCCGCTTCCGAAAACAGGGGTGGATTTAATGGCAAGCGCAGGTTTGATCCTGTGCCTTCCATATATTGGGTAATTCCGTAACCAGCACGAACAACCAATTTGCGATTAAACATTTCAGGTGTCCAGGCAAAACCAATGCGCGGCTCAAAACCTTTTTTATAAGATTTGTATAACGCACGGCTGTTGCCATTTTTTCCAGCAAAGAGCTGTGCCTTGGTGATTAAATCAAAATTCGATTGACGATCCAGAACTTCTACAACAGGCGAAGTGTATTCCCATCGCATGCCGAGATTTAGGGTCAAGTTATTGCGGACTTTGAAATCATCCTGAAAGAAAACACCAATTCGATTTTGACGATGTCCCCAGGTACCGCTCTGGCTGCCAATACTCTTGTTTGCCAATAGATCAAGCAAGAAATCGGCAAAGGCTAAATTAGTAAATCTTCCGTCGTAAGTGAAGCCGCCCAACAAACCATTATTACCGGGGTAAAAGCGATTTTGTTGATAACGCAGCCACTGACCACCCATCTTGAGCGAATGACGCCCACGCAGAACGGTTAAGTTATCTCCATAATGGAAGGTATTTGTCACGTTATCTTCATTGACTGCACGTGACCCGAAAGCAATACCATTACCAGCGGAAACTAAAGCTAATCCCGGGATCACCTGAGTACCGGGAATTCCTAGTTTAGAATTAGCATTTCCGATGCTTGCCCAATCATTGAAATCGCTGATGAAGACCGCACGGTTAAAACCAATGCGAGCTTCATTGATGACCGATGAACTGATCGTGCGCGTCCAATTGAGAGCGATATTCTGCGGACGTTGTACGCTCTGACCCGTGATGTTAGTTGGCAACGCTCCCACCGTTCCGGCGGCAGTACCAAATTGGAAAGAATAACGAGCTGAGAAATTATCATCTTCAGTTATTCGCCAATCAATCTTGGCATCGACTTGTGGGTTGTTAAGCTCGTTAGCCGTTACTACATCAATCAACCCAACGCCAGTACCCAACTGCCCACGAGTTGCCAGTGGATGCAACTTGGTATCAGCAAATAATGCTTTGGCTACTGGATTAACAATACGATTTACTGGAATGATGTTACCTGGGAAACATGCCGTTTGGTCAGCAGCTGAACATGCGCCTGTTTTAAGCGGATCACGAATAAAAGTAGTCGTGAAAGCCGAGAGGTTACCAGTGCGCCATGCAGTCGGCGTCACGCTGGCAGTACCTGGTCCGCCTGTCCGCTGAATCGTTTGCTGATAAGCAGCAAAGAAAAAGAGTTTCTGTTTAATGATTGGACCACCAAAAGTTCCGCCAAAAATGTTCTGACGCAATTTAGCCTTTAAAGCCGGGCTAGTTGGCGTGCTATTACGATTGGTGAACCAGTTCACAGCGTCGAATTTATCATTACGCAGGAATTCAAAAACATTCCCGTGAAATTGATCCGTACCGGATTTCATCGTCGCATTGACAGTAGCTCCGGTCACGTTACCAAACTCTGCTGAAGAGTTACTGGTTTCGACTCGGAACTCAGCTATTGCATCAATATTTGGTTTATAGCCGATGCGATTGTCAATTGTTTCGTCAACTGAAATTCCGTCGAGCAGGAATGAATTGCCCTGTTCACGATTTCCATTTACATAGGGACGTCCCTGACCATTCGGGTTGTTAAAACCACCCGGATTTGGATTAACTGTTCCAGGTACTAATAAAGTCAATTGCTGGAAGTTACGACCATTCAACGGCAAAGCTGTCGTCGTGGTGCCTGTAATCACTCCACCGACCGTAGTGTTTTCTGTTTGTAGCAGTGGTGCTACATCTGTAATGTTTACCTGCTCAGTTACCGCACCAACCTGCATCGCCAAATTTACGCGCGCGGTTTGATTGATTTCAAGTGTGATTTCGTTAGAGACAAGTTTCTTGAATCCACCAGCCTCAACTGAAATCACATAGACGCCCACAGGCAAAAATGGAAGTGTATAAATTCCAGCATCTGTTGTGGTTGAAGTGTAGGCAAGTTTGGTGCCTTGGTTTGTCGCTACGACTTTCGCGTTCGGTAATGCGCCGCCGTTGGGGTCAGATACATTTCCCGTTAGTGTCGCAGTAAAGGTCTGCGCGAAGCTATTCGCTGAGCTTATCCAAAGCGCCATCAGCATCAATAATGCTGAAATCGCTTTGGTGCTAGTTCGATAACTCATATTCATAAGCTTTCTCCTTGTGTTTTGGGTGTCGAATTAATGAAAGCTAGATAATCATCGCATCCATCTCAAGAAAACTTCGGAGCGTGATTTGAGATTAGTCGTCTTTCAGGTGATTTAATTTTAAAGGCGGTTCATTCGTATCGGTATGTATTTTTTGCGCCTAATATCAGCAAAGCAGGTTTTATGTATACCCTCCATTTCAGTCACAAGTCAAGCTGGAATCAAGTAACTTATTATTGAACTATAACCATAATTTATGGCATCGGGGAACGGTAAATTATTGTATACTTTTGGCCTGGTTCGCTCTCCTCTGCGAACGCCAAACCCTGATCGCTTAATCGAACTACCCACACGTGTCCATCGGCTGTCGAATTTTCCTGATTGACGCCGATATAAAGGCTGGATGGCATGCCATATCCGTTCAGTAAGCGGTACACAATCAGCGACCTTTGCAGGCATCGTCCCCAACGAAATGGAAAATTCACGATGAAGTTGGCAAACCATGCGATCTTTTTTGCATCAGATAATCGCCAACGTTTTTGAGGCGCGAGGAAAAACTCGTCAATGAACTCATTGAGGGTCGGTAAAATCGCTTTCAGTTTCGGAGTAATCGCCTGATCTTTGATACGGCTACGCACCAGCCAGGCACTTTTGATGACGCGCCACATCAGCACATAGTTTTCCCAGGCTCCGGCGTAGCGATAGAATTGTAGTAACTGCTGGTAGTTCATAACCGTTGTGAAATGATATAATCAAATTTGATCGAAAGAGAAAGTATTTTGAGAGGGAAGAATATGAATAAGTTGTTGACCGCGCTAATTACTGTTTTGCTGGCAGCCAGTGTCGTAGTGCTCGCACAAGAAAAAAAGGGAAATGCTGAGTTCGATGTCCTGCATTACAAAATCGAAGCGGATTTGAATCCGGCTGAACAGAAATTACGCGGGCGCGCCGAAGTCACGCTTATCCCGCAAACCGAAACGCGTTCAGTCGTTTTTGAAATGAACGGATCATTGACGATTACCAAAGTCACGCTGAAATCCGGTGCGCCGATGGTAACCGCTCCTGCGGTAACAACAACTCCACCGAAGCCTGCGACTCCTGCTGGAACACGCAAAGCCGCAGCACCAGTCACCAGCGCGGCGGCGATCAAGCCTGCACCTGTGGCTCCACCTTCCAGCAATTTGCAATTCGTGCAGGATAACCGCGAAAACATGAACGTCCGCGTAGATTTGGGCGGAATGATGGCAGCGAAATCTTCTGTCACAATTGTCTTTGAATACGAAGGCGCGCTCGAATCTTCGCAGGGCGGTCCGCTGCAAAATGCCCGTCTCGCGTTCGTCGGAAATTCCGGTTCCTATTTATTTTACGCCGCACGCTGGTTCCCTTTTCATGAATACGCCGCTGACCGCTCAACCTCTCAAATTACGTTAACCGTTCCGAAAGGATTGAGTGCCGTTGGATACAGCGAACAGCCCGTCGTCGGAATTCCTAGTGGAACCAAAACTGCTTACACTTTCACCAGTACGAAGCCCGGATTACCCGGAAATTTTGCGATCTCGCAGTACATCTCCAAGCCTTATGGATTCGGTGGATTAAACGTCGAAGTCTACGCTAAAGTCGGAGACGAAAAATCAGCGGATCGTGTTGCATCTGTCGTCGGAAAGCATCTGGAATATTATTCCTCGAAGTTTGGCAGCTACGCTTATGGCAACAAATTAATTGTCGCCGAAGTTGACGATGAAACGCTGGAATCATATTCCGGCGCAGGCATCATGTTCCTGAATTCCAAAGCATTCGCTCAGGGCAATGAAGAATTACTGGCCCGCGAAACAGCCTACCAATGGTGGGGACAAACGGTCGGCATCAAATCGTTTGATGATGCGTGGCTAATGCAGGGACTCGCGCAATTCAGCGGATTGCTTTATATCCGCGACAACAATAACGAATCCCAGTTCCAACAGGCTATGCAGGCGGAACTTGAAAAAGCTTTGGCCTTTGAACAGGCAGCTTCGATTCGCAACGCTCCTAAACAATTGGACGATCAAAGCGCGGCGTTCCGTTCCGTGATTTATTATAAAGGCGCCGTCGTTTTCAATATGATGCGTCAGCTCGTCGGCGAAGATAAGTTCGATCCGTTTTTAAAATCCTATTACGCGCAATATGCCACCAAAAATGTCAGCGTAGACGATTTTGAGACGATTGCCTCCAAAGCACTTGGACGTAACATGCGTTCGTTCTTTGGACAATGGGTAGATTCAACCGGAGTCCCTGAATTCACGGCTGATTGGCGCATGCTGCGCAATAAAGAAGGCTTCAGAGTTCCCGGCACGGTTCGTCAAAATATTGAAGCCTTTGAAATGCCCATCGACGTGATCGTCAAAACCGAAGCTGGCGCCGAACGTCAGACCCTGGTTCTGAAAGGCACTTCCGCAGATTTTGACGTGCAAACCAAAAGCAAACCTATAGACATCATCATTGATCCTGATTCTAAAATCATGCGTAGTTCCGATGAACTCCGTCAGGCCGTAGTCGTGCGGCGCGGCATCGAACACATCCGCGAAATGGAATACATGGAAGCCGAACAACAGCTGAACGCCGCTATCAAGTTAAATCGCGGCAATTCGTGGGCCTGGTACAATTTGGGCTTGCTTTGTATGGCGCAACGTAATTATCAAAAGGCGCTGGATTCATTCGATCAGGCTTTGAACGGTAACGTTCGACCTGACTGGATTGAAGTCTGGAGCTACATCTATCGCGGCAATGCGTGGGATGCGATTGATCAACGCGAACGCGCTTTGACGGAATACAACAAAGCGATCAGTAACGGCAGCAATTATGATAATGCGCAGGCAGTCGCGCAGAAATTCATTGAGCAAAAATTCGATCCGAAGGCGAAATCAGTGGCCAGTAATTAATGTTCAGCGTGTCAGGAATCAATATGATTGCTTTGCAGGAAGCTACAATTGAAGACCTTTATTTAGTAAAGCAAAAAGCCGAATTGGTGAACGGTGAGATTATCCTTATGCCCCCAACAGGAGATGATCCCGGCACTGCCGGAGATGAAATTTTTGTATCGCTACATCAACACGCAAAAAAAAGCGGTACAGGTCGCGCCGTCGGCGACAACAAAGGGTTTCGGGTGAATTTGCCGCATCGAAAATCATTTAGTCCTGATGCCGCCTTTATTATTCAGCAAAGCGCAGGAATGAAATTCATTGAAGGCTCTCCGCGTTTCGCCGTCGAAGTTCGCAGTGAAGGTGATTACGGCCCACAAGCCGAGCGTGAGATGTCCGCTAAGCGCGATGATTATTTCGCTGCTGGAACTTTAGTTATCTGGGATGTAGATTTGCTCAGCGAAGATGTTGTCAGAGTGTATCGTGCCAGCGAGCCTGAAAATCCTACGATTTACCGTCGTGGGGAAATTGCCGAAGCTGAACCTGCCGTGCCGGGTTGGCGCATGGCGGTGGATGATTTGTTTCCTAACCAGTAAATTATTAAAGCAGTACCTTTGATCCAGAAATGAAATTATTACTTTCGATTTTTTTTATTCTTTCGCTAACACTTTCCCTTCACGCCCAAACACAAATTCAGATCAACGGAGATCACAAAGAAGACTCCTCCCAGACCAAATATTCCTACCACTTCGACAACGAAAAATTTACGACACCACACATCGAAATCAGCTTCGATGCAGCGGGCAAAGGTGAATTTAAATTCAAGAAAAAAGAACTTGACGAGATGGTCAATAAAATCGAAGTCTCCTCAACAGTTCTTGAGCAAATTAATTCGATCCTGACCGAAGTCAGCTACTTCGAAAGCAATGAAAATTATCAGCATAAAAAAGATTTTTCACACCTCGGAACCATCACGATAGACATTGCCAAATCCGGCAAGCATCGCAAAGTAATTTTTAATTACACTGAAAATGTAGCGATGAATCGCCTCGCAAATATTTTCCGCAATTTGGCGACGCAGGAAAATCGAGTCTTTGAAATTGAATCTATCCGGCAGAATGATCCGATTTCGACACCTGCGCAATTGCGCTACCTTGAGAGTGAAATGAAGTCGAAAAACATTGCCGATCCTGAACGCTTCACGCCAATCCTGAACGACATCAAACAGGACGAAAGCGTCCCCCTCATCGCCCGCAATCACGCCAAACGATTGCTCGATCAAATTCAAAAATCAAAATAATGCAGAAGCCCGCACGCAGTAAGGGCGCCTTTACATAATAAATAAATCGGTAAAGAATTAACAAAAGTTCGAGTGCTCAACTGGTGCCCTTACTACGTGCGGGCTTCTGCATTTTGCAGATCAATACGCGGCGTGTACAATTTCGCCGCTATGAATACAGAACTCCAATCACAAATCGAACAATATTTTTCTTTTCCCGTAGACCAACTTTTATCTGAACATAAACCCGCTGCGCTCGCCGCCTTCACCGAATTCAAAGCTGCCTTAAATCGCGGTGAAGTCCGTGCCGCAAGCCGCGATGAATCCGGCACCTGGACGGTTCACACTTGGGTCAAACGCGGCATCCTCCTCGGCTTTCGCTTAGGTGGAATTGTTGATTGCTCCATCAACGACAATTTTCGTTTCTTCGATAAAGAAACTTATCCGCTCAAACAAATCGGAGTGACCGACGGCGTACGCATTGTCCCTGGCGGTTCCTCCGTGCGCGACGGCGCATTTCTCGGCAAAGGCGTGACGATTATGCCGCCCGCCTACATCAACGTTGGCGCATTTGTAGACGACGGTACGATGGTGGATTCGCACGCTTTAATCGGCAGTTGTGCCCAAGTCGGAAAGCGTTGTCACATCTCCGCCGCCGCGCAAATCGGAGGCGTACTCGAACCCGTCGGCGCACTTCCCGTCATCATTGAAGACGAAGTATTAGTCGGTGGAAATTGTGGTGTCTACGAAGGAACCATTGTCCGCGAAAAAACGATTTTGGCTTCGGGTGTAATCCTGACCGGAGGTACACCCGTGTACGATGCCATACGCGGAGAAGTCTATCGCCGCACCGAAGATAAACCGTTAGAAATCCCCGCCGGAGCCGTTGTCGTCGCAGGTTCACGCGCAATCAATGTTGGTCCCGCGAAAGATATGGGGCTGTCGGTGTATACGCCGATCATCATCAAATACCGCGACGAAAAAACCGAAGCTTCCGTGCAGTTGGAAGATTTTTTAAGATAACGAGGCATGGAGTACAAGTTTCAGCATGGTAGTACTTCTCGCCACTGTAAAGCCAAGCTGAAGCTTGTACTCCATCCATAAATTATGAACACAGAAATCACTTCATTATTCGTTTCCCATTCCGTCAATAAACTAAAGCAAATGACGGACATCATTGAGCGTTGCTTTGCCAAGCTCAGCGAAGAACAAATCTGGCAGCGCAGCAGCGAAAATGAAAACGCGATGGGAAATTTAATCCTGCACCTCTCCGGCAATATGCAGCAATGGATCGGCGCAGGCTTCGGCGGAGAAAAAGATATTCGCGTCCGCGACGAAGAATTTTCCGCGCGTGGAAACATGGATAAAACCGCGCTACTCGAATTGCTCCACAAAACCGTCAATCATAACCTCGCCGTCATCGAATCCGTCACGCCTGAAAGATTAATTGAACGCATCACGCCGCAACATGCAACGGTCTCCATCCTTGATGCCATTTACCAAGTCGTCGGACATTTCCAACAACATACTGGGCAAATTATTTACGCTACGAAATTGATGACGAGTGAAGATTTGAAGATTTTTGTGCCGCCGCCTAAGATATAACTGGTATGATATTGCATCATAAATCAGGAGGTAATTATGCAGGCTGAAACAGATGTATTATTAAATTTAGTCGAGACAGAATTCCAAAAACTTTCACTTCCAAAGCAAAAAGCATTACTGATTGCGCTTTTCAATAAATTGGGAGAAAAAGTTGAGGAGCCTACACCACAAAGCAATCAACGGATTCTTGGATTACAAAAGGGAAAAGTTTGGGTCAGTGAGGATTTTGACGACGAGTTGCCGGATGAGTTTTGGGGCGGACGCGTATGAATATAATTTTGGATACTCACTGTTTTATTTACTCGATTGAGGACAATCGTTCGGCATTTTCAGAAAAAGCACTTTCCACAATTTTAGATAAAACAAACCATATTTTTCTGAGTCTCGCCAGTGTTTGGGAGATGCAGATTAAAATCCAGATTGGCAAACTCAAGCTGGAAAATAAGCTATCAACTGTAATTGATGAACAGCTTCAAGTGAACGAGATTCGCCTGATTTCGATTTCTCCACAGCACATCTACAACCTGAGCCAATTGCCATTTCATCACAAAGACCCTTTTGACCGAACGTTAACTTCACAAGCAATGACTGATGATTTTGCGCTGTTGAGCAGGGATTCACAGTTTTCCAATTACGCAGTGAATGTAATTTGGTAGCACTGCTAATCGCCTTCTACATTTTCGGCGGATTGATTTTGATCGGCGCATTGAAATCGTAGAATTGACACAGCGTTCTCATTCCGCCAGAAGTATTGCCTGTCTCAAAAATATGAGGTATTCCATCATTCTTCCCAATCCAAATTTTGGTAAAAGGAAACCCTACACCAATTTTTTCTGATGACGTAAATACAAAAACTGTCACCGCTACTTTTCCAAGCTTTTCATCACTTTTTGAGATAGTCGAATTCTCTAAATCATTGAACATACTCTTGAGCAAGTCTCGAAAGCTCATCTTATTGTTGCCATCATTGATATTCCAGCGACTCGCTCCTTCCTTTTTCCAGAATTTTGAACCAATCTGTAATTCCTCTGTCGATCCGGCATTGATATAAACTCGATCAGGATTTTGTACTTCACCAATAAATAAATTGTGTTCACCTGCACCCATTTCAGTCATTTTCATTTGTACTCTAAATGAATTTATCAATGATAATTTGCGAAGTGACTCCTTGACTATTTCCATCGGATCAGCGTTTTCAACGCTTGCCGATTCAACTTCATTTTCAGGAATGGCAACATTTACTTGCTGGCGCGTTGTGTTCCCTTTTTCCACTTTCGAATTTTCTTTCGGTGCCGGTTTTGCAGCAGGCGTCAAATCATCATCCGTCATTTGTGGAATCGGCTTTTTAGGAGTCGCAGGTTGCATTACGTCCTGCGCAAAAACAGAAATGCTCAAACTTAAAATAGCAGCCGTCAAAGTAATATTTTTCATTGGTGTCTCCGGGAAATCGTGTGAAATTATTTGGCGGGATGTTCAGAATGTGACGAGGTGTAGCCATCTTAGCTTGTTTCAAATGCTCCGCCAAGTAAAACTTTTTCGCATGAGATATTTATGTATTTGTCCTTTCTCCATCACCCAACTATAATCCTCATTCTGCACTGCCAATAAATTTATGGACATTTTTCAATTCACACGCGAAATCATTGAAGTCGAATCCACCACCTGGAACGAAGGCGGCGCGGGGCGTTGGCTGCGCGATTATTTAACCGATCAGGGATTCGCTGTTGAGACGCAATCCGTCAGTGAAGGACGCTTTAATGTGTACGCCAAACTCGGTGAACCAAAGGTGACTTTTTCTTCGCACATGGATACGGTTCCGCCGTACATCAACTTTCGCGAAGATGACAAAAATATTTATGGACGCGGAGCGTGCGATGCCAAAGGCGTGATCGCAGCGCAGGTTTTCGCGGCGCAAAAACTCCGCGATGAAGGCCACACAAATTTCGGGATGCTCTACGTCGTCGGCGAAGAAGACGGCAGCGACGGCGCAATCGTAGCCAACAATTTACCAAACCAAAATAAATTTCTCATCAACGGCGAGCCCACTGAAAGTAAACAGGCGATTGCGACGAAAGGCGCGCTCCGATTGGTGATTGAAACCAGTGGCAGAACAGCGCACGCGGCGTATCCTGAGCTGGGAGTTTCTGCGATTGAAAAATTGTTGGATATTTTAAATGAAATTCGCAACGCGGATTGGCCTTCTGATCCGTTGCTTGGGGCTACGACCTACAACATCGGAACCATCTCCGGCGGACGCAAAGCGAATGTCGTCCCTGACCACGCTTCTTCAGAATTAATGTTCCGCACGGTCACGCACCCGGATGAATTATTCAAATTAATTTGCGAACGCATCGGCAACCGCGCTGAAGTCAAACGCGGATTTTCCATCGTGCCTGTTCATTGTCATACAATTGGTGACAACGTACCTGCCGAAGTGATGCGCTTTGCCACCGACATTCCCTGCTTAACAAACTGGGGAAAGCCTTTATTATATGGTCCCGGCTCCATTCACGACGCGCATACGCCGCACGAATATATTGCGAAAGAAGATTTGAAAAACGCGGTAGATATTTACGCCGAAATGGCGAAGACTTTATTGAGCGATTAGGCGTTAGCCAATCCTTTCTGGCTAATAGCTAAATGCTAACAGCTAACACCTTTTTCAGGAGAGATTCATTAATGCCCACTGCTAAATTCACCCACGACCCGGGAACACCGGAATATACTGCTTCCAACTGGGTCATCACGATCAACAACGCTTTTCGTGAAGTTGATGACGCCATCAATGACGCTCCCGATCAGGAAGCCTTTATTGAACGAATGAAAGATCGCGTGCTGCGCGACTACGAACAAAACCGTGACGAAATGGGATGGAGTACGCGTACCCGCGACATCGCGGCCAGAGCGTTGGAAATTGCTCTCTCTACGAGAAAATAAGGGGGTAAAAAGTGATGAGTGATGAGTAGAAAGTAATGAGTTAAAAGACACTCATCACTCATCACTTTCTACTCATCACTTTCTTTTCCCCTCTTCTCCATTCCCCCGACTTCCCGCCGATTTTTCGCTCTAGTCGAATTTCACCGAGCACCATCTTTTTATCAATGGCTTTGCACATATCGTAAAGCGTGAGAGCCGCGATGGACACTGCCGTTAACGCTTCCATCTCGACTCCGGTCTGTGCGCTCGTTGTCGCTGAAGCCGTAATTTTTGCGCCGTCTTCGGTCAATTCAATTTGCACATCACAGTGCGCGAGAGCCAATGAATGACACAGCGGAATCAATTCTGCTGTGCGTTTCGCGCCCATAATTCCGGCTAAGCGCGCAGTTTCCAGCGGATCACCTTTCGGTGTACGGCGTTCACGAATCGCAGCAATTGTGGCAGGAGACATTGCCACAAATCCACTGGCTTCAGCTGTGCGCGTCGTGAAAGATTTCGCGCTCACATCCACCATTGTAATGCGGCCTTCTTCATCAACGTGAGATAAATTCTTCCCCATAATTTTCACACCACAAAAAGCACAGAAGGCACAAAACGCTTACTAATTTTTGAGCCTTTTGTGCTTTTCGTGGTTATTTATTTCAACAAAATAACCTCAACCAACTCGCCTGCTTCATACCCGCTTAACTCTTCTGGTACCACAATCAAAGCATCCGCTTGCATAAACGCCACGACATCGGAAGAGCCAGCCCATTTCAATGGTTCGGCTTCGGCGACTCCGTCTTTAATGACTAATCGTGCAGGTTGATGCGAACGGCGAGGCGGGGCGCCTTTGACTTTACTCGCCGCCTTCGCCCAAACACGCGGCAGATGAATTTCATTTGCGCCCTGCATTTTTAGTAATGCCGGACGCGCAAAGAGATGAAATGAAACAGCGACAGAAAGAGGATTCCCCGGCAATCCAAAAATTAAAGTCTCGCCGAGCTTCGCAAATACCGTAGGTTTCCCCGGATGCATCGCTACTTTTTCGACGAAAATTTCTGCCCCGAGTTCTAACAGCGCGGGCTTGACCAAATCGTAATCGCCCATCGAAACGCCGCCCGAAAGCATTACGACATCCGCCATCATTGCGGCTTCGGCAATGCTTTGTTTGGTTTCATTGAAATCGTCGCGTACAATTCCCGCGCTCAATACTTCTCCCCCGGCAGCCTCCGCGTAACCCACCAGTGAAAATGTATTTGAATTACGAATTTGCGCCGGTTGCGGTTTTTCCCAGACTTCAACCAATTCATCGCCGGTGGACAGCACGACAATTTTTGGTCGCATCGCCACTTCGACCATTGCGTAACCAAACGTAGCGAGAACCGCCGCCGCCGCTGGAGTGATAATTTCTCCAGCTTTTATCATCACATTTCCGGATTTCGCTTCGACGCCGCGAGCTGTAATATTTTGATGCGGTTTCGTCGCTTCAAAAATTTCGACAATTCCATCGTGGGCATTGATGACTTCAATTTTCTGGACGGAATCGGCTCCGGCTGGCACAGGAGCGCCGGTCATAATCCTGACCGCTTCACTGAATCCGACAAACCCTTGAAACGCACGCCCAGCGACAGATTCTCCGATTTCCTTCAATTTTGCAGGGTTTTTCGGTGCGGCTTTGGAAATATCGACCGAACGAACAGCGTATCCGTCCATCCGCGCCCGATCAAACGGAGGCATATCCAGATCAGAAATGATGTTTTGCCGCAGCGTCCGCCCCAGCGCATCAGACAACGGAATTTCTTCGATGTTATTCGATAGTGCGGGCGTGTGATCCAGAATTATTTTGAGAGCGTCTTCAATTCGGAGCATGGTCGTCGTTGGAAAAATAGA
>JAYTCQ010000030.1:0-4921 GCA_043736395.1 Blastocatellia bacterium | reverse complement strand
TCAAGGCCCTGGCTTCATTAACAATTTGCTGACCAAGAAAGGTCACACATATCGCATCTATTTGCCGCCTGATGCAAACTGCCTGCTCTCGACGATGGATCATTGTTTACGTTCGACTAATTACATCAACCTCGTCATCGCCGGGAAACAACAGATGCCGCAATGGCTGACGATGGAAGAAGCGATTGAGCATTGCCGGGTAGGCGCTTCCACGTGGCGATGGGCCAGCTCGAACGATGGAGAAGACCCAGAGATTGTGCTGGCAGCCTGCGGTGACAATCTAACGCAGGAAGTAATGGCAGCCGCTCAGATTCTGAGTGAAGAAATGCCCGCCTGGCGTTTACGGGTTGTGAATGTAACCGATTTGATGACGCTGGGGATTCCGCAGAAATATCCTCACGGCCTGTCGGAAGACCGCTTTCAGCGTCTCTTTCCGTTGGGTTGTCCGGTGATATTTAATTTTCACGGGTACACTGCTGCGATCAAACAGTTGGTCTGGGAGCGACCGGGAAATGATCGATTTTCCATCAATGGTTACCGGGAAGAAGGTTCAACGACGACGCCTTTTGATATGATGATACGTAATCGTACAAGCCGTTACCACATTGTGATTCAGACGGCGCAGAGAATGGCGAAATCATACCCGCAAGTCGCTGCCCGTGCTGAAGACCTGATTCGAAAATACGAAGAAAAACTTCGCAATCACCGCGAGTATGTAGCGATTTACGGAGTTGATCCCCTAGAGATTTCAGATTGGAAATGGACTGGAAGCACAAGCAGCTCAATTGCTTAGTGAGCACGTGGGAGCGACCACTGGGAGCGCCAGCATCCTGCTGGCCTCGCGAACGCGTGAAACGCCGCTCGCGTGCCGTGGCGAGAGATTTCGTTGATCTTTAGTGTGCTTTGCTCGCCACGGCGCGTTTGCCTCGCTTCGCTGGCAAACGCGGCCAGCTGAATGCTGGCGCTCCCAGCCTACAAGCAAGCCTCAAACAATCCAGCCGCGCCCTGACCGCCGCCGACGCACATTGTCACGACGCCGTATTTGGCTTTGCGTTGCAGCATTTGATTAGCGAGCGTTCCAACCATTCGCGAACCGGTCATGCCAAACGGATGTCCAATCGCAATTGAACCACCGTTGACGTTCATTTTTTCGGGATCAATCCCCAGAAAATCCCGGCTGTAAATCACTTGAACAGCGAAGGCTTCGTTCAATTCCCAAAGGTCAATATCGTTGACAGTCAAGCCATGACGTTTGAGCAATTTCGGGATGGCGTAAATCGGGCCGATGCCCATTTCATCAGGTTCGCAGCCAGCAGTAACGAATCCTCTAAAAATCAATTTTGGCTTGATTCCAAGGGCTTCGGCGCGTTCACGTGACATCACCAAAGTCGCGGAAGCACCATCAGAAAGTTGTGAAGAATTCCCTGCTGTCACACTTCCTAAACCGCTTTCTTTATCGAAAACCGGCTTCAGGCTCAGCAAGCCTTCGAGCGTTGTATCAGCGCGATTGCATTCATCTTTGTCCGCTAAATATTCTTCGGTACTGGCAATTTGTCCGGTAGCTCTATCGAGAATTCCGCGTGTTACTTGCAATGGGGAAATCTCATCTTTGAAAAATCCCTCGGCCTGAGCGCGAGCAGTTCGTTGTTGACTAATCAATGAATATTCGTCCTGCACCTGACGGCTGACGTTGTAGCGTTTCGCAACCACCTCTGCTGTATCTCCCATTGCCATATAAATGCCAGGGTGACTTGCCAGCACTCCAGGATGCGGATCGCCGTCGCGCTTCATCATAGTGATGCTTTCGACGCCGCCGCCGATGGAAGCGTCTGCACCTTCGACAATGACCTGATGCGCAGCCATTGCGACAGCTTGCAATCCAGAAGAGCAAAAACGATTAATCGAAATGCCGCCGACAGAGACAGGCAATCCGGCGCACATGGCTCCGACGCGAGCAATATTATTTCCCTGCGCTCCGTGAGGTTGACCACAGCCCATCACTACGTCTTCGATTTCATCCGGTGAAAGATTCGGGACTTTTGCCAGGACGGATTTAATTGCGTGTCCGACCATATCTACAGGATGGGTCATGTTGAATGACCCGCGATAGGATTTCGTTAACGCAGTGCGTTGACTTTCTACGATGACAGCTTCTCTCATTCGTCTTCCTTTGGGTTAAGAACGGCGAAAGTTGCCAAAGTTTTAGCAACCAGCCGTCCGGATTCGGTTTTGACATCAGACTCAACAACGATGCTGGTTCTGCCGGAATGCACAACCTTTGCTTCGGCAATACAAGCTTCGTTTGTCACAGCTCCGATGTAATTAATTTTCATTTCAAGCGTTGCGACACGCTGCTTTTTCGTGAGCGTCGTCACGGCAGCCCATCCCGAAGCATGATCGGCGAGCGAGAAAATAACACCGCCGTGAATGCGTCCGAGCGCCTGCATAAAATGTTCAGCGAAGGGCAATCGTAGTCGCACATGCCCTTTCGTTTTTTCGATGACTTCGACCGCCATCAATTTTGCGAAGGGCGAATCGGTAATCAGTTTGTCAAAGTCGTTTGTAATTTCTTCAGACATTGGAAAGCAAACCACGGAGAACACGGAGAGCACAGAGTTTTAGACAGGATTCACAAGATGAACAGGATTATTTTGATTGATCTTGTCAATCTTGTGAATCCTGTCTAATTTTTTCCGAAAGCTTCGTGTTTCATAAAATCTGTGATTCTAAAGTTAAGCTGTTTTCGCTTTTCCTTTATCGAAATCATCAAAATTCTTTCCTTCTTCTGCCAATTTTTTCAGGAGTGGTGCAGGTGCCCATAAATCGCCGTGCTGCGCGTGAAATTCGCAGATGCGGTCGTACACTTTTTTCAGCCCGACCGTATTCGCGTACCACATTGGGCCGCCGCGCCAAGCTGGAAAGCCATAACCATTCAGATAAATAATATCAATGTCTACGGCCCGAAGCGCGATGCCCTCTTCGAGAATTTTGGCACCTTCATTGACCAAAGCATAAATCGTACGATCAATAATTTCTTCTTTGGAAATTTCGCGACGCTGAATTCCGGCTTTGGCGGAAAGTTCCTCGATAAGCGTATCCACTTCAGGATCAGGTGAAGGTTTACGATTTTCATCGTAGACGTACCAGCCCTTGCCAGTCTTCTGACCGTAGCGTCCGCGTTCGGCTAATTCATCGCCAACCATCGCGTGACGGACTCCTTCGACTCTGAGATGCGCGTGCTCTTTGCGGATGCGCCAGCCAACATCGAGTCCGGCTAAATCGCCCATCGCGAGCGGCCCCATCGCCATCCCGAATTCATATAACGCGGCATCAACGTCCTGGGGTTTCGCGCCTTCTTCGACTAAGAAAACGGCTTCGCGTCCGTACGGATGAATCATTCGATTGCCGACGAATCCGTAACAATTCCCGACTAAAACACCAACCTTTTTGATCTTTTTCGCTAAATCCATCGCGGTCGCGAGAACAGATTTATTCGTATTTTTACCGCGAACAATTTCCAGCAAACGCATCACGTTCGCGGGAGAAAAGAAATGCGTACCGACTACAAATTCAGGACGTGTTGTCGCGGAAGCGATTTCATCAATATCAAGAGTTGAAGTATTCGATGCGAGAATTGCTCCCTGCTTACAAATTTTATCAAGCGCCGCAAACGTCTCTTTTTTCAAAGCCATATTTTCGAATACAGCTTCGACAACAATATCAGCGTCCGCGAATCCTTCGTAGCTGAGCGTGGGTGTAATCAACGCCATTCGCTGATCCATCACTTCCTGTGAGAAGCGACCTTTCTTGACAGAATTCGAATAATTTTTTGCAATCGTCGCCATCCCGCGATCCAGTGCTTCCTGCGTGGTTTCCTTAATCGTGACAGGAATTCCGACATTGACGAAATTCATCGTAATGCCACCGCCCATCGTTCCAGCCCCAATGACTGCGGCTTTATTGGTCGGAATCAACGGCGTATCTTTCGGAATGTCAGGAATTTTTGCGACTTCGCGCTCGCCGAAAAAGGCGTGGATCATTGACTTGGATTGATCGGAAAATAGGCATTTATTGAAGAGTTCTTTTTCGCGTGCGCAGCCTTCGTCAAAAGGCAATTTCGTCGCGGCTTCAACGGCATCAATCGCCGCCATCGGAGCCAGCATGCCACGCGCAGCTTTTGCAGCTTGTGCTCTGGCATAGGCGAAAATAGGGGCGTTCGTAGCCTCATCTCCGAGCTTATCATTGCGGTCACGCGTTCTCACTGGAGCGGTTCCGTTCGCAATTAATTCTCGTGCAAAAGCCTTTGCGCCTTCCAGCAAATCTCCGTCAACAATTTTATCCACGATGCCTGCGGCCAGGGCATCACTGGCTTTGATCGGATTTCCATCGGCGCACATTTGAACAGCTTTGGCGACTCCCGCCAGACGCGGCAGACGTTGCGTTCCGGCGGCTCCGGGGATAATGCCAAGTTTCACTTCCGGCTGACCAACCTGCGCTGATGCTACGGCAACGCGGTAATGAAAAGCCATCGCCACTTCAAGTCCGCCACCAAAGGCGGTGCCGTGAATAGCTGCAATTAAAGGCTTCGAGCAATTTTCAATCGGAATCAATGCCTCAGTGAGCGTCAAACCTTCTTTTTTCTCGCCAGAAGTAATTTTTCCAAATTCTTTAATGTCTGCTCCGGCGATAAAAGTTCTGCCGCCACCGATCAAAATTCCAGCCTTAATATTTTCGTCTTTTTCAATCTCTGCGACGGCGGCAGCGATGCCTTCAGGGACGCCCGGACTGAGCGCATTAACAGGTGGATTGTTGACAGTGATAATTCCGAGGTCTCCGTCAGTAGTGTAAGAAATTAGGTCGTTCATGAAAGTGACTCCAAAGTGTTTTTTATGTCAGTACCACCTGCGGTAGCGGGTGGCAG
>JAYTCQ010000029.1:0-5944 GCA_043736395.1 Blastocatellia bacterium | reverse complement strand
AACCTACCCTACAGGTCGCACTCATCTGCAATCTGCTATAAAGACGATCATTTTTGAGGAGCGGAATGGTGATGCATAATTTTTCAAAGTTTAGTGTCGGGTTAATTTTAGCTGTCATCTTATTCATTCCGGCGTGTCGTGCCAAAGTTATAACTCCGGATGATTTGCCGAAAGCTGATCTAACTGCGCAAAAAGCTGCCAAGGCGCAAGGCGAGCCTGTGAATCCAAAAATTGGATTCCGAACGCGCAGAAAATTCGATGATCATTTTAAAAAGCATGGGCGCGAATTCGGATCAATTTCGCAGGATGAATATTTGCTGCTGGCGCAGACCTTGCGAGATGCTCCGATAGGCGGCGATATTCTCGAATTATCACGCGGTGACGGCACAGACAGCCGCTTTGATCGTTCGACTGGAATTTTTATCGCTTTTGATAAAGACTTAACCCTTCGCACGTGTTTTAAGCCGAATGATGGCGAGCGATATTTTAAAAGACAAATCAATAAAGAGCATTAAAAGCATACAACGTAAGCGTCTCGTTTGCGCCTCCGAAAAATTTTATGAGCGATCCAGTAACTGAATTTTTAAAAGATAAAGGATGTGGCGATCACATCGTCAAAGACGGATTAGCCGGTTTGGTTGACACGTGGGAAGGCGTCGTCGAAGCCGTTGCTGATGAATATCAATTGGGTCTCGATGATTTCCTGAACGATCTCGATTCGCGCCAGCTTTTGCACGACGCGTTGGCGGTCGCTCCCGCAGCGGATAAAACAAAATTCGATCACCGCATCAGTGAAGCCGATGAGCAGATGAAATCACTCACCAAAAAAATTGAAGAATGTTTGTGGAGCGATGAAGTGGCAGAAGAAGAAGGTTGGAGTAGCAAAGAAAATTGGTGGTATTACCGCATCCCGAAAAGCGCGGGCGATGACCTGATGGAAGAACTGAACGTAGATGTAGATTGAAACTTTGACGGGCAACCACTACAATCAACACTTCATCCAACCCACTTCCTGGAGTTCTCTTTATGGTAGCCAGCAACAATAAAAAACCACCGACAGAATATCGTATCGGAGATGAAGTCTCTTACGCGACCGGCTCAGGCGTTAGCTACGGCGAAATCGTTCGGATGCTTGAGGGCGGTCAAGCCATTGAGATTTTGCTCGAAGACGGGCGGCGAGAAATTAAAAAATCGCGTGATGGAGCTGTGCGTTTGTTGCGCAGAGCCACTGGCGCGAGTGAATTGCAGGAAGCCAATCGTGATCGTTCACGCGGCTTTGACACCGAAATTCGCGACGTGATGAAAAGCGATATTAAGCGTTGAGCATCATCGTTAATTATTACAACTTCGTTGTCCCTTCTTCGAAGCTTTATGGAGATTGTTTATGAAACAGCTTTTGAGTCTTTTTTTGATAGCTTTATTCAGTTTATCTCTGGCAGCGCAAACCGCAGAAGCGGACAAATCCGAAAAGCTATCTACCGATAAAAATTCAATCATTCTACCTGAAGGTGCTTTGGCAAAATTATCTTTGCAAACGCCTGTCAGCACCAAAATTAGTGAAGTTGGCGATGAAGTGAACGCCGTCCTTTTCGAAGATGTTCGTACGGACGATGGGCAGGTTCTGATCGCCAAAGGCGCTCCATTTTTTGGACGAGTGAGTGAAGTGATGCGCGCCAAAAAAGGCCAAAAAAATTCTTCCTTAAAATTGACTTTCAGTACGATGCTGATGCCTTACGGCTCTGAAAAAGTTTCCGTGACAGTGCTGGCCGTTGATGATTATTCCAATGACGAAAAATATCGCGCCAAGGATAGTGAAGGCAAAGTTCAGGGCGGACGTTCAGGTGGGCGTACCGCACGTAACGCCGGAGTGGGCGCTGGAATGGGGTCATTAGGCGGAATTTTCGGCGGCATCGGCGGTGCGATTATTGGCGCCGGAGCAGGCGCTGTGGCCGGAGTCCTGATGACCAAAGGCGGTGATTTACGGTTAGATACCGGGACAATCCTGAGAATCCGATTTGAAAAATCTTTGAGCTTGCCAGTGTTTGATGCTGAACGGAAAGGAATTCGGAGAGTTGAGAATTGAGATCAGCTTGTCGGACTTTTAATAAATGCGAGTAGCCATAGATGCGATTCCCCTTGTGGCGGCTAAAACAGGCGTCGGACATTACACCGACGCACTGGCTGAATGGTTAGCCCGCACCCACCACGATCACCAATACGAATTGATTTCTCCCTTTGATTTCAATTTCGATCAGACTCGATTTGAAAATTTATCAAAACGATTTACTCCCGTGCGTCCCGCTTTTCGCAAGTGGTGGCTGATGGGACTACCTGCATTGCTGAATATCTCTCCGGTGGATTTATTTCACGGCACAAATTACTGCGTCCCCGTTTTTGCACCTTGCCCGACAGTCGTCACCGTTCATGATTTATCGTTGTATTCACAAAGCCTGACGCACGAATCAAAGAACGTCCAGCGCGGCAAACGGCGGATTCCGATCATGGCGAAGCGTGCCGATATGTTGATCGCTCCTAGTGAAGCCACCCGCGACGAAATCAAAAAACATTTACGAATTAAAGACGACAAAATCAGAGTCGTCCACGAAGCAGCTCGCGAAAAAATGAAGCCGCTTCAGCTCGAAGATTGTCAGGATGTTCTGGAAAAGCACGGCGTCCAGCGACCCTATTTGCTTTACACCGGAACCATTGAACCGCGAAAAAATTTAATTAAACTGATTCAGGCATATAACGAATTATTGAAGCACACGGATCATCGTCCGCAATTGGTCTTGTGCGGTGGACGCGGTTGGTTGGATGAAGAAGTTTTTGAGCAGGTGGCAGAATTGAGATTGCAGCGAATGGTGAAATTCACCGGATACGTGGATGATGAAGATTTGCCAGCGCTCTATTCAGCGTGTGAAGCGTTTGTCTATCCTTCCTTATATGAAGGTTTCGGGCTGCCTCCGCTGGAAGCAATGGCGTGCGGCGCGGCAGTGATTACGTCAAATACTTCGAGCTTGCCGGAAGTCATCGGAGAGGCCGGAATTATGGTGAATCCCAACGACGTTGGTGAATTAAGCGGCGCGATAGCCAGTTTATTAAATGATCGCGAGCAGCGTCAAAACTTCAGGCGAGCTGGACTCGAACGCTCGAAATTATTTTCGTGGGAACGCGCTGCCCGCGAAACACAAGCCGTCTATGACGAAGTCTTTCAGGACTGGGTCAAGAAAAAGAATAAATAAAAAATGCAGAAGCCCGCACGCAGTAAGGGCGTCTTCTGTTTAAGATTATGAACAACCTTCAGGTCTTCATCAATAATTTTCGTCGCCTCTTCCTCGAAGATCAAAAACAGTTGCGCCACACTGACGGCGAACGTCATGACCGCGTAGAGCTACGTCTGAATGAAGCAGAACCGCGCTTGGATCAAGCTGAGCATCGCCTGGATTTAGCCGAGCCGCGTTTAGATGCATCCGAAAAAAGGCTAGACGACGTTGAGAATAATCACACAAAAACCGATGCGCGAATCAGCGAAACCGAAACAAGACTGGATGCCGCTGAACCGCGCCTCGGAGAGATTGAACAGCGGATAGATACCGTCGAAACAGCTCAAACTCAATTTGAAATAAGCCTGGACGCAGTGAATGACAAAGCCGACGATGTGCGTAATGACATCATCGCGACACGTCAAAATTTGGAAAGCCGATTGGATGTGATTGAGCAGCGCATCGAAGAAAAATTTGAAACTTTGCAGGCGCGCATCGAAGAAAAATTTACAGAATTTACGACTACACTGGGCGAACGGTTAACGAAATATGAAACCGTTGTTGACGAACGAATTGAAGAGCGTTTTTCGGCCCTTGAAACGAATGTAACTGTACAAAATACGACGCTTGGCGCGACGCTGGCTTCGACCATCGAGCAACGTACGCGCAGTCTTGATAACCGGATTGATGATCGCCTCGGCAATCAGGAAGTGAATCTTGATCGCCGCATTTCCGCTTACGAAAAGGGAACTGAAGAACGGCTGTTTACGCGTGAAAAATACGTTGATGATCGTTTGGTACGCATCGGCGATGATGTGATTGCGCGGACGGATTTGTTGTTGCAGCACTCAGAAAAACGCCTGGATCAAATGCGCCGCGCGATGCGGATTTTGCTCGAAGCGAAACCTGAAAATTCAGAAGCGATCAAAGATCATCTGAAAAAATTTGATGCGCTCACCGCCAGCCGTCCCGCTCTCGAAGACATAAAGGCTAATGTTGATAGGCATTTTGAAGATAACCCGGAAAAATCCAAAGCGCATTACTTCAAAATTATCGAATGGAAAAAAGAAGCGATTGAGAGCCTGAAAAAATTCTCAAAAGAAGACCGCGAAGTCGCCGATTACATTCTGAGCTTTGTAGACGAAAAAAATCCCGATCATCTTTCCTACGCCGAAACGCACCTGCGCCGCTTCGTGACAACGATCAACCGGATTCCTCCACCCCGAAAATCGAATGCAAAATTATTAGAACTTGGCAGCTGTTTTTTCTTCACGCCAGCGATCAAGAAATTTGCCGGATACACCGACATCGCTTGCGCCGATTGGAAGGAAGGAGCCATTTCAGGAACCGTCGAAAAGCGTATCACAAAACAAATCAAAGGCAACGAAGAACATTCATTTACGACGACGTATTTCAATGCCGAAACCGAAGCATTTCCGTACCCCGACAAGACTTTTCAAACCATCATCTGCTGCGAAATGCTCGAACATTTCAGCCGCGATCCGATGCATTTATTTTGGGAAAGCAACCGCGTACTCGCTGACGACGGACTACTATTTCTAACCACCCCCAACATCACCAGCGTCAGAGCCATCGAAGGATTACTAACCGGCTACCCGCCATATTTGTGGATGAAATACAATTTGAAGGATGCCGCCGAACAGCACTACCACGAACATACACCAGAGACAGTGAAAACATTTTTAGAAGCGGCAGGGTTTGCAGTAGTAGAGTTAGAAACCGAAGACGTCTGGGCTAAGTCAAATCCGGCGACT
The DNA here is from genome assembly GCA_043736395.1 of Blastocatellia bacterium. Taxonomy (GTDB): domain Bacteria; phylum Acidobacteriota; class Blastocatellia; order RBC074; family RBC074; genus JAFDVL01. The sequence continues at coordinate 906 of JAYTCQ010000029.1, read as the reverse complement.
TTGGAGTTATTGAAAGAGTTACAATTTTCGGCGGAACTAAGAGGAGATAATATCTTTGTCGTGGCGCGGAAGGTAGGTATGCCGAAGGAAAGGTATCCTGCTTCCTTGTATGTGTGATGTGTCAGATTTTTGGAGAACGAACAGGGCTTTGTGCAGGCAGGGCATTGTTGATTGTCCAGCCCGGAACTGAAGCCCAATAAAGAAATAAAACTACAAGATAACAACTAAAAGCCCAACAGAATTCTGTCCAGCCCGAACCAAAGTACAGCGATGCAAACAGCCGAAGTTTGAACGTCAAGCCCTGCTTGCACAAAACCCCATGTTAGCGGTTAGTCGTTTTTGTCTTTCTGTACATATCCTAATATTTCAACCCACGATTTTTGAGGTCTGCTTTTTGGATAGCCGTTTTCAGTACGAAACTTTTTTCGTTCTTCCGTAAAGTCCCACCACGTTTTTTTCGTCTCGTGTGTGTTTGCAAAGTTTACTACTAATCTGAGCTGGTCTTCAACGCAAGGGTCTGTCCAATATCCTTTTTTTAGTTCGTTTAGCGAATAGTAACCTAAAAACACAAGGTCTTCGGCAAATTTTATTCCGACTGACGGAACAGTTTGAAATTCTGCTAACGCATAAATTTCTTTTGCTCGTTCGGTTGTAGCGTTAAGCAATACTTCTAATCCGTCTGTTGCAAAGTCAAGAATGTCTGCAATTTTGATTTTGTTCTTTCTCAAATTTGCTTTTTCAACGTCTGTCAGCGGTAGTTTTATGTTTGTCTTACTTTTCATCTTCGGTAAAAGTCAGCAAATAGCCGTTGTTGTCATTTTTTCTTTTTCGGTTTTGGTGCTGGTAATTCATTCAGTGATATTCTAACTAATTCACTTAACCATTCGCTGTCTTCAATTTTGTCTT
>JAYTCQ010000028.1:0-10291 GCA_043736395.1 Blastocatellia bacterium | reverse complement strand
CCCATTAAATCAACTACTTCATGGGTGTCATTTGCAAAATTCGGAAAGTACATTTTCTAAACAATTGAGTCCAATAGACTTATAACCGGACACTAATGACTAAAACTATAAGGTAAAAAGCCATTCAAAGTAATTTTGAAGGTTGAATTTAGAATGCTAAAGGACGAAGTTTCGGCTTCGTCCTTTTTAGCATATACTTTCAATTATCCTGGGATTTTTCGTCCTTGCCTTGTTTACAAATTATGAATTTAGCTGAAAAGAACAAATATAAATCTGACTTCAAAAAAGAATTGGACAAATTTGCTAACAGACTGGAAAAATATGTTTCGACTGACAAAGGCGATTGGACAGTGAAAGGCTTTATTGATGTATTCAAAAATATTTATACAATTTCTGCTGACACGAAAATCATCTCTAAAATTCTTGAGATACATATCTTTCCTCAGTTATTACAGTTTGCCGCCGATAATGGCTATAAGATAATTTTTGCGGAAAAACAAAATTGGTATCCCGATATAACATTCATAGATAAAGCGAACGAACAGTTAAAATTCGCACTCGATATTAAGACGACTTTTAGGCGAAATAATAAAACCGCTGGTTTTACTCTGGGCAGCCACGGGGCATATTTCAAGGAGCGCGACAAAGATAAAAATATCCAATTCCCATACAATCAATACCTCGGGCATTACTGCCTCGGTGTTATTTATTCGAGAACATCGGCGAGCGAAGACTTTCCTGAAACTGATATTTATCAAGTCGAAGAATTGACAGAAGAAAATGATAGTTCAGATAAAAAAGTTGGTGAACGTGAAGTGACGACCGTCAAAAAATTAAAATCTATAACTTCGGTTATCAAAGACTTTGACTTTTTTGCGGCGGAAAAATGGAAAATTGCCAGCGACAAACAAGGTTCAGGCAATACTGCCAATATTGGTTCGATAGTTGATATTGCCGATTTGAAAAGCGGCAGCGGTATTTTTAGTCAGTTGGGCGAAGAATGGTTTGACGAATACTGGATAAATTATGGTTCTGCGACGATGATGAAAGAAGGCAAGCCTATCAAAATCACGACGCTCAGAGATTTTCTGGAATTCAAAGGCAGAACCGATTTGTGGAAGAAAATCGTGTCAAAAACTTCGGGTAAAAAAGTAAAATGAGAGTAATTGTTCCGCCAATAAAAAGTCAGGGCATTAAGACTAAGCTAGTTCCTTGGATTATGGAGCTTGCCCCAAAAGTCAGCGGAAAATGGATTGAACCGTTTTTGGGAACAGGTGTCGTAGCATTTAATTCAAGTTATAAAAATGCTATTCTGAACGATACCAATCCGCACATAATAAATTTCTACAAAGGCGTTCAGCAAGGACAAATAACTGCATCTTTGATGAAACAATACCTCGAACGAGAAGGCGAAGTTTTAAGCAAAGCCGACAACAAAGGTTACGAGCATTATTTGAAAGTTCGTACTCGTTTTAACAGTGGAGAATTTTCACCTTACGACTTTATTTTCCTTTCCCGCGCTGGTTTTAACGGAATGATGCGTTTCGGCGGCAAAGGAAATTGGAACATTCCTTTTTGCAAAAAACCTGACCGATTCGCGCAGGCTTATATTACAAAAATCACAAATCAAGTGGCGGCTGTTTCGAAAATAATTCAAACAGAACCAAACTGGACTTTTCACAATAAATCTTATGCAGACATAATTCCATTGGCGACAAATGAAGATATTATTTATTGCGATCCGCCTTATTACGGGCGGCATGTTGATTATTACAACGGATGGAAAGAACAGGACGAGGAACTTTTATTTAACTTGCTCTCGGAAACCAAAGCTAAATTTATTCTTTCAACCTGGCATCATAATGACTGGCGACAGAACGAAATGATAGAAAAATTTTGGAGCAAATTTAACGTCGTCACCAAAGACCATTTTTATCACAACGGCGGCAATATCGAGAACAGAAGAACAGTTGTAGAAGCGCTCGTCTGCAATTTTGAAACAGGCGATTTCACTCGACACAATCATGGATTAAAAGAGAGAATAACGAGTAAACAAATGCAGCTTGAATGGGCATAGATTCAGAAGCTACGAATTTCATTAAGCTTTTCCGCCGTAGATAACGTAATAATATGAAGCAACCAGAACTAAAGGAAACAATCAACAAATTAGAAATTAATCATGCGACGGGAAAATTGATGATGATGGAGGTCGTCAATCGCCTCTACGACATCGAACGCGAACACGAAATCACTCCTGAAGAAATTGCGCAGTATATCTCCGACGAAGACATCAAAGATAATTATCTGGACATCAGTCGTCCAAAAATTAAGAGAAAGTAATGCCAACTTTAAGAGAGCGAATTGAAGGCGGATTATACGGCTTATTAATCGGTGATGCACTTGGGGTTCCGTATGAATTCCATTCTCCGAATGATATTCCCCCTCGAACATTTATTGAATTTTCACCACCAAAAACTTTTATGCGCGCCCACGTCGGAACTCCGCCGGGTACGTGGTCAGACGACGGCGCTCGCGCTTTGGCATCGAGGTAGCGATGTAGATTTAGCAACGTATGCAATGTTGCAATCTCGTGTCACGCACGGGCATCTCCGTTCTCAAGTTTGTTGCGCGCTTTATTGTTTGTGGGCGCGGCGAATAATGCAGGAAGCGACCGATCCATGGCGTGAAGCTGTCGAAACATTACGCACGACGTGGGGAGAGAATTCACGAGAATTTGCTGAGCTGGATTATTACGTTCGCCCTTATGATTTACCACCAGGTGAAGGCAGCGGTTATGTGGTGGATAGTCTCCGTTCTGCTTACTGGGTGATGCAGGAAGGCAGCTATCAAGAAGTTGTCAGAGCAGCTATTGCACTCGGTCATGATACTGACACTACTGCTTGTATTGCCGGGGGCATCGCAGGTTTACGAGATGGAATTTCGGCTATTCCTCAGCGCTGGCGCGATGAATTGCGCGGACAAGAGATTGTCGCCCCGCTACTCTCAGCATTGATTGAGAAAAGATTTTCTTAGAAAAATTAAGAGGCGGTAAACTCAACGCCTGACCGTCTCAAGCTGAAGCCTACCGCCTCTCTTTCAGAGGATTCACATTTTGAATTACGAAGACTCGCTCCAGAAGTTCCGGAATTTTTCTTCGCGTTGTAATAGACGTTGATCAATTGAATTCGTTAACACGAGATTTTTAACGCAAAGGGACAAGGGGTCAAAGAATTACAATCATTTTTGTATTTCCTTAATTCTTTGCCCCCTTGTCCCTTTGCGTTAAATCATCAAGAAATTCGTTTGAAGATTTCGCCCATCCATTCCTGTCCAGTTCTTGCCTGCGTTTTATCTTCGTGATATTTCGCCCAATCCAAAGCCCAAAACAGTGGTATCCATAACGTCTCATCTTGTCCACCAATTTCGTAAAGCACTTTCGACATGGCAGCCGGAATAGTGACGCCTTCGATTTGTTTAGTTAAAGGATCAGCGCAATATTTTGGATCGGAAGTGACCAGATATTCGCGGCAGACAACAGGACGGTCAGGATGGATCGAGCAGGATTCTTCTTCTAAAAAGGGGCAGGCGATGCCCAGAGAAAAATATTCCAGGGCTAGTTCGACACGCTGATCAGGTGTCATATTTTTCGCTTCCAATAACCGTTCGTGCATTCCTGCCTGCCTGGTTTTTTCTACGGCTGTTTCAAATTTCTGCTTCAAGATGGAGCGAGTCGGCTCTGGCATAGCTTCCACCAAATCATTAAGCTGAAAGGCTTCACTGACTGAAATCGGGACGAGTTGACGACAACAGGCACCGCAGCCAGGACCGCAGGCGATTGGCTTTCCGGCTTCAATGGATTTTTTTTCGCCGACTCTCACAATTGTATTCGCCAATTGTTGAAAAATTGGTAGCATTTGTTTCGCCTTGACAGAAGTGGTTGGAACGGTGACGGAAACCTCAACCAGAGTCCCGGCAATATTCAATGTTCCCTGCCCGGTAATCGTTTCGCTCATAGTGACGGCATCATATAGATTGAAAAACCGGTGTCAATATTTTTTCGGACTGCATTCAGGCTTGAGCTTATGATATATTTACCTGAACTTTTCTAGGTGGGAATTTCTATGCAATCACGAAGCAGATATATTTTATTTTCAATTGTTATTATCGCTCTCGGCGCCGTTGCCGGAGGTTGGGCGAATCGCTATAAAACGGCGACAGCCAACACCCCCAGTGACGAGATGAAAGATAACCAGCTCGTCAAAGCTTTTACCGAAGGGACGAGAATTGTCGAAGAAAATTACGGGATGGATCGCGACGAGGAAACCCTGACCAAAGCTTCAGTGCTGGGGATGCTGCACGAACTTGATCCACATTCCAGCTTCTTTGATCGCCGCCAATACCAGGAATTACAGGAAGAACAAAGCTCCCGTTTTTACGGCATCGGCGTTTCGATTAATCAGCGCAATAATAAAACCTGCGTCCTTGGCGTTGTCAAAGGGATGCCGGCGGAACGCGCTGGATTGAAATATGGTGACATTATTGTCGCTGTCGACGGAAAGTCTTCCGAAGGGTGGTCACAGCAGGAAATTCTTAACCACGTCCGCGGCGAACGCGGTACTGAAGTGGAAATTGCTGTTGATCGGGTGGGTGAGACTGCTCCAATCAAGGTTCGGATCGTTCGTGATGAAGTTCCCTACCCCTCCGTTCGTAATCATTTTATCATGCGTCAAGGGGTTGGATACGCAGCGTTAACCCAGGGTTTTAATCAAAAAACAAGCGAAGAATTGCAAGATGCGATTGTTGATCTTAAGCGCCAGGGAATGACTTCGATGATTCTCGATCTGCGGCGTAATCCTGGCGGACTACTCAAACAGGCGATTGAGGTCTCAGAACTGTTTCTTCCTGCCAAAGAAGAAGTAGTCAGCGTACGCGGGCGGGAAGGCCGCATGAGAAATCAAAGCTATAAATCTGCCAATTCGGAACCGGAGACAATGCCTTTGGTTATATTAATCAACGGGTTAACAGCCTCTGCTTCTGAAATTGTCGCAGGTGCGATCCAGGATAAAGATCGTGGATTGATTGTCGGGGAAGAAAGCTTTGGCAAAGGATTAGTACAAACCGTTTTCAGATTGCCAGGCGGAACCGGATTAACGCTGACAACAGCCAAATATTACACTCCCAGCGGGCGCTGCATCCAGCGTGATTATGCGGGATTAAGCATCTACGAATATTACACGGCACATCGAAATACTAGCGATCCAGCAGCGATCCCTAGTCCGATCCCTGACATTAGCGCGCCCGTTTTTACCACCAGCACCGGACGTAAAATGTTAAGTGGTGGAGGGATTACTCCCGACATCGTCGCTAAAAATGTAGAAGAAAACTTTGCTGTCAGGGATGCCTGCTTTGAATTCGCCAGATTATTAGCTGGCGGGGCAATTGCGGGACTACAAGAGTATAAAGTTACGAAAAACGAATTTGGGTACAAATTAAAAGGAACAGAATTTCAGCTAAATGAAACTGTCACCACCTCATTTCGTAATTTTTTGCGTGAACATCCTGATTCAGGGGTAAGCGAGTCTATGTTGAACAGTAACCTTGAGTATGCTCGCCGTCGAATTCGTGCCGAATTAATTACGGCAGCCTACGGAATTGAGGCAGCGGATCAATTTTTACTGGATAGTGATCTTCAGGCTACCCAGGCGCTCGACGCAATTCCCAAAGCCAAACAATTAACAGCGACAGCCAGATTATTCACATTGCCATTGGACCGAAATTGACCTTAAGTGTATTATTTTGTTGACCTATTTATGAGTTAATAGTATAAAAAGAAGTCTCAAGACTGATCGTTCAGTTTAATTGAATTTGAAGATTATTTTATTGTTTTGAGAAAATTGCCGGATAAGAGTTAATCGTTGGAGTTTTATATTAGTTAGTTTTTAATTCCCTTTTGGAATTTTTAGTAATATCGGATTATATATTATAGAACTCACACTGGTTATGCGTTGGTTACAATCTGGAGAAGAAAATGAAATCTAAAATCACCCTAAAAAAAATAGTATCACTCACCGTTACTCTGGCGTTAGCAAGCTTTTTCAATTTACTTACCGGAGCCGCTTTTGCTCAGGTGACACCTAAAGCCACCGGTGAAATTTCTTCGGTTCGAGGTTCTGTCACATTGAATGGAGCTTCTGCTGCCAATGGTACAGTTGTTTTTAACGAAGGCCGGATTCAAACCGGAGAAAACAGTTCTGCGACGATCAATCTTGGTAGACAAGGTCTGCTTGAAATCGGCCCGAACTCAGAATTTATTCTATCACTTGCCACTGATTCAGTTGGCGGCAACCTTAGAAATGGTCGCGTGACAGCGAATGCCTATACTGGCTCGGCTATTAATGTTGTTACCGCTGATGGAACAGCAACTGCTGATAGTACTAAAGCTTCTTCGATGATCGTTGATGTGACCTGTGGTAATACCCGCGTCATGCAATTAACCAATGAAGCTAAAGTTCTGAGCGGACGTAAAACATATTCAGTGGCTGCCGGACAGGAAGTTTCAGTCGGAACTCCTCAGGATGCCAGCCGTTGCGCTCGTCTCGCTAAAGCATCTGGCCCAGGTGGCGCTGGTGCTGGAATTGGTGGATTAAGTGGTGGCGCACTCGCAGCTTTAGTCCTGCTCGGACTTGGCGGCGCAGTTGGTGGAATCATTGCCGCTACGCAAGGTGACAGCGCCGTGGGAAGCGTTGTTGGTCAACTTAGCACTTTCCGCCCATAATCGAATTCTTCTCATTGATGAAATAAAAAAGCCTGAACTCAAAAAGTTCAGGCTTTTTTATTTTTAATTGATTTCTTCTGACAAAGTTATCACTCACCAGATAAAATTTATCATCGTCTGAAATATTCCGACACAGAAACCAATCCCTGCGCCAAACCAGATAATTGCACGGATTTCCCTCCCGGCTGTATCCATAATCAACGCTTCGATAGCTTCATTGGAGAGAGCATTTAATCGGGTCAGTAGAATTGCCCTTACATCTAAACGCCGACTAATCAAGCTTGAAAAATTGTCTACTAAATTTAACGTATTCACAGGCCCACCTAAGATGGAAGCCGGAATTGTCATAATCGCCTCTGCAATTATATTTCGAGCATACAGGCTACCAGCTAATTGATCCGCCAGTTTATCCAAAGCCTCACCAACTAAATTGTGCAACGTTGCTTCGTCCAGGAAAAATCCTGTAATCATCCTGCGTAATAATCCCATCCGGTGATCCATCTCAACTTCTAAAATCCCTCGCAAGGCTTTGACGATTTCTATTCTTGCTTCAGGAGATTCTTTCAATCCTAAAAGCTGTTGTTGCAGGCTTTCAACGACGACTTGAATCGTTGCTTCATTTTTTGCCTGTGTGATGGCCATCGCCGTAATTTCATTTTCCAGTCCAAGCTTGGATAATTCTCTGGCGACCGTTTCTTCGTCAAGTAACCGTTCAGCAATAATCGAAGAAAGCGCTTCAATAAAATGGGTGCGTTCTTTCGGCAACATTCCCGGCGTCAGCGGAACTTGCCATCCCCAGATAAAATAAGGGCGATGCGGACGAAACAACATTTTCACGGCTAACCAAGCGGCTCCATAGCCGTGCAATGTTGCAATCAACAACGGGGATAATTTAATAAGATCGGCTTTCATAAATGGGGGCTATTTGTTTTCTCCGATTTTGGAAGTCCATAGTTTTGTGGCTAAGGTTCGAAGGTTTTTCGCAGAGGCTCCTTCAATAATCAGAACAGCCTTCTCGTTTTTTTCAATCAACGTTTCTCCATCAAGTGTGGTGTAACGCAAAGCATTTTCTTCCTTCACTTCTTTGGCCGTTTTATATCGCGTGGCAGTTCGAGCCGCATAAGATTTGAAGAACTCATCCGCATCCTTCGCCGTATCCCATACGCTGAGATGAGCCAGTACCACCGCGCCGTTATTTTCATATAATGCATACTGATCGCCGCCCCAGCCTGCCGCCGCTTGATCGGATTCACTTCTTGATAAAAATTCCGACATAATTACGCGGTAGCCATACTCTCCATTTACATCCAAACTAATGCGCTTCCATCCGGCTCCTAACACTGGCAAAGCGTCCGCCAATTGAACTTTGATCGGAGCTTCCTGCTGCTCATATTTTTCAAAGTGTAGCACTTGTTCCGTAGATTGTGGCAAATCCTTGAAGGCTTTCGAAACGCCTTCCCAGCCTCTGGTTTTGACTAATTCATAGGCAAAATTCAAGCCTTGACCGTAAGGAAATAACAAGAATTCGCGAATCACTTTCGGAGCCTTTTCAAGTTGCTCCATGCCACTGGAATTCATTTGCTCATTCGCCTTCGTGACGGCCTCGGATGGTAATTTCGATAAAGTGATTCCCAGCGGATGAATCATATATTCCAGCATCAAAGCCGTCGCGTCGCCTTCGATCAAGGCGTGAATTGCCATTTCGTAATCGCCTTGCCCCTTCGGCATTTTTTCAAAGCGGCGCAAATCAAAATGTTGATCCTGCAAAGCATGGGTCAGTTCGTGCGCCATAATCGGCTTCTGTAATTCTAAATTGTTCCAATCCGCCAGATTTAATTCTTTTTTCTTGGGATCATAAAATCCGGCGATTTGTTCAGTGAGCAGCTTCACCATGAATTCACGATATTGAAAATCTTTGGGAACCAAGCCGAACGCAACCAGCATTTTCTTATTAGCATCGAATTCGTCGGAAGTCATTTCTTCATTGAAGTTTTGGATGACCATTGCTTCAATTTGCTGGCGAGATTTCGCACCGCTTTTGATTGGCTGAAGCGGCTTTAACCCGCGCAGCTTTCCAATTTCAGCGATGATCTGATCCGCCATTACAGCCGCCTGTGCCGAAGTGATCACAGCATCTGATTTCACGACAGGCGTATTTTTCGTGGGAGTCGTTGGCACCGTTTTCTTTTTGACTGGCCGTGATTTTTGTGCAAAAACAATTGAGGCGCACAAAACAATAATGATGATCGAAAGAATTTTTGTCATGAATTTTCCTTATGAATACTAATGTTCGTAGCCCCACCTTCAGGCGGAATGACATGGTTACAAATAAATAACAATAACATGGTAGCCAAGACATTCCGCCTGAAGGCGGGGCTACGAACATTAGCATTCACAATTTACCACGAAAGCCGGAGCAATTCTTAATGAAAGAAACTGAGACAGATGAATGGAGCGAAACGCGGCTTCGCGTTCGCTACGCTGAAACCGATCAAGCGGGAATGGTGTACCACTCGAATTATTTGATTTGGTTTGAAGTGGGACGCACCGAACATTGCCGCGACCACGGCTTTAATTACCGCGACATGGAGACCAACGAAGGCGCGTTCCTCCCCGTCACCGAAGCGAATTTACGCTATCGAACTCCCGCAAAATATGACGATGTGATTTTGATTCGAACCCGCTCCAAAGAAATCCGCAGCCGCTCCATCACTTTTGAATACGAAGTCCGCCGCGACTCCGATCAGGCATTATTGTCGACTGGAGAAACAAAACATATTGTGATGGATGGTCAGGGACGGGCACGAAGCTTTCCGAGTGAATATGCGGAGAAGTTGAAGGCGAAAAAAATCTGCTAGCGATTTTCATGTAAAGTTCATCAGTCAAGTTGATTCCGAAATGCGACCGACATGCAATGGAATTAAGCAAAGGAACAAAATTTTCTACTAGCCCAGCCGTTTACGGCTGGGCTAGTAGAAAATTAATATATCTGATATTTAACACTCATCGAATCTTCACAGTAAACCCAACTTCCCCCGCATTATCCGGCGGCACCGACCCTAAATTCCCCGTTGTCACGCGCCATCGAACGGCTTTCACGTTGCGATCATAGCCTGTGTTGGCTCCACCGCCACCGCTGACAGGCGTATACGTCCACGTGGCTGACGCGGAAGCCGCAGGATTGAAATCGTTGGAGAATTCAATCGCTACACTTAATCCCGTCGTACCCGCATCAAACGTTGGCGAGCCGATTTTGAAATCTGTCGAACCGGGGACAGGATCAAAAATTACCAGGCTTTGCGCAGCGGAATTTCCAATATTTGTGAAGACGACACGGTAGGTTAACTCTGTGCCCGCTAGTTGCGGAGCCGTCGTGCAATCCGCCGGAACCGGGCAGGATTTCAATAAATTTACAACTGGAATACCCGTCACAACTCCACTGACCGTACTGGAAAAAACAGGTAATGATAACCCTTGCGCGCGTCCACCAAAATTATTGCTATACGTGTCGGCACC
>JAYTCQ010000027.1:0-5225 GCA_043736395.1 Blastocatellia bacterium | reverse complement strand
AATGAAACGCAAACCGCACGTGCGAAAGACATTATTTCTGAATTTGTCCAGCAGGTTATGCAAGGACAATTGGTCATGTCGAAAGACATGGAAACCACGATCAATACGCGCATCGCTGCGATTGATACGCTGCTTTCGGCGCAATTGAATGAAGTCATGCATCATGAAGATTTCCAGAAATTGGAAGGTTCATGGCGCGGGCTGCATCACCTGGTTTTTGAGAGTGAAACAGGGACAAATCTTAAAGTTAAGGTGATGAACGTCGCCAAAAAAGAATTGCTGAAAGACCTGGAAAAAGCGCCCGAATTCGATCAATCCGCGCTCTTCAAAAAAGTCTACGAAGAAGAATTCGGAACCTTTGGCGGTGCTCCATTCGGGACGTTGATCGGCGATTACGAATTCAGCAATCATCCGCAGGATATGATGTTGATTGAGAAGATTTCGCAGGTAGCAGCCGCGGCGCACGCGCCGTTTATCTCTGCCGCCGCGCCTCAATTATTCGGTTGGGATGATTTCACGCAGCTTTCCGAAGTCCGTGATTTAGCCAAAATTTTCGATCAGGTGGAATTCGCCAAATGGCGCTCGTTCCGCGAATCCGAAGACTCGCGTTATGTGGGCTTGACCTTGCCGCATACGTTGATGCGCATCCCGTACGGCGCAAATACGGAACCGACCGAAACCTTCAATTTTGAAGAGGATGTAGACGGCACAGATCACAAAAAATATTTGTGGGGCAATGCGGCCTATTCATTCGGCACGCGTTTGACCGAAGCGTTTGCGATGTACAACTGGTGTGTCGCCATTCGCGGTGTTGAAGGCGGCGGATTAGTGCAGGGCTTGCCGACGCATACATTCGCGACAGACGAAGGCGAAGTGGCGTTGAAATGTCCGACGGAAATCGCCATCACAGATCGCCGTGAGAAAGAATTTGCGGACCTCGGATTCATTCCACTGGTGCATTGTAAAGGCACGGATTACGCGGCATTTTTCGGTGCGCAATCAGCGAATAAAGCTGGCAAATACGACACCGAAGCGGCGAATGCTAACGCCAGACTTTCCACGCAAATGCAATACATCTTTGCGGTCTCCCGTTTCGCTCATTATTTAAAATCCATGATGCGCGACAAGGTGGGCAGCTTCATGTCACGCAGCGAATGCGAAACATTTTTGAATCGCTGGATTCGCAATTATGTGACGGAAGATGACAACGCCGGACAGGCAGCGAAAGCGCAATATCCGCTGCGTGAAGCGCGGGTAGATGTCGTGGAAGTCCCCGGCAAACCGGGCGTTTATAAAGCAGTCGCTTTTCTGCGTCCGCATTTTCAACTTGATGAATTATCCGTCTCCCTCCGATTGGTGGCGGAATTGCCGAAGCAGGCAAAATAACCACACCATCGTTGTTTGCAGTAGGATCATTTCACCACAGGCGCGGCCTGCTGGTCTTCGCACGTAACTAATGACGGGAAACTAAACTTTCGTCATTTTCCTCGGCAGATTTTTTTAAGTTTGCTTTAGTTTTAAGGAGTAATTTATGGCAAGTTCTGATTATTTTTTGAAGATTGACGGCATCCAGGGCGAAAGCGGCGACGCTAAACACAAAGGGGAGATCGAGATTCAATCATTCTCGTGGGGCGCATCTCAATCGGGTTCTTTTTCTTCCGGCGGCGGCGGCGGCGCGGGCAAAGTGTCAATGCAGGATTTTCATTTCACGATGCCGACGAATAGTGCCAGTCCGCATTTATTCATTTCCTGCGCCAGCGGTAAGCACATCAAAAAAGCTACGCTGGCCTGTCGTAAAGCGGGCGGTGATCAAAATGAATTTTTGATTGTCGATTTTGAAGACATCTTGATTTCGTCTTTCCAGACGGGTGGCTCATCGCACGGAGATGTTCTGCCGACCGATCAGATTTCACTCAACTTCGCCAAAGTCGTGATTGAGTACAAAGAACAAAAAGCTGATGGCGGTGTTGTCAGCAAGGGCAAAGTTGGTTGGGATTTGAAGAAAAACACCAAGGTGTAATTATTAGAAAAACTGTCACGAGAGCGTCAGCGATTTTGGGAAGCGCCTTAATCGTTGACGCTGTCGCAACTATCTCCCCCATTTAGAAAAACATTAATTTTTTCAGAGGTAGTTTTATGGCATCTGTAATCAATGGACTGGACACAGTAATTGGATGGAGCAGCTTTCGCACAATCACGGAAGATGAACCGGAGGAAGAATCTGAAGCTGCATATACTGCTGCAACATTTCGTTTTAGTACCATTCCTGTTTCACAAGTCGTAGGCGTAACTCCTGCGGTCTATCGAATTCAAGATGGATTAGTCGTCAATGTTCGAATGAATCCTTATCCTGACCCGGCAAATAATTCCTGGAAAACCAGCTGGATGATGGCGTGGCCAGAGGATCGAAAAGCTGCGTTGCTGACACACGAACGCGGGCATTACAAAATCACAGGGTTAGTTGGTCGCGATTGTATGAATGCAATTCGAGCCATTCGAACGCAGGATTTTAATTCCGTGCAGGATGCTATTACAGAAGCGCAATCCATCATCAGTGAATACAACACGCTCAGTTCGACCATCAACACCCTTTACGATACAGATAATCAGACTCGACATGGCATGAGAGCTGACATTCAGGCCACTTGGAATGGTTATCTGAGCACTGCACAAACGCAGGGAACTTCTTTGAGGTCCATCTTGCAAAGCGCAGGACATACAGTTTGATGAGCTATGACACGTTACGATAATGAAATTCGGATCACGCCTTCGATCATTGATCGTCTGATTGATGAAGAGCCGGGGATTTCCACTGAGGCCATAGCGACTCGTCAAAAGAGCCTACGGCAGCTCAAGCAAGCTGTGCGGCGTGATCTGGAATGGCTTTTGAATTCGCGGCAAATTCCTTTGGGAATTTCTTCCGAATTGAAAGAAACGGCGCATTCTGTCGCAAATTATGGCTTGCCGGATTTTTCTTCGTACAGCACGAAAAATACGAACGAGCGCAATAAAATTCGCCGCGCTCTGGAAACCGCAATCAGCGTTTTCGAGCCTCGATTATTGGATGTCACGATCAGCATCGAACCGCTGCGTGAAAACGAACGCGTCATGAAATTTCGCGTAGACGCGCGTTTGAAAGTTGACCCCGTACCCGAACCAATCACCTTTGATACCGTGCTGCAATTAGGGACTGGGCAGTACATGGTGGAAGGAGAATAATTATGAGCGACATGGTTAGAGTTCCATTAAATGGCATGACACCGCTACCCCAGCAAACGGCAAGTTTATGCTGGCTGACGTGCTTTAAAATGCTGTTTACCTGGAAAGGTCTTGATCCCAGTGAAATTGTTCCTAAGTTAAAAGCCAGTGGTGAAATAGATGTGGATGAGGCATTTAAGGCAGGGTTGAAACTTAGAGACAATCGTAAGGCGGCCAAAGCTCTGGGGATGGGCTGTACCGGTTTGGGGCAATCCGTCTCGGCGTATGATCTGAAATCTAAGTTGGCCTACAGTCCGATTTGGACCTGCGGAAAGTGGTCATCCGGGAATAACACTCATATCGTCGTTGTCACTGGGGCAAGCGAAGATGAAGTCGAATTTTTTGATCCTTGGTATGACGTGTCGCCCTTAGATGTCGAGGGGACTAAAAAACGATATTTAGATTGGTTCGTCCATGGCAACAAAACAAATGTCACAGGGACTGATTATGCGATGGGTTGGTTCCAATTAATTTACTGGAAACGCTAAGGTTTTATCCAGCCCTCCTACTGTTAGTCGAAAATAGTCAAATGAGATAAGCGCGATGGAAGTAAATTCTTACGATCAAGTTGAATATCCCTGTTATCCGTTCTCGCAAACGCATCCAGACCGGATGGCGACGATTGCGAAATTACATGGAATGAATCCTGCACCGATTGAGCAATGTCGTGTGCTGGAACTTGGTTGTGGAACTGGCGCGAATTTTTATCCAATGGCGGAAGCTTTCCCAAACAGTGAATTTGTCGGCATTGATTTGGCCACTCCGCCAATTGAAGAAGGGCAACGCGCTGTCGCGGAACTTAACTTCAAGAATTTACATCTGCATCGTGCCGACATCATGCAGGTCAATGAATCGCTCGGAAAATTTGATTACATCATCGCGCACGGCGTCTATTCATGGGTTCCACAACCAGTGAGAGAACAACTGCTGAAAGTTTGCCGCCAGCATTTGAATGAGCAGGGCATTGCCTATATCAGCTACAACGCCTATCCCGGACATTACCTGCGACAGATGCCACGCGACATGATGCGGATGCACACGCGCAGCATCAATGAGCCGATAGAAAAAGTGACGCAAGGATTGGCGCTGCTGCAATTAATTCTCAAACGCTTTGAAAATACAGAAAATGCCAAGGCTGATTTATTTGGTCATTTGATCACAAATAATTTGGAGGAACTCGAAGGATTTCGGCACCGTGAAGGCATCTATCACGACATTCTCGCCGAAGAAAATACGGCGTTTTATTTTTATCAATTCGCCGGACAGGCAGCACAGCAAGGGCTGCAATATTTGAGCGAAGCTGATTTTTGCGAAACAAATCCAGTGTATTTTCCGGAAGAAGTACAGGCAGTTCTGAATCAATTTGGTGATGAAAATTTGATCCTCAAAGAGCAGTACATGGATTATCTAAAATGCCGAATTTTTCGTCAGACTTTGATCTGTCCTACCGAAGTAAAACTGGATCGAAAGCCGAAACCACAGCTTATCAAAGAATTTTTTATCTCCGCGCCAGGCTTAAAAAATCTTGGTGAAATCAATCTTGCTGTCGGAGTGATTGAAGAATTCAAAGTCAGCGAGCGCACAAAATTACGAACAGATTTTCCTGCGGCGAAAGCCGTGTTGGTGGAACTCGCCACCATTCGCCCCCGCACGGTGGGTTTTGCGGAGCTTATTTTACGCGCTTCTCGTCGCCTTCATCCCGATAAAATTTTTAGCGAAGATGAGCAAAACATGATTTGCGAAATTTTATATTCGGCGTACTGCGCCGACGTCGTTGAACTGCGAACGGTGGATTTGAAAATCGCCGCCGAGGTCGGATCACATCCGAAGACTACAGTCTTAGCGCGTTGGCAGGCAGTGCGACAGGATGTCATCAGTAATTTGTTGCATGCTTCGGTGGACATCGAAGCGCCGTTGACGCTGCGCCTGTTGCAGTTGATGGATGGGCAGCACGACACTGCCCAATT
>JAYTCQ010000026.1:0-19173 GCA_043736395.1 Blastocatellia bacterium | reverse complement strand
GGCGTCCCCGCCTGTCCACTTGGCGCGACAAAAAATATTTGCTGAGACAAGTGGACAGGCGAGGACGCCTATCCTACCTTCGCTACTTCAAATGTGGCCGCACATCCTGAAACCATTGAAAAAGCCTGTCAGGATGCACACCCAGCCAATATCCCAAGCGCAAAGCATACATCAAAAATGTAGTTCTCCACGGCCCGAATTTCAGGTAACGGCGGGCAGAAATAGTTACTTTTTCATTGATGATTTTGAATTCGCCGCGCTGTTTGATTTCGGTGACGAGACGGACGTCTTCAAAGAGCAGCCAATTTTCAAAACCTCCGATAGAATCAAAAATCTCACGGCGAATAAAGATCGCCTGATCTCCCGTAGCGGTTTTCGTAATCCTCGTTCGAGCATTGATTCCATTGGCTATGATGTTCAATGAAGGCGATTTGTCAGTATCAAAATGAATAAGAAATGCACCGCCTGAGACTGCTGGATTTATCAATACCGTTTCTATCAGTTCTGCAAAATTATTTGGCAACAAGCAATCGGCGTGAACGAAAATGAAGACATCTCCGCTGGCAATTTTCGCTCCGGCATTTTGTTGTTTGCCGCGTCCGCGTTCGGCATTTATGAAGGTGAGGTCAGGATGAGAGGCCAGCCATTCGCGCGTTCCATCGTGGCTCCCCGCATCTGCGACAATGATTTCAAGTTCAGGTGAAGTGCGGCGTAATCGCTCAATCGTGCGTGGTAATTGCTCACGTTCATTCAGTGTCGGGATGATAACGGATAAGTTCATTCGATGAGAATAATTTGCTTACGTCTTGGAATAATCAAGTGGCGCGATTACATTTACTAACAAGGAGAATTACGAAATGCATTATTGGACTAAATTATTTTGTTTGGTAGTCGTGACATCAATTTTATTTTCGGGGTGCAGAAAAGACGAAACGGCAACCACGCCAAATTCTGCTGCGCCTGAAAAAAGCGTAGATGCCGGAAGTGGTTTTAATCATAAGCCTTTAAATGATTTGTTGTTATCACACGTTAATGAAGACGGTTGGGTAGATTACGCCGGACTGAAAAATGATCGCCCAAAATTAGATGCGTATCTGAATTCACTGGCAGCGGTGAACGTGAACGCGATGCCGAACGCATTCGAGAAGATGGCATTTTGGATCAATGGATACAATGCTTTCGTGCTGGCCGGTGTCTTGGATGATGTCATCGGAAAAGTAAAAAGCGTGCATGACATTGATAAGAATTTTTTCAAAGAGAAGAAGCACAAAATCGCTGGCGAGGACTTAACGCTGGATGAAATAGAAAAACGTGGTCGTGATTTGAATGATCCGCGCATCCATTTTGCGGTGAATTGCGCCTCGGCGAGCTGCCCGAAATTGAGGCGGACGGCATTCGATGGAGCGACTCTTGATAGAACGTTGAGCAAGTTGGCACAGGATTTTCTGGCAGATCAAACGCGCGGCATGCAGTACGACGTACCGAAAAATGTGGTCTCACTTTCGCCAATATTTAAATGGTACGCAGGAGACTTTACGAAATCCGACGCGACCGTCGCACGTGCGAAAGCTGAAGTTTCAGGCGATGAAGTTTTTGCCGTTGCCAGGCAATATTTACCCTTTGATGTGAGACAGTTTTTGGAAGATAAAAAGCCGAAACTGAAATGGATGGAATATGATTGGACTTTGAATTCAATGGAAAATTTCAAAGCTCCCGGTGACACCAAACACAATCATTAAATGATAAAAATAGACCACAGATCGGGCGGATTATGCGGGTTTACGCGGGGCTGAGTTTTATAAACCACGGAGAACACGGAGTGCACGGAGGTTTTCGACAGGATTGACAAGATTGACAGGATGATTAGCAAGCAGCAATTCTCAAAATCCGTAAATCCTGTCTGGTTTTTCTGACCTCTGTATTCTCCGTGGTTCTTAAATTCAGCCCCGTATGATCCGTCAAATCCGTGGTCTGTTCTTAAGGTCAATCTATGAAATTACTGATGGTTTACAACGCTGAGGCCGGATTCATGAATGGCATGATGGATTCGATGCACAAATTACTTTCGCCCGCGACATATCAATGCAGTTTGTGCGCGATCACTCACGATACGTTTGGCATGCGAAAAGAATGGAAAGAATTTATCGAACGATTAAATATTCCCATTGAATTTTTTCATCGTCCTGATTTTCGTGCGGCGTACCCCGACATTGACGTCGAACTGCCAGTGATTCTCGCTGATGAAAACGGTGAAATCCGCACCATTCTCACTGCTGCTGAAATGAAAGCTGCTGGCGATGTGCCAGGCTTAATTCGTGCGCTCTCAAGCAAGCTTGAGGCTTCCAAAACATGAATAATCGCAAAGCCGTTTTGATCGTACTCGCGCTGATAGCGGTGGGCATTGCGTTCATGTTTTTGCCAGTCAAAGCGTGGGGGGGGGAGCTGCAAAACTGGATTCAGGAATTTGGAATTATCGCTCCCGTGGTTTTTATACTGGTCTACGTTGTTGCGACAATTTTTATGATTCCGGGCAGCGCATTAACCTTAATTGCGGGAGCGATTTTTGGGTTATGGTTTGGAATTCTTTATGTTGTCATCGGATCAAATCTCGGCGCGTTAGCCGCATATTTATTGGCTAAAACTAAGCTCCGGGAAAAATTTACGAAGATGACGGAAGGGAATCCAAAGTTCGCAGCTCTCGATAAAGCGATTGGCGAAAATGGATTCAAGATGGTGCTGTTGACGCGATTGAGTCCGGCATTTCCGTTCACCTTATTGAATTATTTTCTGGGTTTAACTTCAGTGAGTACGGGGGCGTACGTGGCGGGAAACTTGTTGGGGATGTTGCCCGCGACATTTTTATTTGTGTACCTCGGGTCGCTCGCGAATGTTGCCGTCAGCGCGGTTAGTAAGTGGCAATTAGTAATGAGGATAGTCGGATTATTGGCAACAATTGGCGTGGTGATTTATGTGACGCGGCTCGCAAAGAAAGCGATGAAAGAAGCTGAGAGTTAATGTCAAATTTCTACCATTCATTCAAGCTTCGATCATAATCAAAGTGACTGACTTTGATTTCGTTGAGCGGAACATTTGCTAATTTTTCTTTTGACTCTCCCTCAATAAAAAGCAAAATATATTGAGAAATATGCGGATTTTGAATTCCTTTTTTGCTTTTCAAATAACCCAAAAAATCTTCTTCAAACCAATCGAAAATTTTGGAAATCTGAAGCTTTTTCGTGGCTGGATCAAACGTTACATACTTTTTATTATTGATGAAAGCACGCGCCGAACGCTCTAAGGTTTCGTCAGTTTTTCCGGCAGAAATTCCTCCTTGCTGAAGCGGCGGACAGCTTCGAGCGGCACAGTTAATATAAAAATGAACACGCGGGTCTTGAAAGCGCGGACGTAATATTTTATGTTCCAAATCATTCAATGTCAGCTTCTGATTTCCTAAAACTATCGGCTTATCTTTGAACAGCAATTTCCCCCACATCGTATCTTTTTTCGGATAACTTTTGGTGACATGATACAACGTCCAGGCGTTGTAAGCCGTCGCAAAATACCGCAACTTCTCATTTTCATTATCGAAGATTTCAGGATGATTTTCGGGGCTGACCTCCGATAAATTCTGGATGAATGTCTGCAATTGCGCGAAGTCTTTTTTCAGCCCGACATAATTCACGTAACCTTGTTCATTGATGTGTGTTCGCAATAAACCATCATAAACTTCGTAGTTGATTGTGGTTTGGGAAATAACAGGTAGAGTGAAAAATATAAGTAAAATTTGTATTAGCATAAAAAAGACCATAGTTTTCAGCAGTCGTAAACCTGCCTAAACTATGGTCAAAAGAATATCTCTAGGAGTCACTTCTTGACGAACTTCAACGATAAAGAATTGATGCAGTAACGCAGTCCGGTCGGCTTCGGGCCGTCATCGAAAACGTGTCCGAGATGCGAGTCGCAGCGTGCGCATTCGACTTCAGTGCGCACCATGCCGAGGCTGCGATCTACGATTTCGGTCACATCTTTTTTGCTGATTGGCTGGTAATAACTTGGCCAGCCGGTTCCGGAATCGAATTTTGTATCCGAACTAAAAAGCGGCAAATCACAACATACGCAGGTGTAGACGCCTTTTTCGTGATGATCCCAGAAGGCTCCGCTGAAGGCGCGTTCCGTACCTTTTTTGCGCGTTACATAAAATTGATCTTTGGTTAAAAGCTTCTTCCATTCTTCTTCAGTCTTAACCACTTTGTCAGCTCGCACAGGTTTTTTATTTTTGGTATCCGCTTTGGTGGCGACAAAAATTCCAGCCAGAGCCACAACGCCGGAAAAAATAAATTGTCTTCTCATAATTTTATTCAGGTTAATGGAGCAGCCATCACAGCCGCGCCGTAAATTCGATGTGTTTTGGAATCTTGCAAAAACGCAACGATTTGCAGGTTTTCACGTTTCCATTTCTGGTCAAAAGTCAGAGAAGTTTCTGCTTTTGCCGGCGTGCCGATTACTTTCAGGGAACGCACGACGGTGCGGTGTTTCAGGACGTGCCCGGCATTTTCTCCCCGCACTACCTTAGAACTTAGATTATTTTCCGTCAAAGCCAGAACAACTTGCAAGCTCGCCGCATTCACTCCGGTTGGAATCGCAGATGTGATCACCGCAATTTTTGAATTTTTGCCGGAAGAAATATTCATCTTCGCTCGTGGTTCACGGATCGCACGCGCAATAGCTGCCGCTGCTTTGCCGGCATCGCTGCCGTTAAATTCGGCGCGACCATTCACGACCATTTGCGGCGTGTAAGTATTTGAACCCAGACTTTGCGAATATGCCTGTTGCCGTTCGCTGAAAATTGCATTGGAAAAAGGATCAGCCCAGCCAAGATAGTTCCAGTAATCTACGTGTTCGCCGAGCGTGATAATTTGCGCGTTGGCGACGGGTTGAGTTTTTTCTAATTCAGCTAACACCACATCAGCGGGCGGGCAACTGGAACATCCTTCTGAAGTGAACAGCTCTACGATGACTGGAATTCGTTCACCAGAAGCAGTTGTGGCTTGCGCATCGGCGGGAAAATTTGTCCAGACGACGATGATGGCGAGCAAAGTTAATCCGGCGATGGTCAATAATAAAACATTCCACGGTTTCATTTTTAGAACTCCGCGCAAGGATTTTGCGAATTAGAAAATAAAAGGTCAAAGGCTTCGCGGGCATTTTGTTTCGTGCTTTGATGCCGAAAGTTGATCCACTCTTTTACGATGACTACGGTTGGGATTTTTTTGACCACAGATTTTTTCTGCGGAATTTGATCACGCTTTACTAATTTTATTTTGTTCATATCTTCCCTTGAAAATCTTATTTATGGATTAGACGCAGGTGCTGGCTGATTGGTTGTGCCAATTTTTCTGCCAACTGTTTATTACTTGTTTCGTCAAGGGAGGATACGATTAATATAATGTGTTTGGATGTTTGAATTGCGCTGATTGTGTATTTTTCTTTGATTTTGAAGGCATTTTGAATCCCGTCTTTCAATCCATCATCGTTTGGGATGACGCCATTTTTAAGCGCGGCGGAATTTCGTTCGGTAATCAAAAGCGAAATCAACTCCGCACCACGCGTGTACACCAGATGCGCAAACAGGCGTCCTTCCTGTGTGCATACGTGCGCGTGATGCAGCGTTAAGCCGAGTGCCTGATGCTGTGAAAGTTGCGGAAGATTTTTGAATTCTGGATCAATGCTGTCCGCGCCGAACATTTCAGTACCGGGATTTTGATACTGCAACCATTTCGCCGAACAATAATCGTGATCGCCTGCGGCTTGCGAAAAAAGTTGCGGACTTAATTCTGCTGCTTCAACTTTGGCAGGCTGAAAAATGTAAAAGGCTCCGGCGGCGACGGCGATTAAAATTGCTGAGGCGAAGGCAAATTTTTGCGTAGCGAAACTGTTCAGCAAACGATTCCATAAGGAGATTTTTTCTACAGTTGGGATGATCGGATTTGCTTCTTCGCGCAAGCTCGCACGCAGCCGATTTTTGAAATCCGGAGAAGCTGTTGTTGCCTTCACACTTTCGCGCAGCATTGAACGCATATTTCTTCGCGCTGCCATTTCGCTGCGGCAATTTGGACACATTTCTGAGTGCCGGATAATTTGGTGGTTCGATTCCACCGCGAGTTCATCGCTCAAATATGAATCCAATAATTCTTTAAAATTCCGACATTCCATAAAATTACTCCGCCACTTTGTAGCCAACACTTCGGGCGTAGTTCGCCAGTTCCATCCGCAATAATTTTCTTCCGCGATGCAATCTCGACATCACCGTACCGCGCGGAATTTGCAGCAGCTCGGCGATTTCATTGTAAGAAAATTCTTCAATATCTGCGAGAACAACAGGAATTTGAAAATCTTTCGGGACGCGATTCAGCGCGGCTTGCACTTCTGCTTCCGTGACAAATTGCGGCGTCGGCGGATCGTACGCAATAGTTTCGGCGATCATTTCGTCAATCGTTTGGACTTCGTGTTTTCCGCGCCGCAACTGACTGTAATGCAAATTGAACATGATTTTGTAAAGCCACGCGCGTAAATTTGTCCCCGCTTCGAAACGATGAAATGAGCGCCACGCCTGTAAATAGGCTTCCTGAACTAAATCTTCGGCGCGCTGATGATTGCGGACAAGACGCAACGCTACGCGGAATAATTGATCCGTATAACCGAGGGCAAGTTCTTCGAAATCTGTTAACTGCGCCAAAGTGGTATCGTCCTTTCTGAGCGTTTCACTGACTACACTGAGTAAATACGAATGAGAAGCGAGAATATTCCCAGTGAAGAAAAAATTTCTGTTAGTTGGACATTCGCCAAGCAGAATGAGTAGACTACGCAGCTACATACTTGATGGTATCAGGTCAGTCCCACCTGCGGTAGCGGGTGGGTTATTTTGTAAACCTTACCACCCGCTACCACAGGTGGGACTGAAATTGCTTGTATGAATTACTGGAATAATAAAAACATTTTTGTCACCGGAGCCACCGGATTTATCGGTGCGCATGTCACGCGCATCCTTCTCGAACAAGGCGCACGCGTAGTCTGTTTGCAGCGCGATGCGATCAAAGCCAATGCGCTGGATATTTTTAATTTGCGTCGTCAATGCACTGTGATTCAAGGCTCGCTTGAAGATCACACGTTGCTCGAAAGAATTCTTAATGAATACGAAATCGAAGCCGTATTTCATCTGGCGGCGCAGGCGATTGTCGGCGCGGCGAATCGCTCTCCGCTCTCGACTTTTGAGACAAATATTCGTGGCACATATTTTTTGATGGAAGCCTGCCGTGTGACGAAATCTGTGCAGAGAGTCGTTGTGGCGTCGAGCGATAAAGCGTATGGCTCACACGAGAATCTACCGTACACGGAAGATAATGCGTTGAATGGATTGTTCCCCTACGACGCTTCAAAAGTTTGTACGGATGTGATCTCGCGGTCTTATGCGCACGCTTACAATTTGCCTGTTGCAGTGACGCGCTTCGCCAATGTTTACGGGCCTGGCGATATGAATTTATCGCGCGTGATTCCCGGTACGATCCTTTCGATTTTGAAAAATGAAGTACCGATTATTCGCAGCGACGGAACGCCGATCCGCGAATTTGTTTATGTAGATGATGTGGCACGAGGCTATTTATTATTGGCTGAAAAAATTGAGGAAGCGAAAGGGGAAGCGTTCAATTTTGGTACGGGCGAGCAAGTGCAGATGCTGGATTTAGCGCAGCGGATTCTGAAACTTTCGGGCAGCAATCTCGAACCGAAAATTATGCTGCAAACAAAAATCGCCGGAGAAATTGACGCGCAATATTTATCAGCGGCGAAGGTTGAAGAACGATTTGGATGGAAGGCGGAAATCAGTTTGAATGAAGGATTGCAGCATACGATTGATTGGTATCGCGAGAATTTTAGCTTACTGAAATAGACCGCAGATTTGGCGGATTTAGCGGGTTTACGCTGATCTGAAATTCTCATAATTCAGACCCGCGTAAACCCGCTAAATCCGCCAAATCCGCGGTCTATTTTTTGATTTACTTCAAATCAAAACGGTCAAGATTCATCACCTTCGCCCAAGCCTTTGCAAAGTCCTGTACGAACTTCGCATTGCCGTCAGATTCAGCATAGAACTCTGATAAAGCGCGCAGTTCAGAATTCGAACCGAACGCCAAATCTACTGGAGTTGCCGTCCATTTGACCTTGCCGGTTGCGCGGTCGAGTCCTTCGTAAATTCCCTCATTTGATGAAGACTTGCTCCACTTGGTGGACATATCGAGCAAGTTTACAAAGAAGTCATTACTCAACGTTCCAGGGCGATTGGTGAAGACTCCGTGAGCGCCTTGTCCGGCGTTCAGTGCCCGCAATCCGCCAACCAGAACCGTCATTTCAGGAACGGTCAGCTTCAGCATGTTCGCCCGATCCACTAATAAAACTGCGGGTGAAAGACGCTGTCCCGGACGGAAGTAATTGCGGAAACCATCCGCCATTGGTTCGAGTGGAGCGAAAGACATCACGTCAGTTTGTGCTTCGGTTGCGTCCGCACGTCCTGGCGTGAAGGGCACTGAAACTGTGCTTCCCGCAGCCTTCGCGGCTTGCTCAATCGCGGCAGTTCCACCCAGAACAATCAGGTCGGCAAGCGAAACTTTTTTCGCACCAGTATTGAAGCCTTTCTGGATTTCTTCCAGACGCCCAATCACTTTGGTGAGTTCCGTTGGATTGTTGACCTCCCAATCCTTTTGCGGAGCGAGACGGACACGTGCGCCGTTCCCGCCACCGCGCATATCGGTCCCACGGAACGTCGCCGCTGAAGCCCAAGCTGTTCTGACCAATTCTGAAACGCTCAGACCTGACGCGAGAATTTTTGATTTCAGCATCGCAACATCTTTTGCATCAATTTTCTTAGTACTGACGCTGGAGAGCGGGTCTTGCCAAATCAAATCTTCTTTCGGAACCTCCGCACCGACATAGCGCGAACGCGGCCCTAAATCGCGATGGGTTAATTTGAACCACGCCTTGGCAAACGCGAGGCGGAATTCTTCAGGATTATCGGCAAAGCGTTTAGAAATTTTGGCGTAAGCCGGATCGAATTTCAGCGCGAGGTCAGTTGTAAACATGATCGGTGCGTGTTTTTTGGAAGGATCATGCGCATCCGGTACAGTGTTTGCCGCCTTGCCATCTGCGGGAATCCACTGCGTTGCTCCGGCAGGACTTTTCGTTTTTACCCATTCAAAGGCAAAAAGATTTTTGAGGTACTCCGAAGTCCACATATTTGGCTTGGAAGTCCAGGCACCTTCCAGACCGCTGGTGACTGTGTCGCTTGCGTTTCCTTTGCCGCAATTATTTTGCCAGCCGAGTCCTTGCTGCTCAATACCGGCGGCGGCGGGTTCGGGACCAGTACACTTGCCCGGACTATGGGCACCATGCGCTTTGCCGAAGGTGTGACCACCAGCGATGAGCGCTACGGTTTCTTCATCGTTCATCGCCATGCGACCAAAGGTTTCGCGGATGTCCTTGGCGGATGCCAGCGGATCCGGGTTGCCATTCGGGCCTTCAGGATTTACATAAATCAGACCCATCTGTACAGCGGCCAGTGGGTTCGCAAGTTTACGGTCTCCGCTGTAGCGCTCATCGGCAAGCCATTTTTTCTCAGGCCCCCAGAAAACTAAATCCGGCACCCATTCGTCTTTGCGTCCACCGGCAAAGCCGAAGGTCTTGAAGCCCATCGACTCCAGCGAGACATTTCCGGTCAAGACCATCAGATCGGCCCAGGAAAGTTTCTGACCGTATTTCTGCTTGACGGGCCAGAGCAGTCGCCGCGCCTTGTCGAGGTTGGCGTTATCCGGCCAACTGTTGAGCGGCTCAAATCTCTGTTGACCGCCGCCTGCGCCGCCGCGCCCATCAGCCACACGATACGTCCCGGCACTGTGCCAGGCCATTCGAATAAAGAACGGGCCGTAGGTTCCATAATCGGCTGGCCACCAGGGCTGCGACGTCGTCAGGACTTTTTTAATGTCCTGCTTGACGGCATTGAGGTCGAGGCTGGCAAATGCCTTGGCGTAGTCGAATTTTTCGCCCATCGGATTTGATTGGGCTTCGTTTTGGCGAAGTGGTGAGAGGTCGAGTTGGTCAGGCCACCAGTTCTGGTTACTTTGAGCACTGACCACGTGCGTTGACACTAACGATAGCGCAGCGACTATGACAGCGGCGAGCAACGTCATCAGCTTTATGTTTATTGACTTCTCCTTGATCGAACGGAAGGTACGTTTAGCTTTAAGTGTGATCTCAGGCCATTTGATGTTTGATGGATGCAATTTATTCATGGGTCTCCTTTGACGTGATTAGAATCGCGAAGCAGCTCCACCAGGACAAGCCGGAACTGCTTCGCGTGGAATTGTTAGAGTTCAAAAAACTAGAAAAGATAAAATAATTATTCAGGGTCTTCGTCGCATTGCGACGAAGAAAGATGGCAATTTAACTAAGCCAAAAGACTGCGTAGCATCCAGGCATTTTTTTCATGCAGCTGCATCCGTTGTGTCAATAAATCGGCGGTCGGTTCATCGCTGACTTTGTCAACGATCGGAAATAACGAGCGAGCAGTGCGCGTCACCGCTTCCTGACCTTCAACCAAACGGCGAATCATTTCATTTGCATTCGGGACTCCATCGCCTTCCTCTTTGATCGAAGTTAATTTCGCAAATTCGTGATATGAGCCAGGTGCGGGAAAGCCCAGGGCGCGAATCCGTTCGGCGATTAAATCTACGGCCAAGGCGAGTTCCGTGTACTGGGTTTCAAACATCAAATGCAGCGTCTGAAACATCGGCCCCGTCACGTTCCAATGATAATTATGGGTTTTTAGGTATAAGGTGTAGCTGTCGGCTAACAAATGCGACAACCCGTCAGCAATTTTTTTTCGGTCATTTTCCTTGATCCCAATATTGATTTTCATACAGATAATTCCTCGTAATTAATACTCAAACTCAGGAGCAATGAATTGTGAATAAATCTTTGCTTGCTCCCAAGTTTTGACAACAGGGATTTGATGGTTGGGGAAATGTGATTGCAATTTTACCGCTTCGATCACGTCATTGTAAACGGTGTCAAGTTCCTGCGGAAGAATGCCGGAATCAGAATGTTTGCTTGCATACCGCAGCATGACTTTTTCAACCTGCTGGCGGTTAATTCGAGGGAGGGAATTCATTTTCGTTTTTGTTTCGTTGCTCATGTGATATATTTATTATATTAGTTCTAGTTTTAGATTTTGTCTAATCGTTAGGCAAAAAAATAGCGGCTCGCGCTAATTTTGTTTGATCTTGCCACGTAAAATTACCTGATAATCGTTGACTTCAAATTCAGTCAATTTATCAAGATTTGAGACTTTTAATTGTTTCCATTCAATGTCTTTGATCGCGCCGGTTTCTTCATCAATGAAGTGATGATGTTTGCTCATGACAGGATCGAAGACGACTTTGCCGGGCGAAATATACAATTCGCGTAGTAGCCCTTTTTCAACAAATAAATTTAAGGTGTTGTAAATAGTGGCTCGCGAAATCATCGGGAAATTCGCACTTACGGTTGAAAATACGTGATCCGCTGAAGGATGTTCATCGGTGACCAATACGTATTCAGCTACCGCCACGCGCTGCGCCGAAGGTTGAATTCCAGATGCTTCTAGTTGTTTGATGACTTCGTTTTTCATGACTGATTTAGAATAAGTCTAAACTTATAGTCTGTCAATAATTTTTTTTTCGGTAGAGATTTTCGATTTGGTCAACAACAAATTCGCGTAAATATTTTTCAAGTGCAACGCTTCGTGCTAGTGCGCCCAGACGAAAGCGCAGTTCAGAATTATTCAGTAATCGTGTCAGCGCTTCAGCAATCTGCGCTGCACTTTCAGGCTTAGTCAGAATTCCTGTCTCATTATTTTCGATGAGGTCAATGATCGCGCCGGTGCGTGAAGCGATGATTGCACATCCTGCCGCCATTGCTTCAATTACGACCAGCGAAAATCCTTCGTTGATGGAAGGCACGACGATGATGTCAAAGGCTGTGAGCTTGGTAGCGATGTCGGGTATGGCTCCCATGAAGCGAAGATTTCTGTGGGAAATTATTTGCTGATAATCATCTCTCAATTGTCCGTAATATTCTTTATCGTGATCCGTTTGTGGAGCACCGACGATCAAAAAGTCTACGTCATCGCGCGCGATTTTCTGCGCCGCTTCGATAAAAAACTTTTGCCCCTTGAGCGGCGTAATTTGTCCGATCATTCCAACCACAAATTTTCGCGTGATCCCCAATGAATTTCGCGCTTCGTCTTTCGGGATCGAAGCGATTACTTTGTCATTGATCCAATTTGGAATAACAGAAGTTCGTGCGGCAAGCTTTGGAAATGCTTTCTGAATTTCAGTCTTAACTGAATTGGAAACGGCGATGAATCCCTGTGTTTGATTGAGCGCTCGTTCGTATAAAAAATTTGCTTTGATGGGATTAAAATGATGACGAGTCAGGAATAATTTCGCCGAAGTTTTCTTACAGGCAAGTCCGCTAATCGTGTAATCCCGCGCTACGTGCGCGTGAACAATTTCTATATTTTGCTGCGCGATGATGTTCTTTAATTTTCTCGCACTGAAAATATCCAGCGCATTTTTCAGCGGCAATTCGTGCCAGGTGATGGGAAGAGAATTGAGTTCAGATTTTATTTTTGCATTTTGCCGAATCGCGAGATGGAGTTCGTGACCGCGCTCAATCAAGGCACGTGTGAGGTCAATCACGTGAAGCTCTCCACCGCCAATTTCAGTTGCTGAGCAAACCTGCAAAATTTTCATTAAATGAAGGTAGGATAGGCGTCCCCGCCTGTCCACTTTTCACCACAAAAGTATTTTCTGAGACAAGAGGACAGGCGGGGACGCCTATCCTACCTTTCAAGCCAATAATTTATTCTGCACCAATCCGCTGACATCCGTCAGCCTGAAGTCGCGTCCTTGAAAACGGTACGTTAATTTTTCGTGATCGAAGCCTAATTGATGCAGCAATGTCGCGTGCAAATCATGCACGTGGACTTTGTCTTCGACGACATTAAATCCTAGCTCATCTGTCGCACCAATGGTGACGCCGCGCTTCATTCCGCCACCGGCGAACCACATCGTAAAAGCATTCGGATGATGATCGCGTCCGTCGTCTCCGCCTTGTACCATCGGCGTTCGTCCGAATTCTCCGCCCCAAATCACCAGCGTATCGTCGAGCATTCCGCGCTGTTTTAAATCCTTGACGAGCGCCGCAGAAGCCTGATCGGTATCTTTGCAATTTTTTGTGATGTCCTTGGTTAGATTGCCGTGTTGATCCCAGGCTTCGTGAAAAATTTGCACAAAACGTACGCCTTTTTCGACTAATCTGCGTGCCATCAAAACCGAATTCGCATACGAAGGCTTGCCAGGTTCTGCGCCGTACATTTCCAAAATATGCTTTGGCTCTTTGGATAAATCCATCACTTCAGGTGCAACTTTTTGCATCTTGAAAGCCGTTTCGAATGAATTAATTCGTGTCGCGATTTCGGGATCGCCGACAACATCGAGCCGCATTTTATTGAGTTTGTTGACAGAATCCAAAGTGTCGCGTTGCAGCCGTTCATCTACACCACGCGGATTGGAAAGATACAAAACTGGATCGCCGACGTTGCGGAATTGCACGCCGGAATAAACAGTCGGCAAAAATCCGCTGCCCCAATTGCTGTTGCCGCCGCTGGGACCTTTGGCTCCGGTGCTGAAAACAACGTATGCGGGCAAATCCTGCGATTCGCTGCCCATTCCATAAATCGTCCATGAACCAAAGCTTGGACGTCCGAAAATCATCGAACCCGTATTCATCATCAACTGCGCCGGAGCGTGATTAAAGGCGTCCGTGACCATTGATTTCACGATACAGATGTCGTCTACGACAGTAGCAAGATGCGGAACAAGATCGGTGAGTTCGGCACCGGATTTGCCATACTTCGCAAACTTGAATTTCGGACCCAGCAGCGTTGAATTCGGATTGATAAAAGCGGAGCGATAACCCTTGAGCAGTTCCGGCGGAGGCAGTGTGCCATTAAATTTTGTGAGCTGCGGCTTGTTATCAAAAATTTCGAGATGGCTGGGCGCACCGGCTTGAAAAAGATAAATAATATTTTTGATCTTAGCCGGGTGATGCGTTTTTTTCGGTGCAAGCGGATTATCTGAATTCGGAGTTGCTGCGTAGCCTGCCTGCGAGAGAAGCTGATTCATGGCAAGCGCGCCCATTCCGACGCCGCATTGTTCAATGAACCAACGGCGAGAAATTTGTTTGGCTTGTTCACTTGCTTCAGGCGGAATTAAATTTTTCATAATATTCTTTTCCTTCATCAATCAGCGTTCATCGTTGCAAATAGATGATGCCATTTTTCATCAAGAAGCGCACGCGGCGAACCGCAGAAATTTCTTTAGTCGGATCGCCTTCTACTGCGATCAGATCGGCGAATAATCCTGCTTTGATGCTTCCAATTTGATTTTCCTGGTGGAGCACTCGCGCATTAATCGAAGTCGCTGAACGCAGCGTGTCAATCGGCGTCATTCCAAGTTTTACCATCGCTTCCAGTTCACGCGCATTGTCACCGTGAGCGAATACGCCGACGTCACTTCCGGCTGCGATTGTCACGCCGGATTCAAGTGCTGCCTTAAATGTTTTCACCTTTTTTTCCTGATTTCCCACGGAAAGTGTTGGGCAAAACGCGACGCCTTTTTCCTTCATCAATTTGAAAATTTCCAGCGTGCCATCGTCGCCGTGTTCAATCGTTTCGACGCCAGCAAGTGTAGCTCTCCGCATTCCTTCCACAGTCGTCGAATGTGCTGCGACCGGAATGCCTGCGCTATTCGCAACTTCAACAATCAGCTTCATTTCATCTTGCGTGAAGGTTGGTGAAGCGCCGCCGCGTCCCCAGCGATAATCGGCGTAGACTTTAATCCAGTCCGCGCCTTTTCCGATTTGGTCGCGAACGACGCGAGTCAAATTGTCTACGCCGTCAGCTTCTTCTGCGCCCTGCGGCACACGCCATTCTGCCGCGTACCCTTTCGGAGCATAGCTGCCCGTCGCGACAATTGCCCGCGTAGCGATGAACATTCGCGGCCCGGGAATAATGCTTTGTTGCACCGCTTGTTTGAGTCCCACATCTGTATATTCCGCGCCTTCCGTGCCAAGATCACGAATGGTCGTGAAGCCTGCGAGCAAAGTATTTCGTAAATGATTTGTGGCACGCGCGACACGAAGTCCGAGCGATTCACGCGCGACCTGATCATTCCACGGAGTTTCGCTGTATGGATGTAATAAAACGTGCGAATGAATTTCAATCAGCCCTGGCATTAACGTCAGGTTGGGAAGTTCAATAATTTTCACATCGGATGTGAGGGCGAGTTGGTTGAGGTTTCCAATGCTCTCAATTTTTTCACCACGGATGAGGATGGCGACACCTTCACGCAGAGATTCGCCGTCGAAAATTCGTGCGGGTTTCAGCAGGTAGGCTACGTCTTTTGTGCTGGATACCTGCTGCGCAAAAGACGTGACGTTGAGAGCAAGAAAGGTAATCAGCAAAAGTGTTTTGTAAGATTTCATTAACAGCCTGACCTCACTTGGCGTTTACTCTTTCGTAATCGCCTCATCCAAATTCAGCAACACCCGCGCCACTGCCGTCCACGCGCCGAGCTGCTCCATCGTGGTGCCTTTTGGCAAAATATTCGGTTTATCAGGATTATTGGTCGCAAAATTCCACGGGTTCAATTCGCCGGAAATGAAACGCTCTTTTTGCTTATTCATCATCGCTAATAATTCTGAAGATTCCGACAAGGTAGGTTTGCGCGAAAGAACGCGGCGGAAGGCGTACTCAACTTTTGTGACGTCTGTCGCTCCGCCTTCTATGAGTGTTTTTAAGGCCAACGCGCGAGCTGCTTCCAGAAATGTAGTCTCGTTCAGCGTCGTCAAAGCCTGCAATGGCGTATTCGATTTGGAGCGGCGGACACAGGCAATGTCCCCGTTTGGCGTGTCGAAAGTTTGCAGCATGGGAAACGGAACTGAACGATAACGGAATGTATAAATTCCGCGCCGATAGCGGTTCTCGCCTTTGTCTTCGTACCAGTTTTTCGGGCCGTAGCTTGCTGGCGTTTGATACAAAAATTCCGGTGACGGCGGGAAGACGCTTGCGCCTCCGACTTTAGGATTGAGCAATCCGCTGGCGGTCAAAGCAATGTCACGAACGATCTCACCTTCAACACGAAAGCGCGGGCCGCGTGAGAGTAGGCGATTGTAGGGATCGTCAGAAGAAGTGATGAGTGATGAGTTTCGAGTGATGAGAGCAGAAGATTGGCGATAGGTCGCGGAAGTGGCGATGAGGCGATGGATAGATTTCAGACTCCAGGATTGCGGAGTTTGGATTTTGGATTGGGGATTTTCGGCGGAAGCTGGTTTCTTTAAATCCGCAATCCGCATTCTGAATTCCGCACTTGGTTCCATCAATTCAACTGCCAGCCAATCGAGTAATTCCGGATGTGATGGCGTTTCGCTTTGTTTTCCTAAATCCTCAGAAGTCGCCACGATGCCGATTCCGAAATAGGATTGCCAAATGCGATTAACCTGCGTACGTGCCGTCGTGGGTGACTTGCGATCTACCATCCATTGGGCGTACGTCAAACGATTGAGCGGAGCGTTTTCAGGCAATGGATTCAGGAACGCGGGAACGCCGGGCGTCACTTCGCGTTCGGGGCGCAGGAAATCTCCGCGCTTTAAAATGTTCGTTTTGCGGGACTCGCCGCGCTCATTCAAAACTAACTGCGAAGTGCCTTCGGGATGCTGTTTCCAGAGCGTTGCAATTTGTTGATTGTAGTTAGAAAATTCTGGAAGAGTTGTGCGCCAGTAACTGAAGACGGTTTCAACTTGCGCCTTTGTCCTTTGATCGCGAGGCGTTTTGAAAACTTCGCGAACGTTGGCCGGAACCGGATCAGCGACAGGATTTGCCGCAGTCGTGATGGACAACCGTAAGCGTCCCAAATTGTTATTCATGTTGTCATCGCTGTTCCAACCGCCGTGTCGCTGGCTTAAATAAATCGTCAGAATCGTGTTGGTTTCATTCGCGATTGGTTTCTCAAAGTTGAAGACGGCTTTGCGCGGGACATTGCGTAATCCAGCGCCGACATCAATGCCCCAGGCGGTTTCTTCTTTGTCGTCAATCGCATAAGAAATAGGGCCTTCGACGCGGCGGCGATTACTCTTATCGTAATACATCGCATCGAGTTCTTTTTCCGGTGGATTCACATCCGCCGTGGCATTGACGATTTTCATTTTCGTAATTTTCTTTTCATCGCTTGAAGGCGCGGCTTCGACGTAGACATCGGTTAATCCAAACGTTCCTTTCGGCGAACGACCTGGGCCGAGCATCGGTAAATTCGGATCGTTTAGAACTTCTAATCGTAAGGCTGAAATATTTTGTACTTCCGTTTTGATCGTCATTTTTACTTTGTGCTTGGTCGGCGCATAGCCTTGCGCGAGGAACGAACCATCGGTGAGAGGCACGTACTTTTGACCGCCGTTTGAAATGTCATCTACGACGGGCTGAATGACTTTCCACTCAGGTTGATTATTTTTTACAGAAGCTTCCCAAACGTTCATTGCTGACAACCAATCAGGTTTTATCTCCTGCAATTTGGCTTCGATTTCGCGTGTGCCGGAAAGAATGTTGGAGCGTTTCATCTGCTCTTCGGGCGTATATGCGATGACGCTGCCTTCGTCGGAATTATTGATGAAGGCGAACAGGCGATAATATTCTTCCTGTTTGATCGGATCGAATTTGTGATTGTGGCACTGCGCGCATTGTATGGTGACGCCGAGAATTCCTTTGCCGATCGCGTCCATGCGGTCGTACATCGCTTCCATGCGGAACTGTTCAGGTTCGACGCCGCCTTCTTCGTTAATCATCGAATTGCGTAAAAATCCGGTAGCGATCAAATTGTCCTGCGTGCGATTCGGCAACAAATCTCCGGCAATTTGTTCGATGACAAATTTGTCGAACGGCTTGTCCTGATTCAGCGAATTGATGACCCAATCGCGATAAAACCAGACGTTGCGCATTTTGTCTTTTTCAAATCCATCAGAGTCAGCATACCGCGCCGCGTCCAACCATTGCCGTCCCCATTTTTCACCGTAATGCGGGCTGCTGAGCAGACGAGCTACTTGTTTCTCATAAGCTTTCGGCGAGACATCTTTCAGAAAAATATCAACCTCCTCCGGCGTCGGTGGGAGTCCGATTAAATCGAGGCTCAATCGTCGCAGCAGCGTTATTTTATCGGCTTCCGGTGAAGGTGCGAGATTTTCTTTTTCCAGTTTTGCGAGGACAAAATTATCGATTGGATTGCGTACCCAGGATTTATTTTTGACGACCGGAATCGCAGGACGTTGCGGAGCGACAAAAGCCCAATGCGGGCGAGTGACGGGTGTCAGGTTTCGGGTGTCAGGCATTTCCGCGCCTTCGTCAATCCAGCGTTTGAGCAATTCAATTTGAGCCGGGCTTAATGCCTCACGTCCAAGCGGCATCCGTTTTTCACCGTTCAATCCCAGGACGCGATGCAGCAGGCGGCTGTCTTTGCTGTTGCCGGGAAGAATCACCTGACCGGAGATTCCGCCTTTCAACGCCAAGGATTTTACGTCCAGACGCAGTTCGGCTTTTGGCGTGTCACTCATGTGACAGGGCGAACACGAAGTCTGAAAGATGGGTTGAATATCGCGGACGAAATCAACTTTTGATTGCGCTCCGACTGTCCATTTGTTGAAGCCAACGACAATTAAAGTTACTGTCACAAGAATCGTCAAAGAAAGAATTTTGTTTCGCATATCAGGTTAAAATTAATAGATCAGGTTGCTCTTGGTTTTACCAATCATACGTTAGCGCAACTGGATTGTAAGTCACAAGCGGAGAAGTTAAAACTTAAGAATAATCATAATTATCGGGTGTCTATGACAATAGTGCAGACAAAAATCAGGCGGCAATCGAGCCATAAGTCCTGAGTTTCTCGTAGCGAGGATGGTTATGAATGAAAGTCGGGTGCAAATCCAACTTGCGAATAATGGTTTGGAGAAAGCGTTCATTGAAGTTGCGCTGTTTCCAAC
>JAYTCQ010000025.1:0-16864 GCA_043736395.1 Blastocatellia bacterium | reverse complement strand
CCTGACCACCTTACACCAACTGAGCCTCAACTCATCTTTTGACCTGCCCTCTCATTTGTTGGCTACTTCTTTTCCTTAACCTTTTCACTGAGGCCATACTAAATTTCAGGAAAATAGACCACGGATGAAGCGGATGTGACGGGTTTACACGGGTCTGAAATTCAGATCCGCGAAGACCCGCTTGATCCGCAAAATCCGTGGTCTATTTTTTAAATTGTTTCCTGAGAGCTTTTGCAATAAATCCACCATGAAAGCGTCCATTCTCGATAAAAATTTTGCTCGTTTCCTTACCTGCAATCGTAACTCCGGCGAGGTAAATGCCAGGCACATTTGACTCGTACGTTTCTTCATTAAATTTCGGCTTCCAGGTTTCAGGATCAACGCGAATTCCTAGGCTTTGCAGGAAGTCATTGTCTACGTGATAACCAGTCAGCGCGAACACAAAATCATTGGAAATTTCAGATTCAATGTCAGTCTTGAGATTTTTCAGATGAAGGCTGGCAGGCTTGATTTCATTGACGACAGTATTGAAGACGGCTTTGATTTCACCGCTCAAAATCCGATTTTGAATATCAGGCATGACCCAGTATTTGATCGTATCTTTAAGAGCTTCGCCGCGATGAATAATCGTCACTCTCGCGCCGTGACGATATAAATCCAGCGCAGAAATTGCGGCTGAATTCCCTGCTCCGATGATGGCTACATCGCGGTTATAAAATGGATGCGCGTCCTTGTAAAAATGTGAAACTTTCGGCAGGTCTTCACCCGTGATTCCCAGATAATTTGGCTGGTCATAATAGCCAATCGAGATAATTAATTTTCGTGCTTGATAGCTGCGCGTTTCGCCTGAATTCTGACATTCAGATTCGACGGTAAAATTCCCGTCGGAGCCTGACACTTTCACTACTTTTTCGTATTGATTGACCTTTAAATGATAGGTATCAGCGACGCGCCGATAATATTTAAGAGCTTCAATCCGATTCGGTTTTTCGCGTTCACACACGAACGGAAGATCACCGATTTCGAGCAACTCCGGCGTCGTAAAAAAAATCATCGAAGTCGGGTAATTGTACAAGGAATTCACGAGGCAGCCTTTTTCCAACACGAGGACAGTGAAGCCAGCCTTTTGCGCTTCGATGGCGCAGGCAAGTCCGGTTGGACCGCCACCGATGACAATGACATCAAATTGTTTCATTGGTTTATTAAATCTGGTTTGTGGTGGATTGACAAGATGTTGGTACAGTACGAGGAGCGGTAGCGACTTGGTAAATCTCAAAAGTTACCAGGTCGCTACCGCTCACTGTACTGTACTTCAGTCCGATGATCTTCAAAATAAAATGCCGGGCCGCACACCAGCAACAATTTCATGTCTTCAGCACCAGTATTCGTCAACGAATGCACCTGATTTTTCGGGATAAAAATTGCATCGCCGGAGCCGACTTCACGAGATTCTTCACTAACAGTCATCACGCCGGAGCCGCTGAGAATATAATAAATTTCTTCGAGAACTTCGTGATGATGACGCGGGACGGTTTTCCCTGGCGGCAAAATTTCTTCCGCTAAACTGCATTGCGCGATATCCGAAGTAGTCCGATCAATCAAAGGACGAATTTCAGAACCTTGCGGTGTGTTGAGAATTTTGGAGTCTTTGCGATTATGTATGATCATTTTATTCACTTGTATTGACGCAAGTTTTCACGAAAATACCAGCCCTAAATTAACCACAAAAAGCGCAACAGACACAAAGTTTATTTGTGCCTGTTGCGCTTTTTGTGGTTTCAATAAATTCAATTCGCAGAAAATTCGTGGCTGCTTATTTGCCTATCGCCCACAACATTTCAGGGCTGGATTTGTCGCGTTGTCCGAAAAATGCTGCTTCGTATTTGTTCTTCACGACTTCATTAAGTGCTACTTTGAATGTTTTTTCATCGGTACTCATAGAAAAAATTCGCCGTCCTTCGGTGGTGTCTATGACAACTGAAAAAGACGAATACCAGGAAGCCGGACTGACTACAATTTTCTTTCCGTCCTTGGTTTTTACATTTAAGACAATATCTTCTGAGCCGGCAACATTCGCCCATTTATAGGACGTGAGCTGTCCCGTGAATTTTGGTGTATCGTTCGATAAGTCATCTGATGTTGGGTTTTTACCGGCTTTCGGCGTCACAGCAATACGGTTCGGACGATTCGTGAAGCGTGTATAAAGGGGATAGCTGCGCTCCACATGTTTTCCATTCATTCGCTTCCATCGCGCATTGCTGGCTTCATAAATGCTCGTCACCCAATACCCGTTGCTGTGATTCATGTAAATAATTTCTGCGTGATCATCGCTGTTGAGGTCTACGACATCAAAAATTCCGTCGGCGACTTCGTGAAAATATCCCTCAATTTCAAACAGGATCGGACGCCCGGCATCATCAAACGTCAACGTATCAATATGCCTTGTCGGAGCCATCCCGTTCCCCATCGTGTACGCCAATAACACGCCGTCCTGAATTCCATTTTTATCCAGATCTGCCGTATAAAATTTGAAGCCGTGCATTACCGTCGTACCGCCCAAAATCACACTCCATTCTTTACCGCTTTTGTCATTCCCAATGATTGCAAGCTCTTCATTGTCTTCACCGACTTTACGCTTCGTCAGCTTTGCGCCAGAGACGCCGATGTTAACTTTTTCAGTCAACAAGGTCTCTTTAATTTTAGCTTCGGCATCAAGTTCGCCGGTGGTGAATGTGCCTTCGTATTTCAGCGGAAACCGCCGCGCCGTTTCGGCTTTAGTCAACGGAAGATAATTCACCATTCCTTCTTCTTCCTCCTGAAAAGCGAAGCAGGAAACAGGAAGCAGAATCAGCAATAAACAAAGTCTCAGCAAAATAAATTGATCGTTTTTCATATTTTCTACGCAAGGATTAGTTTCAGTTAGACTTCGGGGAAAGTCGAAAAAAGAGTGTCATTTCTATACGCAGTATATCGAGGTGAAAGAGGTCAGGCGAGAAAAATATTTCGAAGGATAGAAACTGGGAACGCCCGCAGGATGCGGGCGCTCCCAGTGATGTCGTGTGATTACGTTCCTATCACTTACTTC
The DNA here is from genome assembly GCA_043736395.1 of Blastocatellia bacterium. Lineage (GTDB taxonomy): Bacteria > Acidobacteriota > Blastocatellia > RBC074 > RBC074 > JAFDVL01. Next base: position 13,779 of record JAYTCQ010000025.1, on the reverse strand, counting down.
TTCTCACGATCCGCAAGCGCCTGCACCTTCATCGGCAATCCGAAAATATTGATAAATCCTGCCGCGTCTTTTTGATCGTAGCTCGCGCCCATCGTGAACGAAGCGAGGTCAGGACGATACAACGTATTTTCAGAAGTACGCCCGGCGATGATGACATTTCCTTTATACAACTTCAATTTGCACGTTCCATTGACTCGTGAAGAAATAGAAGTCACGGCAGCATCCAGAGCTTCGCGCAGTGGTGTGAACCATTGTCCGAAATAGACCATATCGGCGTATTTCAAAGCGATGATTTCCTTGTAATGCGAAGTTTCGCGGTCAACGCAAAGAGATTCGAGCTCACGCAAAGCCGCCAGCAATAAAGTTCCGCCGGGAGTTTCATAACAACCTCGCGACTTCATTCCGACCAAGCGATTTTCGACGATGTCAATTCTGCCGATGCCGTTGCGAGCACCGATTTCATTGAGCTTCATGAGCAACGGAACCGGATCAAGATGTTCGCCGTTGACCAAAACCGGAGTCGCTTGCTCAAATCCGATCTCGACATATTCCGGTGTATTTCCTGCGTCTTCAGGCGATTTGCTCAACATATACATCGCTTCTTCCGGTTCGCTCGCGGGGTCTTCTAAAATTCCACCTTCGTGCGAAATGTGCCAGATGTTGCGATCACGCGAATAGATTTTTTCGCGGCTCACGGTGATCGGAATGTTGCGTTCTGTCGCGTAATCAATCGCGTCTTCACGCGAGACAATATTCCATTCGCGCCACGGCGCAATCACGGGCAATTCCGGCGCAAGAGCTTTGAACGTTAATTCAAATCGTACCTGATCGTTGCCCTTGCCGGTGCATCCATGCGCGAGCGCATCGCAGCCAGTTTGCTTGGCAATTTCGACATGTCGCTTTGCAATCACCGGACGCGCGAACGAAGTGCCGAGCAAATATTTATGTTCGTAGACGGCTCCGGCTCTGAGCGTCGGGAAGATGTAATCTTTGACAAATTCGTGCCGCAAATCTTCGATGTAAATTTCAGCGGCTCCGGTGGCTATCGCCTTTTCGCGCAGTCCTTCCAGCTCTTCTTCCTGTCCGACATCAGCGGCAATGGCTACGATTTCACAGCCGTAATTTTCCTTGAGCCACGGCATAATGATGGAAGTGTCCAACCCGCCGGAATAAGCGAGCGCTACGCGTTTGTATTTTGGTGTCATTGGTTCTCCTGAAAAATTCGTGGTCGGTATCCGGTGGGCGGTGATCGGTTGCTGCACGCGAACTACGACTGTGATGATTAAGTTTTAATGATCCTGAAAATGAACGGAGATTATACACACAGGGGGAATTGCGATGCGAGAGAGCGAGGAGTTTTTATTTAGGAGTTTAAGTTATGGTTTCATTCGAGAAGGATGTGAGGCGATTATTTTCCAACTCGCCAGGCATTCATGCATTTATTTCTTCACCGCTTCAGCTCTGATTTGATCCAATTCCTTCAACTTCAATCGCACACTCACAACATAAGGTTTTTCGCCTTCTACCCAATGCCCATAAGTCGTAGTCACAAAAGTTCCGTCGCGCAAAACCTCTACGCCGGGATACGCGCAGTCAGAATCCCAGCCATTTGCGTTCTTGTAATTTTTCATCAGGCGCACGCGGTATTGTCCTTCGCGACCTTTGATAATGTCATCGTATTTTCCAACCCAGCCGACCCAATCACCTTTGGTTTTGCTTTCCAGTGTTGTATCGCGGAATGAAATAAACAGGCGTCCATCAGGTGAATATTTTCCGGTGTGACGATCTCCGGTTAAGGCTCCGGGCAATTCTTTTGGTACGCTCCACGTTTTCGCTTCGTCGTTTGAAAACATCACGTGCGAATTGCGGACGCGTTTATTTTCGCGCAGCAACATCGCCAATTGTTTGCCGTCCGGCGAACGAATAATTCCCGGTTCGCACAAATGAACCTGATCGGATTTGAAAAGTTCCTGTGGCTCTCCCCACGTTAATCCGCCATCGTGGGAGAGAGTTTGATACAAAGTCATTGCATCCGAACTCTTGCCGCCTTCACGAAAAAATCTTCCGTCGTCGTGAAAAAATGCAGCGTAATCTCCGTTCTTCAAGCGCTCCACTGCCCCCATAGCAACGATGCCGCCGAAGTTTCCGATAGGTTTCAATTCGCTCCAATTTTTGCCGTCGTCTTCGCTGACCGCCATTCGAATTGGATACAAACCTGAGAAAATTATTAACCGCTTTTTGCCCTGCTTATCAATCACTCGATGAATGGTTGGCGTCTCTAACGAAGTCTCCCAATTCTTCGGCGTCGGCAATCGCTCAGACCACGTTTTACCCCCGTCAATACTACGTTTCATAAGGATCGCGCCGCGTCCGTGACCTTTTGGGTAGACGGTAATAATCGTCTTTTTATCTTCAAGCAAAATTGTCGTTGGATGCCCCAAATATTGTCCGGCTTCGCGGTCGACAATCGTTTGCCGATTGGCGTCAGAAGCGAGATCAATGACAGGAATTGTGTAGCCTCGATTGATGGATTGTGCTTGGATTGAAGTGAAACAAAAAAGAAAAATCAACCACAGATGCTTACGGGTGAACACGGATTTTTTTAATTGAAATCCATTTGCGTTTATCTGTGAGAATGGATGGTTCATATTTTTATTTTCCTCCGAATAAATTTTTGCCTTCAGCGTTTGGCAATTTCACTCCGATGAATCCTGCCAGCGTCGGAGCGATGTCGCGCATATCAATCCGATCAAAAGTTTTCCCTTTGGGAACTCCCGCACCTGTGATGAAAAAAGAGGAATCCATTTCCGGCAAATCTCGCCAAAGTCCGTGCGTACCGCCAACTTTTGTTTCGCGCAAAACATCTCCGGTAAAACTGCCGCCAATATTAAATCCAGGTTTCACAAATACGACAAATGCCGCATCAGGAAAGCCGCCCATCTTTTTTGCTTCGGCGTTATCTATAATTTTCGCAATGCCATTTGCCGGATCAGCCGCGAGTTTTTTCAGCACTTCGCCAGTTTTATTTTTTGCTTCGAGATTGTTCGGATCATTCATCATAATCGCGCCGCTGCCCCAAACAATTGCTTTCCAGGATTTTAATTTTCCTTGTGAATCCAATTCAATTAATCCCTCATCGTGCAGTGCAGAATTGATGTGAACGGCTTTGTCGTAACGCGCGAAGCCGTGATCCGAAACTACGCAGACAACTGCATTTTTATTGGCTTTGATGGCTGCCTGCCAAACTTTTCCAATCAATCCGTCAAGAGCTTCAATCGTCTCGTAGGCTTCTTTTGTGTACGGCCCTTTCGCGTGTTGCACTTCATCCAGCACGCTAAAATATGTCGTATGAAAAAGTGGCTTTTTACTTTCGATGATCCACGTATTGAAGGCGGCGCGCTGCGTGTCGGTTACAACTGTGTAGTCGTAACCCGCTGGATATTTTCCCAAAACTTTTTCACCTTCATCCAGCAATCCCGGTGTAGAAAGTGCGCGCAACAATTTATAATCTTCTTCTTTTACAGCTCGCCAAATTTGGACGATGTTATATTTTATCGGCGCCCCAACACTCACCGGCCAATCTACGCTGGAAGAAATTCCACCCGCTTTATTCACCGCTTCCCAGAGCGTGAGCGATTTTATATCTTCGGCATACCACATCCAGCCACTTAGATTTTTTCCGAACGGATCAAACGGAGAGTTATACAAAATGCCGTGTTTACTGGGCGAAACGCCTGTCACCATCGTCGTATGACTGGGGTAGGTGACGGTCGGCAAAACTCCCGTAACAACTTTCGCGTGTGAGCCTTCTGCTAATATTTTTCGCAGATTTGGAATTTTGAGATTGTGCTTGTCCGCTTCAGTGATGTAGTCGGGTTTGAGTCCATCAATCGAAATTAAGACTACGGGGACGCCGCGCGTTTGAGCGACTGCAGCTATTGAAAGCACTAAAAAATAAACAATTGAAGTGATAATTTTCATACGTGAAAAATAACTGTAGATTTAGAAAACAGGCGTCAAACGTACAAGCTGAAGCCTGAATCTGCGCCTCGTGCTATTTGAAAATAATAGCAGATGACGCCAAACCCACATAAAAGTTGCAATCAACAACCTTGTTCGGCGAAAGGAGTCACCTACGAAGTGCATACTACAATATTGGGCAGCGCGGGTAAATTCATGATCGGATCCGCAGTAAACGATTAACGGCGGCTACACCGATCGCGCCAGCATTATCAAAGGCAAGTCGGCTAGGATTTACTTTTGCCGTTTGGGACGAAGAAAAGAAGATATTGTTTACGCATTTGCTGCGACACAACGCTATTACGCCAAACATCAATGGCGCTTTAATCTGAAGACGCGACAGGACGAGTGGCGATCCTATGTGGTGATTGCCAATGACCACATAGGATCGCAAAAAAAGTTATGCAATAGGCACTAAAGCTTTCCATCTTGAAGCCTGTTTTCCAAACCCATTATTTTTAGAAATTTATTAATTCATCTGCTGTCGCGGCATCTTCAAAAGTCCCTGTCTCATACTCAGTCCCGCATAAATAATCGCCGCATATACGGCAAAATTAGCGAGCATGCCAACTCCCATCATAGCTGGCATGGAAGTCGCAAAATCGCTCATCGGAAAAAACTGCAAAAATTGTCCCGCGAGTGGAACGCCAACGGCAAAAGGTGCAAGTAATAAAACGTAATCCTGTCCTGCCTGATTCGGTAGACAGTACAGCATAATCCCTGTGACGATGAGCGCTAATTGCACAAACAAACTCAGGCACAAAGCCTTTGAAATTTGAGAATTTTTCATGTTGATCTCCAGGTTGAGTCTCGATGTTCGGGAAGGCATTGAGATTGTTGGTAAGCGTTAGTTTATCTGACATTCCGAAAATCGAATCTTCAGTTTTTGTAATGATTTCGTGGTAAATCAGAGGATTAGACCACGGATAAAGGCTGGACATAATTAACAAGATGAACAGGATTTACGAATTTTGAAAATTGCTGCTTGCTAACCATCCTGTCAATCTTGTCAATCCTGTCGAAAACCTCCGTGCCCTCCGTGGTTTATAAAACTTAGCCCCGTGTAAAACCCGCCTGATCCGCAAAATCCGTGGCCTATTCCCCCCGCCTTGCACTATACTGATTATTTTCATGGCACAACTTCAAATCATAGATAAAAATGCCCAGTAATTTTCTAACAGAATATCGCGATCGCTTCGCAGCATTTCACGCGGAATTCAATCAACAACGCTTTCAAATCCTCACCGACCAAAATGGTGAGACTGAATATTTATTTTCTGAATTTAGCGATTTATGGTCGCAAGTTTCCATTCAGGGATTAAAGCGCGAACTTGATGAAGCGAAGTATGAAAATGACATTGGCGGCATCAAGTTACTGTATCAATTCGCAGTGAATGGAAATTTGCATTCGCGTGTCCGCGAGCTTGAAGCGGAAATTATCGAAACCGAAACACGCTCCAAAATCTTGTGGGAAGGTGAATCAATCTCCTTCAGCCAAGCCGGAAAATTGCTCAAAAACGACCTGCCCCGGCATCAGCGTTTGGAGTTGTTTTCGCGTCGAAACGATGTCATCAAAGTCGGTAATGATTTGCGCGCCGAGCGATTGGAAAAAATTCACGATGCTGTCACAGACGCCGATCATTATACCGCTTTACAGCAAAATTTAAGCGCGATAAATTATGAAAACCTTGCCAGCCACCTGCCGGATTTTCTCAGCCTTACGCAAGGCAAATACGTGAATGCTCTCGCAGCAGCATTGAATGTTCGCCTCGACGAAGCCACCGAAGCTGACCTCTTTTTCCTGCAAGATTTTGGCGCTGAAGACCAATATTTTCCAGCGTGGCAAATGGTCAATGTCTACCGCGAAACAATGTCGGACTTAGGCATTTTCACGTATCAGCAAAATAATTTATCGCTGCACAAAGCATCCACCAACGAACATCTAGCCATCGAAATTCCTGACGACATCAAAGTCATGTACCAGGAAAAAGATGGTGCGAATCGTTATGGAAAATTCTTCCACGAAGCGACGCACGCCCAACAATTCGCGTGGACTTCGCGACAAATTTTTCCTGAATTTCAACGCATCGGCGACGCCGCTACACGCGAAGGTTTTGCCTTGCTTTTTGAATCATTACTCGAAGACGAAAAGTGGTTAAGCGACCTGTTACGATTTCACGAAAGCGCTGTCTTCAGGCATCGCGCCGCCACTCTCCGGCTTTTTAAACTGCGGCGTTATGCGGCAAAAATTCAGTACGAAATTGAACTCCATGCTAACAAATTAAACAGCTCCGCCGGATCACGCTACGTCGAATTGCTTAGCGAAGCCGTGCGTGTGCGGTATGATGAAACTGCTCATTTGCGCGATGTCAGCGAAGCGTTTTACGCCGGAGATTTTTTGCGAGCGAATGCCTTCGCTTCGCAGTTGCGCGAACAGTTGAAAATAAAATTCGGTTCGCGCTGGTGGACTTCGCGCAAGGCTGGCGATTACCTGATTGACCTGTGGAATACAGGCGGAAGATACAAGATTGAAGAGCTGGCGAAGATGATCGATTTGGGCGATTTGTCGTATGATTGGTTGGCGGAAGAATCAGTGAGAAATCTGGCGTAAGAAAATTTAGACAGGATTTACAAGATGAACAGGATTTTTTGAGATCATAAATATTTTTGTTTTTTCTTATCCTGTTTATCTTGTGAATCCTGTCTAAAAAATATTTTTATCTGCGTATTCGATGCGTAACTACCTCCACAAATTATTGTTATTAGTTCTCCTGCAATTAGCAATTTCCGCGCAGCCCACTTCCCTTTCGCCCGATCAAATTAATTTAATTCTTAAAGAAGCAGCCAGCAACGGAGATGGGTGGCAGCACTTGCGCGATTACACGTACACGCGTCGTGCTGGCAAACAAAAAACTGATAAAAATGGGCAGCTGAAAGACGATTCTACGACGTACGAAATTTTTTACTTATTGCCCGATCCAACGAAAAAACGTTCCGGTTACGCGCACATCAAAACTCACGAAAACGGCGTGGCGCTGCCAGATTTAAATATCGAAAAAGAACGAAAAATTCTCATCGAAGACGAAATCGAACGCGAGAAGAAACTTCAGAAAACCTCAGATAATAAAGAAATTTCTTCCAAAGCAAAAGGTGACTATAACGGAATTTTCATCACGAAAAATGTTGGCGGCATCAGTAACCAAACCTATTTAACTTTTAATCCACAGGCGATTTTAAAGCATTGCAATTTCACGAAACCGCGACTTGAAAAAATTAATCAGCGCGAAACACTGCTGCTGGATTGGGCACTGAATCCGACCAACGAATTAGATGACGGTTACGGTTATTTATCCAAGCTGAAAGGCGTCATTGCGATTGATTGGCTGGATCATTTCGTAGTCCGAATTGAAGCGTTTCCCAAGGATGAATCCAGCGCCCAACCCGCCGCATATTTTGAAGCGATGCAATTACCTGATGGATTTTGGGTGACGAAAATTTCTCGCGTCAACGGTGCAAATTTTCCTAAAATCTTCGGCGGCAACGTCAATCAAAATTACTATCACGAAACCAGTAATTACAAAAAATTCACAGCAGAAATCAACGAAGCGAAAATCAAAACCCCAGACAAGAAATAATGAAAGCATCAACCGTTCACGTCGCACTGGATGACCGCAGTTACGACATCACCATCGCCAATGGAATTCTCGCGTATGCCGGAGAAATTTCCCGCGCTGCCCTTGGAGTCAAAACCCGCCAGATCGCAATCATTTCCAATCCGAAAGTTTATCCGCTCTTCGGCAAAATCATTGAAAAAAACCTGAAAAAAACCGGTTTTCTGACGCTCACACATTTGATGCCGGACGGCGAACGTGCAAAAACCCTAAAGACTGCAGAGAAGGCCTGGTCATTTTTATTAGCCAATCATTTCGAACGCGGTGACGCTATCGTAGCTCTGGGCGGCGGCGTAGTCGGCGACCTCGCCGGATTTGTCGCCGCGTGTTTTCAACGCGGCATCGAATTCATCCAAATCCCTACGACATTGCTCGCACAAATTGACAGCTCTGTCGGAGGCAAAACTGCCGTCAATCATCCGCTCGGCAAAAACATGATCGGAGCGTTTCATCAGCCCAAAGCGGTGATAATTGATCCGACAGTGTTGCAGACTTTGCCACCGCGAGAACTCCGCGCCGGATTATTTGAAGCCATCAAACACGGTATCATTCGCGATGCTAATGTTTTTTCATTGATCGGAAATAACAAAGCAAAAATCGAATCACTCGACCCAGAATTGATGGCCGAAATCATCAGGAAAAATTGTGAAATTAAAGTCAGTGTCGTCGCTGCCGATGAACGTGAAAAAGGTCTGCGCCGCATTCTGAATTACGGTCACAACATCGGCCACGCGCTGGAAGCCGTGACCAATTATCGTCGCCTCAAACACGGCGAAGCCATTGGCTACGGAATGAAAGCCGAGGCGAATCTCGCCGAAAAAATCGGCGTCTTATCCACCGCAGATCGTCAGGAAATTTGCGAAGTCATTGATTCATTCGGCAAATTACCAGGTATCAAAGACTTAAATCCAACCGAAATTATCGCCGCGATGGCACACGACAAAAAAGCTTCAAACGGCAAATTACCTTTTATTTTACCGACGAAAATTGGTGATGTAATTATCCGCGATGATGTGGAGGCGAAGGCGATTCGCGCGAGTATTAAGGAATTGGTGAAGTAGCGTAACCAGCCATGGTTGCGACAGGCTTTGGCACAAAGCCTAATCTATGACATTACTTCAACTTTATCTGGAACCGTAAAGCATGAGAAAAGATAAGGTTCTCGTCGAGGTTGTGACGGCGGAAAAGATTCGCCTTTTGCAAAGGCGGTCGCAACCATGGCTGGTTACGCTACGATCGGCATGAATGAAATTAACCTAATCATCCCACTCGGCACACAAATCGTTTCGCGGATTGAAATTAGAAATCCGAACGGAGAATCCTGTCCAGTTGGTTCAGTCGGAATTATTCTTAATTCTCCAACAGATAATTCGCACGCCTATCGCGTAACATTCACGAATGGTCTTGAAGCTTCTCTGCGTCGCGAAGAATTTACGATTCGCAAACATCACACCAGCGGGGCTACTTCGATTGAAGAAAATGATTTATATAAATATGTAATTTTTCGCGTCATTGTTGGCTCACGCGCTTTCGGCTTAGATACCCAAGCTTCTGACATTGATCGGCGCGGGATATATTTACCTCCGGCGAATTTGCACTGGGGGCTCTATGAGATTCCTGAGCAAATCGAAAATAAAGAAAACGAAGAATGTTACTGGGAACTGCGAAAATTCCTGATTCTCGCCCTGAAAGCGAACCCGAATATTTTGGAATGTTTGTATTCTCCACTCATCGAAACAATCACGCCGTTAGCCCGGGAATTATTGGACATGCGTGAAATCTTTTTATCGAAGCTGGTGTATCAAACTTACAATGGCTACGTGATGTCGCAATTCAAAAAGCTTGAGCAAGACCTTCGCGCACACGGCGAAATTAAATGGAAGCATGCGATGCATTTGATTCGATTGTTAATGTCAGGAGTGACTGCGCTCAAAGAAGGCTACGTTCCGGTGAATGTCGAAAATCATCGTGTCGAACTTCTGGCGATCAAGCGCGGTGAAATAAAATGGGAAGAAATCACCGCACGACGATTATCGTTGCATCAGGAATTTGATGCAGCTTTGGCAAAAACAAAATTGCCCGAACGACCGGATTATGAAAAGGCAAATGCGTTTTTAATTCGCGCTCGTCGAGAAATGGTGAATTAAACAGACAGGATTTACAGGATTAACAAGATGACTATTTCAATCCTGTTCATCTTGTTAATCCTGTCGAAAAAATCTTATGCAATTCGACCAACGTTTATACACAGAAATTCAAAATCAACCGCATCCGCTTCTCTTCGTCACGGTCAGCGGAGCGCATCTTTATGGCTTCCCTTCACCGGATTCTGATTTCGATTTACGCGGTGTCCACATCCTGCCTGTACGCGAAGTCATCGGGCTTGATCCGGGAGATGAGACGCTGGAAATTTCAGAAATGCGCGGCGAATTGGAATTAGATTTAGTCACGCACGATGTCAAAAAATTCTTTGGATTACTGCTGAAGAAAAATGGCTACGTGCTGGAGCAGTTGTATTCACCGCTGATTTTGCACACTACGCCGGAACACGACGAGCTGAAAGAAATTGCGAAAAATTGCATCACCAAACATCACAGCCATCACTATTTCGGCTTCGCAGAAACGCAGTGGAAGCTCTTCGACAAAGAACGCCCGCGCCGTGTGAAGCCTTTGTTATACCTGTTCCGCGTGCTGCTGACCGGAATTCATTTAATGCGCACCGGAGTCATCGAAGCCAACCTCGTGACGCTTAACAAAGATTTCAAATTGGCGTACATTGATGAACTGATCGCACAAAAATTATCCGGCCCGGAAAAATCTACGCTGGATGACAACGACATAAATTTTTATCAGCAGGAATATGAACGGCTGCGTGGTGTGCTGGAAGCAGAATTTCAAAAGAGTCATTTGCCGGAAGCTCCTTCGGCGCGTGAGGCGTTGAATGATTTGTTGATTCGATTGCGGATGAAAACGAATTAATTTAAGAAAAAAGTGTATCGTAAACGTCCCGTTTGCGATTCCGAATGAGCAACAAACGGGACGTTTGTTGTACGCATTTTTGAATTGTCTCCAGTAATGAAGAGCTTAGGGTGCTAACTGATGCGCAGCCTAAAACCCAAAATGCAAACTAGAAAATGTGGAGATTACTTTATGAAATTAAACTGGAGGTTTATTTTAGTTTTAGGGTTTTTAGGAGCTTTCATTTCAATCATATCGAAGTTATTCAGTGCTATCAATAATGAAAATACTAACACAGTAATTTCAATCATCACGCTCATCCGTACTATCCTGATCGTGCTAATTGTTCCCATTTTCAGCTTGCATCGGCTAGACAAATTTCGCCCTAAATGGGTATCGTTTGCGCATGAAGGTTATCATTTTAAAACTTGGTATTTCATTTCCACCTTCATCTTTCTTCATGTTTACAACATTTGGCTCTTCGATATTCTTAAGCAAAAATTGTTATTCATAAATTCTCAGATAATTACCAATGCCTTGATATTCATGATTCCATTCGCGTTCATCAATATTCTGAGCATTTGTACTGGAAGATTTACGTGTGAAAAAAATTCTGATTCGCAACCTATTTAGCCTTCTGACCACAGGACAAAAATCATGAGCAAAAACATCAACCGACGTGAATTCATCAAATCCACCGCAGCGACGACGGCTGCGGCAACTACGGCGACCACATTCATCACCAACGCGCAAAGCACCAGCCCGAACAGCCGCATTAATGTTGGCTTCATCGGCGTTGGGGCGCGTGCGCATCAGCTCATCGAAGACACAAAAAATGTCGGCGGCATTGAAATCACGGCGATTTGTGATGCGTACAAAGGTCGTCTCGAACGTGCACAGGAACGTACAAACGGACGCGCAAAAGTCTACGGCAATCTCAATGAAATTCTCGCGCTGAAAGATATTGATGCGGTGTTTATCGCGACGCCGGATCATTTGCACAAGGAGCATGTCATTGCTGCGGTTGAAGCGGGCAAGGATGTCTACGTCGAAAAACCGTTGACGTACACGATTGATGAAGGATTGGAAATCATCGCCGCAGCCAATAAATCCGGGCGTATCGTGCAGGTCGGATCGCAAGGCGTCAGCTCCGCCGCGCAACAAAAAGCACGCGAAATCATTGCTTCGGGGAAGCTCGGACAAATCACCATGGTACGTGCAACTAATCATCGCAACTCGGCAAGCGGCGCGTGGATTTATCCGATTCCGCCTGATGCTTCGGCGGAAACTGTGAATTGGGATATGTTTCAGGGCAACAAAAAGAAGATTCCATTTTCGCCCGAAAGATTTTTTCGCTGGCGTTGCTATCAAGATTATTCCGGCGGAATTGCGACGGATTTATACGTGCATCTCGTGACGACAATTCACTACATCATGAACGCGCAGGCTCCAGAGACGGTGATGGCGATGGGGCAAATTTATCGTTGGAAGGAAAGCCGCGACGTACCCGACACCCTCAACGGACTGGTGCAATATCCCGAAGGCTTTGTTGTAAATTTAAGCGCGACATTCAATAACGAAGCGGTCAACGAACGCGGTTTTCAAATTATGGGAACGGAAGGCACACTTGAAATTGGAGGAAAAGGTGTCGCGTTTTCGCCTTCGCGCAGCTCTGAAGACAACGGATGGATTACCGATGCGTGGTCGACCAAATTACAAAAAGCCTATAACAGTGATCCGAAAATCATTGCCGTTGAACGTCCCAATCGTCAACCAATGAAAATGGTTTCCGGCGCTGAACGATGGGAAGAAATTGGCCTGGGCGGGACAGTTCCCCACATACAAAATTTCCTGAATGCTATTAAGACCCGAAAGCAACCATACGAAAATGCTCTAACTGGTCATCGTGCCGCTGCCGTAGCTCACATGGTCAATCTGTCAGCCAAAACACAAAAACCAATTCATTGGAATAGAAACAAAGATAACATTAAGAACTAAAATACTTGTAAGTACGGTTGCTTCATAACTTACATTAAAAATGTAGTAGAAAATACCGAAAAGCTTATTTACATTCATTTCTTGTTAAAAGAAAATTACCCAACTTTAATGTTTCCCTCAACTTCCAGAGGATTTTACAATTGACTTAGATGTTATAGAATAGTATTTTATGTATCTCACTGGGGTTTTTCTTTAAGAGACAACTCTCCCCTGTCTCGTTTTCGCGTTTTACATTCACCTAATCTGGTTCGTTCTCTACCTTCTTCAAGCCAGTTAGAAATTTAGACTTATATAAGTATTCATCGACGATCAATCTTCTTGCTTTGAACAAGTAGAGTTTCATTCTTAAGACCAGCCTTCACCTTGCCATTTAATCAGGAAAGTAAGGAGCTTGCTTTTATTAAGAATTAAAAAACCTGAATAGTTTTTGCTTAACTGTAGCGAACGAAGTCGCAACAGCAAACATTACCAGCCCCTTGGGAGTGGAGCCCTCACGTTATGAAATCAAAATCACCTCGCGCCTTAGTCATAGTGCTTCTATTACTGTCCAGTTTTATCACCTTTGCGTTTGGAGTAAATGCTGTCAGGAATTACCGACAGCAGGAAACTAAGTAGAGGGACATAAAGAATCTGGTAGAATGAGAAGCTATGAAAACGCCGACAAGATTTATCACCAAACTAACAGCGGAAGAACAAAGCGAATTACAAGCGATGATGAAAAGCAGCCCGGAACAGGTGAGGTGTCGAGCGCACGCGATCCTGCTCAGTGCGAGGAATTATAGTATCGATCAAATTGCGGACATTTATGAAGTAGATCGCGACACTGTCAGTCTCTGGTTGCGAGCCTGGGAAGAAGAGGGAAGCACAGGACTTGGTGACCAGAAGGGGCGCGGGCGCAAACCGCTGCTGAATGAAAAAGAACAACGCGAAGCCGTGCAAATCGTCGAGCAGGAACCGCGCTCGACCAAACGCCATCTGCACCAAATTGAAAAAAAGACGGGCAAAAAGATCAGTGCGGAGACGCTCAAAAAGATTCTCAAAAAGAGCGGCAAAGTCTGGAAGCGGATGCGTCAGGGGTTGTTCGGAAAGCGTGATGAAGCAGACTTTCGCGCCGCGCAGGCAGACGTCGAAA
>JAYTCQ010000024.1:0-15338 GCA_043736395.1 Blastocatellia bacterium | reverse complement strand
TTCAAAGACGAAGAAATAAAAATCCTGACCAATCAAGACGCCACGTCCAGTAACATCGTGAAGTCATTTGAAGACTGGCTAATCAAAGGAACCGAACCGGGAGAGCGCGTGTTTTTCCTATACTCCGGTCACGGCTCGCAACTGCCCGATGACAACGGTGACGAAGCCGATAAACTCGACGAAACGATTATTCCGTATGACACCGTCCCCACGACCGGAGCCAATGAAATCAGGGATGATAAGTTTGAGGAGTTGATTACCCAATTATCCGGGAGGATGGCTGTATTGCTTTTTGATTCCTGCCACTCCGGCGATATTTCAAGAGGCACAGTTTCAGGTTTCAGCGAATATCCCAACGGAGGCGGAGCGCGTTTTTTGCCCAATCCAAAGGAATTTCAGAGCTTGTACGGGAGCTTGAACGGCGGCTATAGCGTGCGTGGCGCGGATGGCAGTCGGGGTGATAAGTCCGAACCATTTGTCGACCCGGATCAAGTTGGCGTAATGTCCGGAGTGGTAGTGATCTCGGCGGCGTCTCCAAGACAGGTCGCGTGGCCGATTCGGATTAATGGTGGCACGCGAGGGGCGCTTTCCTACCTTTTTACTTCGCAGGGTGACGAGAACATTTCACTGCAAAAGCTCCGAGAAAAACTCACCTCTGGAATGGTGAATTTATACCAACAAAAGAAGATTCAGGCGCCGCAAGACCCGCAGTTTGAAGTGATCTCTTCGATCTCACTGGACGATCAACCGTTATTTTTAGGCCCGGAAAACATTCCGGAAATTGCGCTGGCCAATCCGCAATCCTCAATTAAGATCAAGCTCAAAACGATCCAAAATAAAACCGCGTATTGGCTTGGCGAAAAAATTTCCTACGAGATTCAATCCAATACAGACGGGTATCTTTATCTGTTGGTATTTAGTTCAGGCGGGATCGCCACTTGCCTACTGCCGAATTCGCACGATCGCAACAATCAAATTCAGTCCGGGAAATTTAAATTTCCTCGCAAAGGCTATGAATTTATAGCGCAGGAACCAATTGGCCGAGACATCGTCGTGGCATTGGTTTCCAAGACGAAGCTCAACCTGGGCGAAAAAGAGGATTATAAGTGGGAGGAAGTGTTTCAGAGCATTAACCTCAACCGCTTCTCTGAATTCATTAAAGGACACGGTGGCAAAGCCATCAGAACAGTTGTTAATGAAGCCCCGGATCGTGTGAGGGCGTGGCAATCCGCCAGCCTGATTGTCGAGACGCAAAAATAAAGCGAACGCCAACGTCAGCCGGAGAAGCGGCACACATTAAAATCAATTGAATGAAAGGATTCACAATGGAACGAAGACAACTTTTGCTATCAGGACTCACGGCGCTGAGCGCCACTACCTTGGGACTTAATCCCTACTTCACGGAGGCGCAGGCACAAAAGAAGAAGAAACCTGTTGAGCTGGACACGGATGAAGAATCAGGCGATCCGGATGCTCCGGCGGAAGTACTTGCTTTGGATAAACAAAGGATTGATCAACTTTATGAGGGGTTGATCGTGATGCCGAAGGGTGTTATGAAGAATGCCAAAAACATTGCGTTGAAGGCGCTGGAGATTTCCAAATCCTACGTTGGTGTAAGCCGTACTTCCGACTCGCGACAGGTGACACAATTTCTCAATTTATTTAACCTCGGGCTCCGTTATCCCGATGGAAAATATATTCCGTATTGCGCGACAGGCGTCGCCTTTGCGGCTTGCCAGGCCTATTGTGTGATTAATCCACAACCTATTAAATTTGATCCTAAAACTCCAAATCTGAAATTCCGAAAAGTTTTGCGCGATATAAATAAATATTATTTCAAACCAAGTCCGGCGTGTCGGTTTATGGTGAGTGACGCGAAGGAACGCAATATCTGGGTACCAAAATCACAAGCCAAGTGGTCAAATCTGAAGCCCGGCTGGTTGGTCATTTTTGATTGGAAGCAAATCGGCAAAGCAAATCACGTTGGGATTGTAGACAAAAGTCTCAGGGATGTATTACATACCGTTGAGTTCAATACCAGCATTTCAGATGGTGGCAGCCGCTCCAATGGAGGCGCCGTTGCGCGCAAAGAACGTGACCCGAAATATGCGCTTGGATATATAAAAACCTATGCAGATTGAGTTGAAAACAAGTCAAGCCAATCAACTCAGAGGAGCGCAAGCATCAATGAAAATGCCACATATTCTAATATTATTTTTGCTTTGGATAAGTTTTCAAATGCCTCTGATGGCAACTGAAACCGCAACGAAAAAAAGTGCCCAGGCGAAAACTACTACGCAAAGGAAAAAAGGAAAAGTTAAACCGAAAGGTTTTATTGCCTTCCGTAAGCCCTCGCAACAAAAAAGTGTGAAAGGCAAAAGCCAAACGTCCGCAAAACGAGGTAAGTAAGCCAGGATGTTCAGAGTTACGCGTTTACGCGTACAGGCGTCGGCGAAGGGAGACGCTTTCACGCGTAAACGCGTAACTCTGAACATCCTGGCTTCATAAGGATTGAGCCTGTGTTAAATGATGAAGAAAAGAAACGGGTGCTTGAGTACGAAAGATTTCAAGCCGAAATCGAACGGCTGCGCCGCAAACCGGAAAGCAACTGGTGGGACTCTGCCGCTTTGATGACCTTCCTGACAGCCACTCTAACAGCCATCATTACAATCTTTGGCAGCTATCTAACCCAGTATTTATCGCGGTCAAATGAGTTTGGGATGGAAGTTGCCAAGACGGAATTTGCTAACAAAAGAGAATTTTTAAAAGAGAGTTTTACGATTATTTCGACGCTCTTAAAAGCAAATGAAGATCGTCTGGCATTGGCGCAGGGAACTTATGATGACTTACCGGAAAAAAAACGAAGAGAAATCAGTGACGCCACCAACGAAGCCGATAATATCTGGCGCATAAAAAAAGAGTTCCTGGAGTTTCAGATTTTTCTTTACTACGGCCAAAAGCCAGAAATTGTAAATGCCTGGAAGGATGCCAAAAACGCGACGCAGTCCTATGGCACCTGTATCGAAAAAATGTTCAATCAATATCAGAATAGTGTGGCGCCAGCGGACACCTGCAAAAAAGAGGCAGAGGCGGCAACTCAGGCTCATGAAAAGCTCAGAGACAAATTAACAAATGAATACCGTCAACAGGTATTTCGGTAGAACGATATTTCACGAGCTTCAGGGATTTGTGCGAAAAACTTCGCCGTTTGACTTGAAGCTTGTGTTTTTTCACCCCTATATTTCCCTCTTTTTCTGAAACCGTTCGATCCTTCACTCCGTCTAGTGCATTAATCCACTAATGTCGAAGCTGGCTGAGATTATGCGCACCCGCGCAATTAAGGGCTTCGGCAAACTAAAAATCGTGCCTTTTGAAAGGAACACAACTTATGTATTCGAGAAGAGAATTTGGAAAATTTGCCCTGCTTAGTCTGCCTTTTTCCCTGGCAGTAACCGCCGGAAGTTCCAAAGTGAATGGCGTTCGCATTGGCGTGCAATCATACAGTTTTAGAACATTATCATTGGATGACGCGATTAAAGCGATGCAATCCATCGGGATTGGTGAATGTGAATTATTTTCCGGTCACGTAGAGCCGCGCATGGCTGGAATGCCTGGACCTCCTCCAGATGGAGCGCGGCCACAGCCTCCAACTCCTGAACAACAAGCCGCCCGGCGCGAAGCGATGGCGAAAGCTGCTGAAGAAACCAAGAAGTGGCGTCTCAGTGTTTCGATGGATCATTTCACAGCTATCAAGAAAAAATTTAAAGATGCTGGCATCGTCATTCAGGCATATAACTTGAGCTTCAACGACAGATTTTCCGACGAAGAAATTGATCGTGGATTTTTAATGGCGAAAGCTTTAGGCGCAAAATTCATTACGGCTTCTTCAACATTGAAGGCAGCCAAGCGCGTGGCTCCGTTTGCCGACAAACACAAGATGACAGTTGCGATGCACGGACATTCAAATCTGAAAGATCCGAATGAATTTGCGAAGCCGGAAAGCTTTGAAGCCGCCATGGCGATGTCGAAATATTTTGGCGTCAATCTTGATGTCGGGCATTTCTTTGCCGCCGGATTTGATCCGATTCCGTTCATCGAAAAATATCATTCGCGGATCACGAATCTTCATTTGAAAGATCGCAAGAAAAATGACGGACCGAATACAGTTTGGGGCGAAGGCGATACGCCGATCAAGCCTGTGCTGCAATTCTTGAAGTCGAAGAAATACAACATTCCTGCGAATATTGAATTCGAGTATCGCGGCGAAGATTCTGTCGCTGAAGTGAAGAAATGCTTCGAATATATTAAAGGCGCGTTGGCGTAAAACCGTAGCATGAACTGTTAGTTCACGCTGTTTCCAACGGAAGAATTTCTCGCAGAAATCCGGCGAACTGATAGTTCACCGTACAATTAGGAACGACAATGAAAAAAACAAAAATCTCAAGACGGAAATTCGTTGCGGGAACTACGACGACTGCGCTGAGCGCGATGATCGTCCCGCGCCACGTCATCGGCGGAGTCGGATACAAAGCTCCCAGTGACACCGTAAATTTCGCATTAATTGGCTGCGGCGGACAGGGAAAAACTGACTCCGGCGAATTAGTCGCAGGCGGTCAGAACATGGTTGCGCTGTGCGACGTAGACTTTGGATACGTTGACCGCGAAGTCGAAGGATTAACTCGCCAACGAGGCCCTGGCGGCGGCGGCGGATTCGGCGGCGGCAGGCCTGGCGCGACACCTCCAACTCCAGAGCAACAAGCGACAATGGCGAAAGCTGCCGAAGCACGTACCGCGCAAGCCGTGAAATTGCAGGAAGCTTACAAAACCGCCAAGCGTCACACCGACTTCCGCAAAATGTTGGAAACACAAAAAGACATTGATGCGGTCGTCGTGGCGACTCCCGATCATACGCATGCGGTCATCGGCAAAACTGCGATGGAACTCGGCAAGCACGCCTATATTGAGAAACCGCTGACTTGGTCAATCGCTGAAGCACGTGTGTTGCGGGAAGTTGCAGCGCGTACCAAAGTTGCGACACAAATGGGCAACATGGGACATTCCAGCGAAGGTGCAGCGCTGGTTAATGAATGGGTGCAGGCAGGAATTATCGGCCCCGTGAGAGAAGTTCAGGTTTGGACGAATCGCCCGATTTGGCCGCAAGGAATTCCCCGTCCGAGCGCGCCTCCTCCTCCGGCAGCTGGAGCCGCAGGCGGTGCAGCGTTCGGTACTGAATGGAGTTCACGAAAATTAAATCGTACTATCGCGGGATCATTAGTCGGGAATTATCCAACGCCTGATTCCTTGAATTGGGATTTATATTTAGGGCCTGCGCCGGATGTTGAATTCCATCCGATCTATCATCCCTTCAATTGGCGCGGATGGACAGATTGGGGTACGGGAGCCGTTGGCGATATGGCTGCGCATTTAATTGACCATCCATATTGGGCACTTGGGTTGACGTATCCAACCAGCGTCGAAGCAACTTATTCGCCGTTTGGAATGGATGCGCAAAATAAGTTTGCCAGCTATCCGTTAGCTTCAAAAATTGTCTACAAATTCCCGGCACGCGGCGCGCAACCGCCTGTGACGTTGACTTGGGTAGACGGTGGATTGATGGCGGCGCGACCTGAGAATTTGCCGGATGATGTCCAGCTTGATCCGAGCGGTGGCGTAATTTTCATCGGAGAAAAAGGCATCCTCGTGCATGCGACGTATGCTTCAAATCCGAAGCTTTATCCGCAATCATTACACGAAGCTGCGGCGAAAGTTCCGAAAACGTATTTCCGTGTTGAATCCAGCGGAGTTGGCATGTTCGCTTCTGCGAAACATCGCATGAATTGGATCAATGCGATCAAAGGCAAAGAGAAAGCGACCTGTCCGTTTGAGTACGCTTCACGCCTGACAGAGACTATGTTGTTAGGTGTTGTAGCGATGAAGACGGGACAAGGAAAGCTTATTAAGTACGACGGCGAAGCTGGCAGAATCACCAATAATGACAGCGCGAATCAGCACTTACAGCGAGAATATCGCAAAGGCTGGACGCTGTAGTTTGGGATTGAAAAAAGCTCAGAGTACACGCTTTAGCGTGCCTCCCGCCAGCGAAGTGCGGCGTGAGGGGCAAACTAAAGTTTGTACTCTGAGCTTTTTTGGGACTTGCTAAAATTTCACTCATTGAGGTTCGTTTATGCTGGAAGTTAAAAACTTTGAATTTCCCCAGTTGTATTTCCTGTTACTATTCCTACTCTTTTTTGCCGTCAATCTTTCTGCCCAAACTCCCCAACCAAAACCCGAACGTGGATTCAAATACATCTTCAACGGCAAAGACCTGACGAATTGGGATGGCGATTCGAAGTACTGGTCAGTTGAAGACGAAGCCTTAACCGGCGTTACAGACGGGACGCTGAAAGCTAACAGTTTTATTATCTGGCGCGGCGGCTCCTTCAAAAATTTTGAGATGCGCGTGCAGGTCAAAATTACAAAAAATGGAAATTCTGGATTGCAATATCGTAGCGCGCCGATGCCCGAAGTTGGGCCGTACGTGCTGACGGGCTATCAATGTGATGTCGTACAAAATCGCAATGATTACAACGGAATGCTTTACGAAGAACGTGGTCGCCGCATCCTTGGGCATACGGGTGAGAAGGTTGTCATTGACACAGCAGGACAGCCGTGGGTAGTCGGTTCAGTTGGCGCGATTAACAATTTCGCTCCTGATGAGTGGCACGATTATCGTGTGCTGGTTGTTGGCAATCATCATCAACATTGGATTGACGGCGTGATGACTGCGGATGTGGTTGACCTTGATAAAAAGGGAAGGCGGTTAGAAGGATTAGTTGGTGTACAAGTTCATGTGGGACCGCCGATGAAAGTACAATTCAAAAATTGGCGTGTGAAGAACTTGCCGGAAGTGAAGCTCATCAAACCGGAAAAATCTCCTATTCCTGCCAACGCTGTGAAAGTAGTGCCGCAAGCAGTGGCTCCGAAGAAATAAACCGGGAGCGCCAGCATCTTGCTGGCTTCGTTTGCCAGCGCGAGCGACGCAAAAGAATATTGCGAAGGAATTAGTTGACGATAAACCTTACTCTTACCACGTCACGCGAGCGGCGTTTCACGCGCTCGCGGAGCTAGCAGGATGCTCGCGCTCCCAGCCTTATTTGCGCGTCCGTTTCAATTTCCATTCTTCAAATTCTTTTTCGAGCTTAGGGCTGAGTTTGGGGTAAATATCTCTCGTAGGATATTTCCCTTCATTCATTTTTTCAGCTTTAAATTCTTCCACAAATGTCTGCGCTTCGGCGGATTTAATTACCTCTGCAGTGATCTGCGGCGGGAAGACGAGCAAGCCTTCTTCATCGCCGACAATCACGTCTCCAGGCATCACGGTGACTTGCCCAATTCGCACAGGTGTATTCCATTCAACACCGACCTGATCAGCCATCGCTGAAGCATGCGCTCCGGCATAAAATACAGGAAAATCCTTGAACTCTTTAAAGCCGCTCAAATCGCGGATGCCGCCGTCTACTACGATGCCATTAGTTTTTTGCAGCTTGATCGCGAGGCCTGTCATCGTACCCATAAACGTAGCGCGATCCACTTGTCCGCCGAGTTCAACGACGACGACATCGCCTGCCTTCGCGTCCTCGCCAGCGCGTGTATTAAACCGAAAATCCCAATTACCTTCTTTCGCTAATTGCTGCACACCTTCTTCCAGATCAGGACGAACAGGAAGGTAGCGCATAGTCAAAGCACGACCCGCCATTTGCAATCCAGGTTGCGTTAATTTCAGGTGGCTGATGAAACAATTTTTGTAGCCTTTGTTTTGTACTGCGCCCCACAGATTTTCGATCTGCATGGTTTTAAGTTGGGCTAATTGTTCGTCGGTGACACGTGTGCGTTTATCTTTGATGACATCCATTAAAGGAGAAAATGTATTTTTAAGAGCGCGAAGCCCCGGCGGAATTTGAAGATTGGATGATTGCGAATATGCGAATAACGAAGCCAGGATTAAAATTCCAACTGCGATCAATTTTGTCGAGTAAGTGCGTGACATAATATTTTGAGAGAGTAAAAAAGTTCGCAGTAAAGACAGCCCACAGGATTCATTCTGCGAACTGTCTTTACTGCGAACTGCGAACTCTTTTTTAGAAATACAATTTCAGACCGAACTGCATTTGACGAGGCGAATTAAATTGGCTCGTAACGCGTCCGAAGGTTGTACTTTGTACGTTTGAATCAGGCGCGCCGAAGACGACGCGGTTGAGTACATTGAACATTTCCCAGCGGAAGTCCAATCGTACCGTTTCGGTGAAACTGAAAGTTTTTTGCAGGGAAATATTTTCGTTCAGGTTAGCGTCGCGACGCGCTTTGCCATTAAAACGAGGAGCGTTGCCAATCAAATTATTAGGTTGGATAACTCCGCCACTGGCATTGCACGTCACGATTTGACAGACGGGTGTGAAGTAGCTTGTATAGCCGCTTGTCGCCCGATAGTTCGGATTATCCGGCTTGGACGCTACCCAATTATCGAGAGTGTTGACGTAAGCAAAAGTTGACCCTGTTCCCAGATTATAATTAACATTGCTATTTAACTGAATGGGTTGTCCACTGGAATAAATATGAATTCCGGTGAAGCGCCAACCGCCAATTAAGTTTGCTGCCAATCCTTCTGACAGGAATTTTTTGCCTTTGCCAAACGGCAGTTCATAGATGTAGCTGAATTTGAAATTGTGTGGCAGATCAAGCTGACTCACTGATTTTTCTAATCTGCGGTTGTACTGATCGCGAGCGCGACCGGAACCATCCACCAGATCAGAATCTCCAATTAATTTCGACCACACATAAGAACCTTGCAGGTAAACACCGTTGCTGACCTTGCGATCCATTTTTAAAATTAAAGAATGGTAAGTCGAGTGACCGCTGCGGTCTCCGTTGCCGCCCCAGGTGTCGACGTCCGTATACTGCGGGAAAGGACGCAGCGCACGCCACACCGGAAAATTATCAGGGAATGAGGCGTAAGGTTTGACAATGCCCGCTGCGGCTGCCGCCGGTGAATCAATTCGCGCACCGAGGATCGGCTGAATTTTTGGATCAGAAAGATATTTTGAATCAAGCTGATTCACATTTAATAACCCGGACACGAGATGAACGCCAACCGACGCATTGTACGTCGCTTCAAACAAAAAGTTTTTCGGCAACTGTCGCTGCATGGATAATGTCCAGTTCCAGTTTTCCGGCAAGCGGGAAACTTCTTTGCCCTGCCACCAAGCGACGTTTGAATTCACGTTGAAGCCGGGGTTTGTGCTGGGCGGTTGCGGAACGGTATTAACTCCGTTGACGATGAATCCGTCATCAAGTTTAAAGACTCGATCAATCGTATTTGGTGAATCGCCAGTATTATAAATCTGGATCGCACCGAAGAAATGGGTGCTGCCGGAAATTGTTCTGACGACGCCGAAACTGCGTCCGACACCAGCCCTGATAACAGTTTTGTCATTCGGGCTATAAGCAAAGCTAAGACGTGGCCCTAATCCACCAAACCAACCGGGAACGAGGGTTCTCTTGCCAACTTCGCCAGCTTCAAACCCCGCAAATTTTAAAGCTCCGAGACGTCCGCCCGCCAGCGGATTTGGAAGACCTGGATCAAAGTCGCTCCACTTATCGTCACGTTCGAGCGGCGGCAGGGTGAATTCATAACGCAGACCAAAATTCATTGTCAGCTTGGGAGTAATCTTCCAATCGTCCTGAATATAAGTACTGTGACTGCGCCATCGTTGGCGAACGAAACGATTATTTTCGGTTCCGGCGCTGAAGACTTCCCCTAACAGGAATGAAGCAAAACTATTGCCTCCACCAGTGGTCAAATCATTACTTCCTGGAATGCTCGTGCTGCGACGATCAAAATTCACGCGTCCTGAAATTGTTTGACGGCCAAATCCATTGTAATGAATTTGCTCAAACAAATAACCACCCTTAATGGTATGACGACCTTTGATATAGGTCACATCATCTCCCACAGTGAAGACAGGGTTTTCTGAACCGTCACCTGCCGAACCGCTCCAAGGATAATAGTTTCCGGTTTGGAAACCATCGTTGAAGTTGACTTGTAGCAAATTGAAATCACAATCAAATGAGCCAGGTAAACAAATGCCTTTGGCTTTCCATCCTCCGACTGCGGTTGGCGTGTAGTTCAACTGCTTCCACCAGTTAATTCCGCCGTAAGCATAGTTGACGATATTATTGCTGACTGTCCAAGTGTAATTGCCACGATAGACATAACTGGATTGATCAGTTGCGCGGAAGTCTGTGACAGTTCCCGGCAAGCGAGGATACCCATCTACACCAGGCAAAACTTCGCTTAAGCCATAATTGAATAACCCGCTAAGTTTATGTTTTTCAGAAAAATTATGGTCGAGCTTAACGCTCCATTTTGTCCACGGGAAAAGAGAGCTTCCGGCAAGGCTGCGATAGTTTAGGTTGACATAGCCAAATGTTCCTGGAGCACCAGCAGCGTTGGGTGCGAGTGAAGTTCCAACATGAGCAAGGTATTTCAACGCCAGCGGGCTGAAGCGATTGCTCGGAATTTTATTTCCGGGGAATGGATTGCGGGTTGCGACTCCATTAACAGTAACAATCGTCGGATCATAAATGGTTAATGATTTTCCATCCTTATCCACCCATTTGCTGAAATCCCCTGTGTACATTTCAGGCGTCGGCACTGAAGCCAGAAAACTGTTGGCTCCCGCTCGATTCTTGAAAAGTTCCGCTGAGACAAAAAAGAATGTTTTGTCTTTGCCGTTGTAAAGCCATGGGATGCGAACCGGTCCGCCGAAAGTTCCACCGAAATCATGTTGTTTCAGTACGCTGCGTGTAACCTCAAAATAGTTACGCGCATCAAATGCGTTGTTGCGTAAAAATTCATACGCATTCCCGTGATAGGAATTCGTTCCTGAGCGCGAAGAGAATGACATGATGCCGCCCTGCGCGCGTCCGAATTCGGCTTTGAATCCATTTGTGTCTACGGCGAATTCTGTGATGGCGTCAATCGAAGGCGTATTCAAATTCGCCCATTCAGTTGAACCGAAACGCCCGGTTCCTGCGGATGCTCCATCGAGTGTCACGCCCCACGATCCGCCCTGTCCGCCGCCGATGGAATACTGTGATGTATACCCTGGGCCTTGAGTTCCGGCATTACCGCCAAGACCAATATTTTTGGCTTCAGGAGTCAACGCGGAAAGGTCAAAAGCGCTACGCATGGTTCCACTCACGACGAGTGGGAGCTGATCAATTTGCTTGTTGGAAATTTGCGACGAAGTCTTCGCATTTTCAGTTTGTAGTTGCGCGCCGAGCGCGGAAGAGATTTCAACAGTATCGCTGACCTGTCCAACTGTCAGCGTCATGTTGGCAGTTGAATTGCTTCCGGCTGAAAGACCAACCTGAGCGATTTCAGCGGCTTTAAATCCGCTTTTCTCGACGCGAACTTTATAGGTTCCGGGAGGCAAAGAAGGAATTGTGTAAAGACCATCGCTGGACGTAACCGCCGAAGATGCAGAGTTTGTGGCGGTGTTAGTAACTGTGACGGTTGCACCGGGAACAGATGCGCCTGAACTGTCAACAATAGTTCCCGTAATCGTGCCACGGTCTGTTTGCGCAACAGCTACAGAAATTGTTAACGCGATTAGGAACGTAGTCAAAAAAAGCTTTCTGAACATTTGTACTCCTTTCGAGTCAAAGAATGAGGTTGGAAAAATTTTAGGGGAAAACAGATTCATCGAGATTGCCGTTAATGTCTGGCAATCGTCCAGCTAAGCTTGAAGAAAACTACGCGCATCAGTAATAAATAAATTTTTTGTGCACAGTGAATAATTAGCACAAGTTGAAGGGGTGGTCAAACCAGTGCGACCTGAAGCCGGGATCGTCAAATGGATAAAATTTGACCAAAATGTCAGCCGACAACTACAATCAAGATTGAGGGAGCTATGATGAAATTTATTTCAATTTTGATCGTCATTGGAATTGCCTGGATTCCGGTTCATGCCCAGATTCAGCATGGTTCGGTGAGAGGGTTAGTCACTGACCCATCCGGCGCAGTTGTCCTCAATGCTGACGTAATATTGAAGAATTCCTTAACGGGAAATGCTGCGCAGCTCAGAACCAATTCACAAGGAGAATTCAATTTTAATAACGTCGCATTCGATCAGTATTTGTTGCAGGTTATTGCGAATGGATTTGAAATTTCCTCACAGTCCATCACTGTCCGGTCAAATCTTCCCACCAGAATTGAAATAAAATTATACCTTGCCGGAACGATTGCCGCGATCAATATTGTTTCGCAGGAAGGTCTCGTGACACCGGATTCTTCCACCTCCTCCGTTTCGATTTCGGAAGAATTCATCAAACGAAACCCTCGCACGAATCGCAATCGCGGCTTGCAGGAAGTTATCGCTACGACGCCGGGGACAGCCACTGAAAATAATGGTTTGGTGCATATTCGGGGTGTAGACGATGGAGTACTTTATGTGATGGATGGTGTCCCGATTTCTGATCGGCTGGATGCTGTTTCGGCGAGTCCGATTGACACCGATACGATTAATTCGATGCAAATTATTACGGGGAATATTCCCGCAGAATTTGGAGGGCGTTCCGCCGCCGTTGTCATTGTTCATCCAAAATCCGGTATTGATACTCCGCTGGTAGGTAGTCTTCAGATTGGCGGCGCGGATTTTCAGACGCGAGATTTGGCGGCAAGTTTTGGCGGCAGAATAAGAAAGAATTTAGGGTTCTTTCTCAATGGAGCGACGAATCGTTCGAACCGTTTTCTTGATCCCGTAGATTTAGGAAATTTCAATAACTTCGGCGGCGGCGTGAATCTAAATCTTCGCAGCGATTGGCATCCTTCCACCAACAACATTTTGCTATTTAATGTTTCTGAAAACGGCTCAAATTTTGATGTCTCAAATGACGAAGAACAGGAATTGCACGGGCAGCGACAAAGGCAGCGGCTGCGTGATAACAGCCAATCCTTAAGCTGGCAGCGTGTGTGGGGCACGAATACAGTTTCAAATTTTGCCTACTTTCATCGGACGCATTCTTCGATCTTGAAGAGCAACGAAAAATCCTTGCCGCTTTTCGCCGAACAGGATCGGCAGCATTCGCGCAATGGTTTGATAGTAAGCATCTCGCATACGCGCAACGCGCATAATATCAAAGCAGGAATCGAATTTCAGCGTGTCGCGCCTCGTGAGTATTTTAAATTTTATGTGACTGATGAAGAAGCGGCAGAGCATCGTGAAATTAGCGAAAAAGTCATTGCCTTCGACGATGACGATCCTTTCATTTTTCAAGATCGTACGGTGCGCAATCAGTATTCAGCCTATCTTCAGGATTCATTTTCACCTGCAAAAAATCTGAGCCTGCAACTCGGCTTACGCTATGATCATTCGCGATTGCTGGTGAGCGATCAGCAATTCAGCCCACGTTTCGGAGCCGTGTATTTTGTCCCGAAATCAAAGACAGCATTTCGCGCTTCCTTCAATCGTTTGTATCAGCCTCCGCAGATTGACAATTTACTACTTGCGGCTTCAGCACAAGCGCGTCAACTTTCACCGTTTGCGGATGCAACGCACATCGGCGGCGCAGATATTCGTCCTGAGAAATTGTCTTCGTACGAAGTCGGATTTGCGCAGGATGTGGCAGGACTTTTCAAACTGGATGCGGCGTACTGGTGGCGCAATTTTCGTAATGTCGGAGACCCGAATGTATTTTTTAATACGACAATAATTTTTCCGAACAGCGTCAATAAAGGCTTGTCACGGGGAGTTGATGTACGCTTGGACGTGCCGGAACGCAAAGGATTTTCCGGCTATCTGAGCTACACCAACATGCGAATTCTGCAAACCGGCCCAATCAACGGCGGCTTATTTTTGACGGATGAATTTATCGAAATTGGTGAAGGAATAAAATTTATTCCCGATCAGGATCAGCGCAATACCGGGAGCTTCGGCATCATTTATCAGCATCACAAAAGCGGATTGTTATTGGGATTTTCAGGCCGCCACGAAAGCGGAGTCCCGCTCGAAGTGGAAGCAGATCGCCTCGAAGAATTGAAATCCGCGCGAGGCGCAGAACTCGTAAATTTTGATCGCGGACGCGTGAAGCCGCGCACGATTTTTAATTTCACGACAGGGATTACAATGTTCAGGCAAGAACACGTGAACGCTGCGTTGCAGTTCGATGTACAGAATATTATTGATCGCGCATTTGCCTATAATTTCGGCAATCCATTTGAAGGTACACATTTCGGCGCGCCGCGTCGGTGGAGCGGGAGTTTGCGATTTAGTTTTCGATAATTAAAAAGTATGTATGAAGTTCAGAGTACACGCTTCAGCGTGCCAACGCCGCGCTTCGCTGGCGTTCCAACACGCTGAAGCGTGTACTCTGAACTTCCGATTAGGCACACCGCCACATCCTGCCATACAATGCTTCATTGCAATCAAATCGAATCCACCGCGAGGAAGCATGCAGATAAAGCCCCTTTGGTTATTGCTTATTCTTGGGTTGTGGCTTGCCGCCACACAAGGACAGAATACATTTACGCTCACAGCAGACAGCTTGCAAAACGGTCAGTCCGTCGAACTCGACAAGCTCGGTTGGAAGTACGCACCCGGCGATGATCCGCGTTTTGCTGATCCGCAGTTCGATGATCGTGCGTGGGAAACGATTCCTAACACAGCCTTCGATCTGGATCACCTGCCGCAAGCGGGCTGGCAAGGCATCGGCTGGTTTCGGCTGCGCGTTCAGGTTGCGCCAGAAGCGGCAAACGAACAACTGGCTTTGCTGATGTGGCATTGGGGCGCGTCTGAAGTTTATCTCGACAGGCGGTTGATTAATCGGTTCGGTGCGGTCGGCGCAAGCAGCGACACTGAACAAGCCTTTAATCCGAATGGACTGCCCGTCGGAATCAGCTTCGGCACCAGCGGCACGCATGTAATAGCCGTTCGGCATTCGGCTATGGTCTTTCGAGACCCGACTTCTTCATGGACGCAATGGCTGGCAAAACAAGAAAGACATATTGATACGGAACGGTTGCTGGGAGTGGGTTTTAAGATGTCGCTAGCTCCGGCTGGATCGTTTCGCCAACACAATGCGATATTATTTCGGGAAGTCGGAACCCGATTGTTTCGCACGGGGATGCTATTAACCATTGGGGTCTTATTTCTTCTCTTGTATTTTTTCTACTCACGTCGGAGCGCAGCTCTGTTCTTTGGCATTTTTGCTTTTTGTATCGGCGTGAATCACTTCGTTACCTTTCTGCAAAACGCCAGTCACTTTGATTTGACGACATT
>JAYTCQ010000023.1:0-4641 GCA_043736395.1 Blastocatellia bacterium | reverse complement strand
GCAAGGACAGGAAAGCCGCGCTCAAAGTCTTACAATTATTCGTCAACCAATTGATCGGGTTGTGAGGAGTCGGTGAAGTTTTTATCTAAGGTTGCATTGTCTTTCACCCACTTTGGGTCATACGGGCAATGACGACACCCGGAACCGCAGCACTTCCCTTTGCGAATATGATACAGGGCTGTAAAAACCATGTACGGGCCTTCCCAATAAAATTCTTCATTTTCTGACAAATTATTCATTTTCTGTAAAACCAAAAGTCTTCTCGAACGTTATATTACTATCCCCCTTTTATTGTGCAGTTCACCAATAAATTTGTCAGGAGGTTCAAGATGAAAAAGAAATTGATCGGATGTTTATGCATGTTGATTTTGCTGTCTTCTCTCTTACCGGCGCAAACTCAATCCTCTCAAAATAATGCTTCCAAACCGTTAATTATTCCTGAAGCAACTGTCATCCAACTAAAAATTCACGAACCAATCAGCTCAAAACTAAGTGATATTGGCGACGAAGTCATCACCACCATCAAAAAAGATGTTGAAGTTGATGGCACAATTCTTTTGCCCGCCGGAACCGAAGTGATTGGTCGAATTACTGCGGCCAAGGCGGCTAAGCGCCCATTCAGAGGCGGACAACTTCACATTAGTTTTGATCGTATCCGTTTGGACAATGGAATCATCAAAAAGATTTCAGCGGTCGTGCAATCCGCGACTGATTTTGCCCGCGATGAGAAAATTAAAACGAACAACGAAGGCACGCTGAAAGGTACCAAAAGCGGTGGAGATGCCCTTCGTGGTGCTGGTACGGCGATTAGCATCAGCAGTACCGTGGCGATGATTATTATTTTAGCCGGACGCGATAGTGGATTTTCAGGTTACGGAGGAGGAATTGGTGGAGGCACAGCCGCCGCTGCCGCTGGCGTTTTAGGTGGAGGAATTATCACCGGAATCCTGCTCACCAAAGGTAAAGAAGTTCGTCTTGATTCAGGCGCACTTGTCAGAATCAGGTTAGAGACACCGGTTTCGGTAGAATAAATATTTCTTAATGACATGAAGTTAATGAAACCTGTGTTCGTACCAAATACGGCTCGCCCCGTTTCATTACTTCATGTCAGAAGGCATACTCCGCGTCAGACCTTCATTCAAATTTAGGCTCTCCCCATAAAAACATCTAAAAAATCAAAAGTGTTTGATTTCTCGTTTGGTGTAATTTCTCAATACATAAACTGTACTGTTTTCTTTTCAAATCCTCTCCAAATACGCCAATTATTTAATTCTGAGATTATTTCCCCCTCACAGAGGAAAGGAATACTGATTGCAATGAAAGCAGTGTAAGCAATGTTATGAACTGATTTTATTCAATTTTTGATGAAGGCGATTTACTGCCTGACATTGTTTATAAGCTGATACTTCTAATTATAAGGGGAAAATATTATGGCAGAAACAAGAAAATCAACTGACGGATCAGTAACAGAAGAAATGTCATCAATGGGTGAAAGAGCGAAAGGCGCGATTAAAGACGCCGTTGGAGCTGTAACAGGTAACCGTGACATGGAAAGAAGTGGCGAACACGAGAATGCAGAAGGTCGCGCGCGTCAACAATCCAATCATGTTTTTGGTACTTTTACAGATCGCGAGAGTGCCGAAAACGCTTACAACACGTTAGGGAGTCGGGGTTACAAGAATGATGATGTTAACCTGATGATGACTGATGAAACCCGCAAAAAATATTTTGCCGATCAAGATACCGAACTCGGAACCAAAGCCATGGAAGGCGCTGGAACTGGTGCAGCAATTGGGGGCACTACAATTGGCGTCTTAAGCGCAATTGCCGCAATTGGAACTTCTGTTGCCTTTCCAGGTTTGGGCTTAATCCTTGCCGGGCCTTTGGTGGCAGGTATCGCTGGAGCCGGAGCTGGCGGAATCGCAGGCGGATTGATTGGCTCCTTAATTGGATGGGGTATTCCTGAAGAGCAGGCCAAACTTTATGAAAACGACCTGAAAAATGGTGGAATTGTAATGGGTGTGAATCCACGGAATGACGAAGATGCGGAATATTTCCGCAATGAATGGAAAAGAAATAGCCCCAATAGACTAACCTAATTAACTTGGTTAATCTAAAAAAAAGAAGCTCTCTTTGAGAGCTTCTTTTTTCAATTTTTACAAAATTCATAAGAATATTTAAGTTTCTTAGCTTATGTAATTCCTGCAAGTCAAAATTAATTATATGAAAAGTTAGCTGGCTAATAGGTTTGAGACACTGAGGATATTTAACCAGAAGTTATTAATTCATTTATTCTCTCCATAAGTGATAAGGAGGAAAAGTGAATTATGAAGGCATTATATTATAACAATTCCTATGAAGTTACCCCTCAGTACATAGCCAACCATTTCACTGAAAAATTCTCTGACCTCTCAATAAAAATCATTGGCATCAATGATCACAGTCTCTTTGATCCTGATTTACAACGAACCCAAGTTTACCTTGAAAATTATTTTGACTCCTTCCATCAAGAGTTGCTCAAGATAGTTATTAACTCTGGCGCATTCTCTAAAAATGAACAGCTCAGGCACTGACAAGAAGGAATAATAATGAATCAACAATCAGACAAAAATAAATGGAATGATTTTCTAGCCGAATTCAGTCGCCGTAACCGTATGCGCCGTGCCCGCCTGGAATTCTTCGATCAACAACAAGCAATCGAAGAAAATCAAGAAGCGCAGTTAGAAAGGGTTGTTGTAGACCTGACTGCAAATAATGCTCCCCTCGTCATTATCACCCGGATAGATAACTCAACGCTGGAACCTCAGGTAATTGTTAATTCGATTCCAAACGTGCAACGAATAAATTCGCAACTCGATACTGACAGCAGTGACTCTGGCTTAGAGATTGAAAGTAAAAATAATGTGCTAACCATCTTACGTATGGAATCAATGGTAGATGGCGCTTCGTGAATCATTAAAGATAGAAAATGCTTCGAAGTCACTTAATGAAAAGATTTCATTTAAGTAACTAAATCATAAGTCAACAGGAAAATATCCTATCTAAGAAAGGAAATAATGATGCAGAACTTTGAAAAATCAAAAATTGTAAATGCTGAACCTGATCAGGTTTTTGAATTTCTTTCGGACATTGACAACTTATCACAGTACTTACCCACAGTGCGTCACGCAGAACACGAGGAAAATGATCGGATTCGAATTCAAGGCGAGGCCGGAGGTCATAAATACGATGACACAGGTTTTTTTCGAGCAGACGAAGACACACGTCGGATGGAATGGGGGTCAGATAGTGAACGCGGCTATCAAGGCTGGTTGACCGTGGAAGAATCAGGAAACAATCAGAGCGAGGTCAAAGTTCATTTAAGTTTTGGTCAGCAAAATCACGCCTTAAAAGAAATGGATCAACGGACTGGCGACCACGTAGAAGCTATCAATGAAGGCATTGAAAACGCGCTCAAATCCATCAAAAATTTATGTGAAGGTATCGGCGGAAAAGTTGAATCCGTTAGTCAAAGGTAGACTGCAATTAATTATAAAATGACAAGTCTGGAAGCTTGTCATTTTTTCCAAAAAGGAGATTAAAAATCATGAATTCACAGTCACGCCCACTCGCAATAGTCACCGGAGCCTCCACCGGAATTGGGTATGAATTAGCTAAATGCTGCGCGCAACAAGGCTTCGATTTAATCCTTGCTGCCGATGAACCCGCTATCAATCAAGCAGCGCGGGAGATGCAAGAATTTGGTGTTGCCGCTGAAGCGGTACAGGTTGATTTATCTACTTATGAAGGCGTCGAGAAACTTTATGCCGCAACGCAGGGACGCCCTGTTTCAGCATTGCTCGCAAATGCGGGTCACGGATTGGGAAAAGCTTTTTTAGACCAGGATTTTGACGATGTGCGACACGTGATAGATACGAATATTACAGGCACGATTTACTTAATCCAACTCGTAGGACGAGACATGCGCGATAAACAAGAAGGCCGAATTTTGATTACCGGTTCCATTGCCGGATTTATCCCCGGCTCCTTCACAGCAGTGTATAACGGCACGAAAGCATTCATTGATTCTTTCTCATTTGCGTTACGTAATGAGTTGAAAGATACCAATGTGACAGTCACCTGCCTGATGCCGGGCGCAACCGAAACTGAATTTTTCGAGCGTGCTGACATGATGGATACCAAGGTTGGACAGTCAGAAAAAGACGATCCGGCAGACGTCGCTAAAGTTGGGTTTGAAGCCATGATGAATGGTGATGCGGATGTAGTTAGTGGTTGGAAAAATAAAATTCAATCATCGATTGCTAATGTTACGCCAGCTGGTGTGCTGGCAGAACAACATCGGAGTATGGCCGAGCCTGGGTCTGGAAAAAAATAACCCGGTAACTTCGCTGTGCTGTCTGCGCTCAGGTGCGAGAGACCAACAACAGCGAGGTAAAAAATGGGGGAAGATGATGAAAAGAAATCACATCCTGAGCGTTGGATTTTACGTTTTTATTTGTTTGCTTTTAACTAATGGCTGCGATCAATCTGCTATAAATATAGGTAATAGAGTTGTTGCGGTGAAAGAAAAAAGCTAGTCTAAAGAAATGAAATTAGCACGAAAAGAACTAAAGAACAAAAGACAATGGCGAGCAGCAACGG
>JAYTCQ010000022.1:0-23445 GCA_043736395.1 Blastocatellia bacterium | reverse complement strand
GCGCCGCACCGCCTCTTCATAATCTGCCTCACTCAACATCGTGTTTCCTCCTCCTTGCCCATGACTTACCTGACATCTTGGTCACGCGTCTCTATAGGTAAAATAAAGCCTTTTACTTCGACTGTTTTGGCTACATTGCGCGACCAAGCAGCAGATGAGGCTACTGTAGAGTTTGGAGTGAAGTTAGCCGCAAATAGTGGTGTTATCTTCACCTCAGCAGGCGTTGAAGCAAGTCTTATTTTTAAGCTGACTTGGAAACGAAAGCCTGAATCACCAACAATTTGATGCTTTATTTTCCTATTTCTGATGCAGAGTCCCATCGCACCATTTCTCATTCGCATTCTTAATGCTACTGGCGCAATCGCAGGAGCTGGATTCCTTGTGTCTGAGCACCATATACTCACCTGCGCACATGTTGTAGAAACGGCACTGGGCAAAAAGCTCGGCAGCTTACAGGAACGCCCCAACGAAGAACTTAGTTTTGACTTTCCCTTACTTTCGCCAAGTCAGTACTTTCGGGCCAAGGTGGTGTCTTTGCTGCCCGTTCTCACCGTTACAGGGCAACCTAGCGCAGGAGAAGACATTGCCTTACTAGAGATCACGACGGGGACCTTGCCATCTAATTATCGCGTACCAAGTATAGTCCCGTCCGATGTACTCAGAACAACCTTTGAATCATTCGGATTTCCTTCAGGCAAGAATAACGGCGTCGAGGCGAAGGGAATTACAGGCGTTTCTATTTCTCAAGATTGTATCGCCATCGAAGACACGAAAACTACTGGTTATTTTATTGAGCAAGGGTTTAGCGGTGCTCCAATTTATAGCACAGATTCCAAAGCTGTTATCGGCATGGTCGTCCGAGCGGATAAGGAGCATAAATTAGCTTACATGATTCCCGCTCAGGTACTTCTTCAAAACTGCTTTACTGCATTGACCAAACTCTCCGCAGAACTGGTAAAAGAACTCATTAGCCATTTAGAGAAAATTGCTGCA
The DNA here is from genome assembly GCA_043736395.1 of Blastocatellia bacterium. Taxonomy (GTDB): domain Bacteria; phylum Acidobacteriota; class Blastocatellia; order RBC074; family RBC074; genus JAFDVL01. The sequence goes on along the minus strand of JAYTCQ010000022.1, from coordinate 22,452 downwards.
AGTGAATGGCAGCCAATCTATGCAGATTGCAGACCCTCAAGAAGTGGTTGGGCAGCAAATATCTGGATGGCAGCTTTACATCTGTTTCAACTGAGTAACCCGGAAAGCGGGTTAAACTTTATCGTGGCGTTAGGTTTGAAATTTGAAGCGAAATATCTAAACGATTGGGTAACTCAAGCAAAAAAATCTCTCCCACCTCATTCAAAATCTCAGGGGCTTGATTTAGGTCAATTTGAGGAAGATATTCTCCGCCACGAAATCAAAACTACTAAAGTTGCTAATCCATATTTGTTAGGAAAGAAATTCGTTGGGCGCGAAAAAGAACAGTACGATTTAACTGAATGGCTGACGGGGCAACCGGAAACTCGCATACTTTGCATTTGTGATTTAGGTGGAGCAGGCAAAAGTGCGCTGGTTTCGTATTGGTTGAACCGTGCCCCTACGACTCGTGCCGCATTGGAAACTCACAAAATTCAACAATTTTGGTGTACGTTTTATGCACTCGGTTATACTCCTGAGAAATTTTTACAAGACTTGGCTGGAACTTTGATCGGCACTCAAGCCATTGGCAAAATTAAACTGGAGGATTTAAAGCAACTTATTCTGGACAAATTGCAGCAAGAAAAATGGTTATTAGTGATTGATGGATTAGAGCGGACGATGGGAGCCTTTGTTGACCTTGGCAATTACCAAATTGACAGCGAAGAGCAGGATACCCGCAATGAAAAAGGCTCTACGTTTCCTCAAGAAACAACTATCCGAAGTGTTCTCTTTGCAGAATTTATTCGAGACCTCTTGCAAACTCAAGCAAAGGTTTTGATCACCTCGCGGATTTTCCCTCAAGATTTGTCCGGGTTTTCGGCTGTGAGAAATTATCCGTTTAACCCATTATCCGATGACGATGCCGATTTGGTTTGGAGTTTATCAGGTGAGTCAGATAGCTCGTCGCTAAAAAAGCAGTTCTTTGCTCTGGTGAATTACCACCCACAAATCATTTCCGTAGTCGCCGCTACTGTCAACGAATCCATTTCTAGTTTTGCTGACTAGTTTGCAAATTTCCCTGAAACAAATCAGCAAGCCTGTCTTGATGAATCTGTTTACCTGACTACACGACGGCATCGTTGGCTAGAATTGGCCATCCGCGATCTTCCCCTATCAAATCGTGATTACTGGTTTGTTCTCTGTTACATTGTTCGCCGCTCCGAAGCAAGCAACCTGGAATTTTTGCGCAAGAACCTTGTCGTTAATCCGAACACAGAAAATTCCATGCCAGGTCGGTTTCGTTCTGTTGCGAAATTACAGGAAGTACTGAATTATCTGGAAAAACGCAGACTTATTGGACTGGATGATACTCTGGGTTTAGTAGACGTACATCCTGTCGTACGCGGGCAAGTGATGAAGCATATCCTGAAGCAAACTGAACCAGGCGACAAAAAGGATACGGAATTACTACAATATCTGTACTCAGATAACAGCGGTGGCGAATTGATGCTACGTGCATTAAATCAGCCGGATTTTGAAGAGCGATTTCGTGATGTTAACGAGTGGTGGAATACGACAACGGAAGAGTCTCAGTTACATAGCAGCACAGTCTTGAATATATTGAGTGGATTTTATCCTAATCCCCAAAAATCAAGTAGCCCTTGGTGTACAGAATTACCTGCGCTCCGCTTACGCAAAAGTCAGGCATGGTGCTTATTGCGAACGGGTGGCGAACTCATGACACGTGGGCATTGGGAAGAATCGCAAATCGTTTACAACCATGCCAAAGCTGCATATCGTCTGTGTGGTGAGGAACAAGCCTTGGAAGATTGTCAACGCAATCATGATTGGCAGGTTCTTTACAGCGGCAACCTGCGTTCTGCTGAACAAAGACAACTGGATTTGCTTGAGCAAGGCAAGGATTCTTCCTCTCGTTACTGGCTGGCATTACTACTCTCAATTCGGCAAAGTGAACACGCGGCGAGACTTTTGCAAAGCCTGCCAGTTGATACCAATCGCTGGACTCTGCAAACCATTGCGGAAGCTTGGTTTTACTTAGGGGATTATCAAAAGGCAGCAGATCTTGCGCAACAAGCCTGGGATCGGCACGAGGAAGAACGAGTATCGGTAGGGCAACTCTTATGGGAAGCTGTAACGATTGGATTAGCATTGGTGCGTTTGGGGAAGTTTGATGAAGCTCGTAAACAGCTTGATTTTGCGCTGGATCGCGGCACGGGATGGCTCTACAACATTGTGCCGATGTTTGCGCGCGCAGGTTTTATCGAATGCTATTATGAACAAGCCATGCTTGAAACTTCGCCCACAAAAAAGCGTGACTTGCTCATTAATGCCGAGGCTAGTTACAAGCTCTATATCGGCTCTGATTCTACTAATCAATTTCAAATTCCAGCGGCGGCGGCTCATCTGGCAATGGCAAAAGTCCTGCATGCACAAAACCAACCAGACGAAGCTATCAGCAAGGCACAACTAGCTTTGAGTCTTGCTTGCAAGCATGATGCACCTTTTCAATATGGATCGGTCGCTAAACGTGCGACAGATTTTCTGGTCGAAGAATTACACGAGAAGATAGCCCCAAGTAAGCCCATCAGCTACGCAGATCAGCTTCATGAAAAAAGAGTTCAGGTCTTGATCGAAAGCTGGAAAGGAGAGGCTCAGAAGTGACCCAGTGGACAGAATCGCAAAGCCTTGAAGCTCTTGACGCCTATCTCAACAGTGATGAAGGGCAACGCTTCTTTGCACTTTTTTCCGATGAGAAAGTAATGAGCCTTGATGTCTTTAAACGTGATGCCGCCCGTCGTATTGGCTCCGATGATGCGGGCGTGACCGCTTGGTGGGCTGCATTAACCGCACCAATCCAAAATGATGATCCGCGTTTTTTGTCAATAGTAGAAGCCTTTGCTCAACGGGGTAAAGACATTGAAGAGGTCTTTTACTCTTTGCCTGATGAATATGATCCTATGGCACTAAACCAAGCTCTCGATTTTGAAAGCGGATCGCAAACTGCTCGTGTCGGTATTTCGAATACTACTGAATGGACACGCGATCAATATCACGCTCGACTTGATGAACTTTGTTCTCAACTTGGTCTGGCTCAGGCTTCACCAGATATTCAGCATTGGTGGAATAATATTAAAGATCGCAATGAATCTCCCGCCCCACTACTTCGGTTAGCGGAAGAATTAGCTATTCGAAAATCCTCGCTCAGTGAATTTTACCAAGTCCGTCAAATCACACAGAGCGAAAACATTATGGCGAATTTGGCTTACCTTGATTACTCGCGGCTCAAAGGAATAGGACAGAATGATAAGTGGTGGAAGATGGCTGCAACAGGTATGACCCGAATCAAAGGATGGACTGATGACCAAATCAAGACCCGACTTATTGAAGTCAAACAGAAATTACGATTGGCGCAATGCGCTGACATTGCTCGCCAATGGTGGGATCAGGTAGAGCAAGAAAATTCCCTTCCTTCGGTTTTACGGCTGGCAGAAGAATTATCCAAACGCCACGCCAATCTGACTCAATTTTATCAGGCATGGCAGGATGCCCAAACTAACAATTTTCAAGCCGCACTTTATTACTTCGATTACTTAAGTAGAGCAAGGAAGGTAGAGTCAGGTAACTTTGATTTCAGTACTATTACACTCGACCAACGCGGTATAGAAATTGAACGCCAGCAATTACAAGCCAACCAGTTCATCGAAGAACTCGCTCCTGACATTAATCTCGAAATGGTCTCTATTCCTGGCGGTACGTTCACGATGGGGTCGGATGAGAAAGCCGTAGAACAAGCTTTTGCTGAAGCCAAACGCTACAACAAAGATGCCGAGCGTGAATGGTTTACACGCGAGCTTCCGCAACACAAAGTCACCCTCTCGCCATTTTATCTGGGCAAGTTCACCATCACGCAGGAACAATGGCGGGTAATTGCGGCAGACAAAACATTGAAAGCTGCGCGTGAGCTTGAACCTGATCCGGCTCGTTTTAAAGGTCAGGATCGTCCGGTCGAAAATGTCAGTTGGGAAGACGCGGAAGAATTCTGTGCGCGGCTTGCCAAAAAGACAGGACGAGCATATCGTCTGCCCACCGAAGCGGAATGGGAATATGCCTGTCGGGCGGGAACGACTACGCCGTTTGCCTTTGGCGAAACAATCACGCCGGACGTTGTGAATTACAATGGCGGTTATCCGTATGCTGAAGCTCCGAAAGGTAAATATCGTAGCGAAACCATTCCGGTCGGGAGTCTTGGTGTAGCAAATGCGTTCGGGTTATTTGATATGCATGGGAACGTCTGGGAATGGTGTCAGGATTGGTACGGCAAATACGAAGGAAAAGATTTGATTGATCCGACGGGAGTGAAAAGCGGTGAACGTCGTGTGCTGCGGGGCGGTTCCTACCTCTATAATGCTAGGATCTGCCGCGCTGCCTACCGTCTCAACCTCACTCCCGCCTACCGCTACTACTATATCGGTTTTCGTTGTGTAATTTCGGCGAGGACTCTGTAACCCTCTAACGCTTTTACCCTTTTTACCTTTTGTGCGCGAATGCGCACATGAAAAATTTTTTTCAAATTCAAAGATGAAAAAAACAGACACTGAATTACCCGTCATCCAAAAGGCGCACGATTTGATAGTGTGGTACGTGCCTTTACTTAATAAATTGCCGCGTGACCACAAGCACATGTTAGGCGACCGTATTATCACAGGGTTGTATGAAGTGTTAGAGGGATTGATTCGCGCACGCTATGCCCGCGAAAAGCGTGCGCAACTGGAAGCCATCAATGTGCAATTGGAATTACTGCGAAGACAAACGCGCCTGTTATTGGATTTCAAATTGATTGACGCGCAACGCTTCGCACATGCGGCAAATCACATCAACGAAGTCGGCGTCAATTTAGGCGGCTGGCTGAAACAACAAAAAGCAATATGAAACGGCACGGCAATTTGTATCCGCAAATTACGGACTTCGGAAATTTATTGCAGGCGGCACAGAAAGCTCAACGCGGCAAACGCTATCAACCGAATGTGCTGCATTTCAACGATAATCTCGCCAACGAATTGCTCCGCTTGCAACACGAATTAACCACCAAAACCTATCAGCCGGGGAAATACAAAACCTTTCACATTGTCGAACCCAAGAAACGAATGATTTCGGCTGCGCCGTATCGTGATCGCGTCTTGCATCACGCCTTATGCAATGTGATCTCACCAATTTTTGAGCAAACTTTTATTGCTGATTCGTATGCCAATCGCGTCGGCTACGGGACGCATCGCGCTTTACGCCGCTTCACAAAGTTCGCCCGTTCAAGCAAATATATTTTGCAATGCGACATCCGTAAATATTTTCCGAGCATAGACCACGAAATCCTGAAGCAGCTCCTGCGTCGTAAAATCAAATGCCCTGACACGTTGTGGCTGATAGACACAATTATCAACGCGAGCAATCCACAGGAATCTGTGCAGGATTTCTTTGCAGGCGATGATCTGTTCACGTGGGGAGAGCGACGCCGTGGCTTGCCGATTGGGAATCTGACCAGCCAGTTTTTTGCCAACGTTTATCTGAATGGTTTAGATCATTTCGTCAATGAACAACTGCGAATCACAAAATATGTGCGCTATGTGGATGATTTCGCTTTGTTCGGCGATGACTACGATATTCTTGCGGCTGCCCGAAAGAAAGTTGAAGCGTATCTGGCCGGGCTTCGGCTGCACATTCATCCGGTCAAAAATCAATTATTCGAGACACGACACGGAGCTAATTTTGTTGGCTTTCGTGTGTTGCCGGAACGGATCAGAGTACGAAGTGAAAACCTTCGTCGGTCACGCAAACGGTTCCGTGAATTGGCAGAAAAATATCGTCTCGGAACAATCGAAATCGAAACTGTCACGCATGCGCTGCGGAGTTGGATCGGGCATCTTTTGCACGGCGACACGTGGCGATTGCGGGAACGAATTTTCAGTTCTCTGACTTTTGCCAGAAGCTGAAAACGGGATGCGCCACTTGTGCTGCGGGGCGGTTCCTACAACAATAATGCAAGGAACTGCCGCGCTGCCAACCGTAACAACAACACACCCGACAACCGCAACAACAATATCGGTTTTCGTTGTGTAATTTCGGCGAGTACTCTTGAGCGTCAGAGTCGGTGCAAGGGATTGCATTGAGCGTACCGTGAGAGTCCAGAACGCGTTCCGGCGAAGCAGGCGACTGCCTCCAAAAATTAAGCAGAGCCGTACGGGCTGGTAGCTTCACAGCGAACGTCAGTACGGTTTTAATCTGCAAAACGGATAAGCTCAGCAATACATCACTGTGAATTCATCAAAAAAAGCGTACAACAAACGTCCCGTTTGTTGCTCCATTCGGAATCACAAACGAGACGTTTAGGATACATTTTTTCATAGTACTCTCCGTACTAAAACGTTGCGCTTTGCGTAGACTGTTTATTCAAGCTCCTGTAATATATCCACTCATGAGCAAGCAAAATAAAAATCCCAGCCTCTTTACTGCATCCGTTTGGCGTGAAGGACGTATCTATATCGCCCAATGCCGCGAGATTGAAATTGCCAGTCAAGGGCGTTCCAAGCAGGAAGCGATTAGCAATCTTGGTGAAGCCATTGAATTACATTTCACGCCGCCTGTCGCCACTCTATTTCAACGTGCTTGACGACTCACGACAACATTTCCTCGCTTCATTTCTTTTTTCATCGCCGCCAAATAAGTATCGAAATCCACCTGCATCGTATGCCGTTTGGATTTGACGTAGCGTTTTTCCATCGCGGATTGTTCCCTGCGAATGTCGGCTTCCATTTCTGTGCGTGAAGGGAGCTTGTATTCTCCGAGTAAATATTTCGCTACCCATTTGGATTGTGCTTCGGCGAGTGGCATGACTGCGCCGAGAGGCTGGAGTAATCCGATGAAAAAAATGTTGGGAATATCGGGTTTGAAGACGCGTCGAAACAGTGGCAAATAGTTGTCGGGTGCGGCGATAAAATTTTCGTCGAAGAATGGAAACGTAACTTTGTATCCCGTGCAATACACGATCACGTCTACAGGTTCGATGGAGCCGTCTTCAAATTCGACACTGCTTTCCAAAAGCCTTTTAAGATTGGGTTTCGGGATGACTGCGCCGTGGGTGATGCGGTCTAAAATTCTGCCGGAAATCGTGGGATGCGCTTCGCCGATTTCGTGATCGGGCTTCGGTAAGCCGTAGCGTTCCATATCGCCCACCATCAATTTCATCATCCACTTGAACGACAAAAATTTTATCTTGAAAGGAATCCATGGAGAGATGCCGATCTGGTCAAGTGGTTTACCAAAAAAATATTTCGGGATGATGTGCGCTCCGCGTCGTGCGGCGAGAAAAGTTTTGTTCGCGACTTCGCTGGACTCTACGGCAATGTCCATCGCACTGTTGCCCATCCCCAGAACGACTACATTTTTATCTTCGAATGGTTTGTGGTCTTCGTAGTAATGCGCGTGCATCACGGTTCCGCTGAAATTTCCGGGGAATTCCGGCTCCGGCCAGCGTGGATTCCAGTGGTGTCCGTTGGCTACCATCAAGGCATCGTATTCACGCGCTTCGCCGTTATCCAATAGAATTTTCCAGCGTCCATCGGGCATTCGTTCAGCTTTTGTCACGCCAGTATTGAAAATAATTTTGTCGCGGAATCCGAAATGATCTACATACGCGTCGAAGTAATCCGCGATCTGTGAATGGTGCGGAAAGTCAGGATAATTTGCAGGCATCGGAAAATCTGAATACTGCATCCGTTCGCGCGACGTGTTGATATACAGGCGTTTGTACGACGAAGACATGCCGTTGGAATTTTTGAAAACCCAGTTACCGCCGACGCGATTGCCTTTTTCAAAACAATCAAAATTGATGCCGCGTTCGTGTAAGGCTTTGGCAGCGGCGATGCCGGAACTGCCTGCGCCGATGATGCAAATTCTGGAGTAAGTCATAAAAAAAAGAAATTCGTAAAATCAAAAGGCAAATATCAAAAGGCAAAAGTGGGATTTGGAAGCAAAGCCTTTTCTGAATTTCTTAAATTAAGTGCCGCCCTTTTAACTTTTGATATTTGCCTTTTGCCTTTTGATTTACCTGACTTGCCGCAACGCTTCATACAACACAACACCCGCCGTAGTTGCGAGATTCAATGATCGCACACGCGGATTCGGCATCGGCACGTAGACGCATCGCTCACGATTTTTTTCGAGGATTTCTGGCGGTAATCCTTTTGTTTCGCGTCCTAAGACCAACACATCTCCGGCGGCGTATTTGAATTCGGTGTACTCGTACGGCGCACCTGTTTCGATAAAAATAAATCGGGAATTCGGCAATTTTATTTCTAAATCTTCAAGCGTCCGATGATAGTGAATTTCGGCGTCGTACCAATAATCCAACCCGGCCCGCATCACGGCGCGACGATCTGTCCGGAATCCAAGTTGCCCCACCAAATGCAACGGCGTGAAAGTCGCCAGGCACGTCCGCGCAATGTTTCCGGTGTTCGGGGGAATTTCCGGTTCGATTAACGCAACGTGAAATGGGGATGGCGTTTCGTATTGAATGTGCATAAAGCCACTATCCACGAAGAACACGAAGGTCACGAAGAGAAGAAAAAGAAACTGCGTGATAATGTTCACTCACTACTTCGTGACCTTCGTGTTCTTCGTGGATGAAAATCTTGTTGTGCCTTTTGCGGTTAATCAATTTTGACAATTTTTTCTACCTCTAAAATGGTCAACAATTCCTGATGCGCATCGTGGACAGCGAATTCGTTTTTGGATTCCAGCGTGAGCTTCACTCGATATTCAGACGTTATAAAATTTGGATACGAACCAATCGCGACCGTGGGATGCGCATCAGCGACGATTCGCAGACGATCAGAAATATCGAATTCGTCTTCGAGTGTGTGAATAATTCTCAAGTGAAATGGCTCGACCCGGAAGCGTTCACGAATGGCTAAAAACTTTTTCCGAAATAATTCCGGTACGCCGGGGAAAATATAAACATTCGCGCAGGCCAGCACCGGATATTTCAATTCTTCGCCGTAAATCAACTCTGCGCCGTCCGGCACATCCGCCATGCTCAGTCGTGTCTCGTCAATTTCTTCGCCAAAATATCTGCGTAATAAACTTTCTAATTCGGGATGACGAATGATGGATTTATCGAAAGCATTGGCAATACTTTTGATTGTCACATCGTCGTGCGTCGGACCGACTCCGCCGGAAGTGAAGACATAAGAAAAGCGCGAAGATAAATCTTTGACCGCCGATTCAATGATTTCCGGTTCATCAGGGATCGTTAGAATACACTGCAAAGCGACACCTAATTCGCGCAATTCGCCGATCAGAAAACGAGCGTTCTGTTCCTCAACTTTGCCGCTGAGGACTTCGTTGCCGATCACTAAAATTGCTGCGGTTGGCGCATTCATAAATTTTCTGCGAATTCGTCAAAGCCCTAAAACCAGACGTATTCCGGCTTCGACTTGTTTGATTTTTTTACTTTGTAAAGTAGCAACATAATCAGTCAGCAAACTTTTATCAAGCGTGATGATTTGCGAAACGTTCACGACGGAATCTACAGGCAAGTGACTGACGCGCGCCGTGAGCGAGACGTTGCCTGGAGCTTCCGCTAAATTCAGATTTTTAGTAATCACTACAACAATTACCGTTTTAATGCTGCTCTGATTAAAAGCGTCCACCTGCACAATTAATACCGGACGCCGCAAGCCTGGCCCCGAACCTTTCGGCTCCGACAAATTCGCCCACCAGATTTCACCGCGCTGCATTACCAGTCCTCCGCATTAAGCATTGCCGTTTGCGCGAGAGTAAATCCCGGCTCCAACTTAGAATTTTCTGCCGCGTAAATTTCATTCAGTTTTTCTGTGACGCCCTGTGTATGGTGCTGCTCAACAAACGCGACGACGGCTTTGGCGTAAAGTTCACTCCGGGTGATTTTTAATTGTCGCGCGGTTTTTTCCGCCTGCTGGAAGATGGTGTCTGGAATTGAAATCGCAGTTTTCATGTTTGCAGTATAACCAAAGTTATACCTGAAAACAATCATTGAAATGTACTGCTGCTTCCGTTGCCTCTTCGGACTTTTTACAGGTATAGTACTGTTTGTTTTTCTTTCACACATAATAAACATCTATTATTAATTGTATTTCGGCTATGAGACCAAAAACTAAAATAATGTACATTGAGTACAAGGGCGAAGGCATCCGAGGGACTGCTCGAATTGGTCGCGTCACTTATTCGAAGACAGGAAAATCTGTCCATTATCAGGGGAAAAGTTTTGGGTCGCTGAAAGGTCGCGGATTCAAGGCAAATTTTTTCGAAACTGAAACGGGTGCCCACTATTGGATTTCTGGTTGTAAAAAAGATGGCAAGGACGCTTTGTATTCTACCAGCATTGAAATTGATGAAGATGTAAGAGAAGAATATTGGACTGAAATTCGAAATAAACCTGAAGATGTAAAGATTCGTTCTATGCGCGGGTCGAGCAAATATTAATAGCACTCAAATAATTTATGGATAAGTTAGTTATCGCCAACCGCGAATTCAATTCACGCCTCATCATCGGCACAGGAAAATATCGCTCCAACGAAGAAATGATTGATGCGTTTGAGCGCAGCGGAGCCGAAATGATTACAGTCGCCGTACGCCGTGTGAACATTTCAGATCGCACACAAGCTTCATTGCTGGATCATATTGATCTCAAAAAATTCGCGCTGCTGCCGAATACTGCGGGATGTTATACGGCTGATGAAGCAGTGCGTACCGCAATGCTCGCGCGTGAAGTCGGTATGTCAAATTGGGTCAAAGTCGAAGTCATCGGCGATCAAAAAACGCTCTTCCCTGACAACGAAGCTACGCTTGAGGCCACAAAAATATTAGTCAAAGAAGGCTTCACGGTCTTGCCTTATTTCAGCGATGATTTGATTATGGCTAAGAAGCTGATTGATGCGGGCGCTTCGGCAGTGATGCCGCTCGCCGCTCCGATTGGTTCCGGGCTGGGTATTCAGAATCCTAACAACTTAAGAATTATGCGCGAGCAAATCACCTCCGTCCCGATTATTGTCGACGCGGGAGTTGGCACTGCTTCTGATGCATGTTTTGCAATGGAATTAGGAATTGACGGATTGCTGATGAATACGGCGATTGCCGAGGCAAAAAATCCCGGGCTGATGTCGGAGGCGATGAACCTCGCCGTCAAATCAGGAAGAATGTCGTACCTTGCCGGACGGATGCCGATGAAACTTTACGCCAGCGCGAGCAGTCCAATCGAAGGCGTAGTCAGGTAATTTTATAACCACAAAAAGCGCGAAATGCTCAAAAAAATCATTGTATTTTATTTGCGCTTCTTGTGCCTTTTGCGGTTCACTATTTATTCAAAAATCAACTGACCACTATGAACCGAGATACACTAACCCGCGAACTTCTTGCCGAATTCCTCGGCACATTTGTACTCATCGCTTTCGGTGCCGCCAATGTGACGCAAGTATTAATTAGTCACGATAAAAATGGCGCGTACCTGTCTATCAATATTGCCTGGGGCATCGCTGTGATGATGGGAATTATGGTGGCGGGCGGAGTTACCGGCGCACACCTGAATCCTGCTGTCACATTTTCTAATGCCGTCCATCGCGGAATGCCGTGGAGTAAAGTTTTGCCGTACTGCGCCGCACAAGTTGTCGGTGCTTTTTGCGGAGCGGCAACTGCATTTTTCATTTATCACGAAGCCTTCAATAATTTTGACAAAGGCGTTCGACAAGTCAGCGGAGATTTAGGCACAGCCGGAATTTTTGCGACGTATCCCGCGCCGTATCTTTCGACCTTCGGCGGCTTCGTAGATCAATTCATCGGCACAGCAATGTTGATGCTGGTGATTTCTGCGATTGGCGACGTGCGTAATAACGCGACGCTTGGAAATCTTGGCCCGGTGATGGTTGGATTGTTAGTGATTGTGATCGGCGCGAGTATGGGTATGAACGCAGGTTATGCGATCAATCCGGCGCGTGATTTCGGGCCGCGATTATTCACCTTCGTAGCAGGTTGGGGATCAGAAGTTTTCCGCGCGGGAAATTATTATTTCTGGGTTCCGATTGTTGGCCCGATTTGCGGCGGAATCGCGGGAACATTTGTTTATGATTTGTTCGTCGGCAAGCGTTTTCCGAAAGAAACAAATTAGACGGGATTGACAAAATGAACAAGATTAATACACCGATTGAAAATACTTCAATCCTGTGAATCTTGTTAATCATGTCGAATATGTTCTGATTATGCGGCTAACGGGAATTGGTTAAGATAAGGCTGAGCAGCTTCGTAAGCGGACAAAAGTTCACCTTGCTTTTCACAATATTCTGAACAATAGACTTTATAATCTTCGCCAATGCTGGCGCTGGTTTCATCAAATTCTTCGGCGCAGTATGCGCACTCGTTATCAACTCTTCTTGACATTTTTTTCTCGCTCCATTCGTTGGAGTATACTTGATCCATCTTCACCTCGTGTAAAGAAATATTTAATTAAACCTTAATTTCAGAATTCAACTCCAAGGAATCTTTAACATGAAACTAAGAACAATACTTATGATGACCGCATTCGCTTTTTCGTTGCAAGCGGTTGCGCAAAATACTGCACCTGTGGCTCCTCCCGTCGCTCCGATTGGCGACCTGCAAGTGCCCGCCGGATTTAAGATTTCCGTCTTTGCGGAAGGCTTGCCATCTTCGCGCCTGATGACCGTCGGCCCGGACGGAACTCTTTTCGTCGCGCGCATGGGCAAACCCGATACCGGCGGCGAAGTCGTCGCGCTGCGCGATTTAAACAAAGATGGCAAAGCCGACAAAACTGAAGTCATCGCCAGTGGCTTCAATCGTTCACACAGCCTGGCATTTCACAAAGGATACTTGTATATCGCTACAATGCCTTCCGTGATGCGCGTGCAATATGAAAATGGCAAAGCCGGTGCGCCAGAGAAATTTATTGATTTACCAGTTTCGACGACTTCGCATTACTCGCGTTCCATCGTTTGGGGCAAAGATAATCGCTTATACGTTTCGATTGGATCGTCCTGCAATGTTTGCGAAGAAGCGGATGATCGTCGTACGGCAATTCTGGCTTTCAATGAAGACGGGAGTGGCGGTAAACATTATGCCAAAGGCTTGCGCAACGCCATAGGAATTGACTTCGACGCTAAGGGAATGCTCTGGTCAACCGATATGGGACAGGACAAGCTCGGCGAAGAAATGCCTCCCGATGAAATCAATCGTATCGAGTCTGGCGAAAATTACGGCTTCCCGTATTTCGTCGGAAATAATATTCCCAACGCCGGACTTGAAAATCCAAAGGGAATGTTGAAGGCCTCGGACGCGACGCCACCAGCCTTTGAATTTCCAGCGCATTCTTCTCCGATTGATTTGAAATTTTACACGGGTAAGAAATTTCCTGCGGCGTATCGCGGTTCGATGCTGGTCACGATTCACGGCTCCAGCGCGACGGGAAGAAAATCAAAAATCGGCTATAAGGTCGTACGAATTTTGATGAAAGATGGCAAGCCCATCGGCAGCGAAGATTTCGTCACAGGCTGGCTGAAAAATGAGCAATTCTCAGGACGCCCCGCCGGACTCGCTACCGGAGCCGATGGAGCACTCTACATTTCCGACGACAATAAAGGATTTATTTACCGCGTCAGCTACGGGAAATAGGAAGTGGTGGCTGGTCGTCGGTGGTCGGTTTTGTAACGGACGATTGCGGTTATACGCGACGTTGCCATCAACTAACCACCGACCACCAACCACCAACCACCAATTTAATCTTATGAAAAACTACATTCTTGCCCTCGATCAAGGCACTACTTCTTCCCGCGCGATTATCTTTGACAAAGCCGGGCAAATCATTGGCGTCGCGCAACAGGAATTTCCGCAAATTTTCCCCAAAGCCGGATGGGTCGAACACGATGCTGAAGCCATCTGGCAATCGCAAATTCATTGCGCGCGTCAGGTGCTGGCGGAAACCAAAATTAAAGCCGCTGACATCGCTGCGATTGGCATTACAAATCAACGCGAAACAACCGTCGTGTGGGATCGCAAAAGCGGAGCCGCAATTCACAACGCCATTGTCTGGCAATGCCGCCGCACGGCACCGCTGTGTGAACAACTCAAGGCTGAAAAATTCGACAAAGTCATTCGCAAAAAAACCGGACTCGTCACAGACGCTTATTTTTCAGGCACGAAAGTCGCTTGGTTATTGGACAACGTAAAAGGCGCCCGCAAAAAGGCCGAAGCCGGAGAATTAGCTTTTGGCAATATTGATTCCTGGCTCATCTATAAAATGAGCGGAGGCAAAACGCATATTACTGATTCTTCCAACGCTTCGCGCACGTTGCTTTACAACATCAATTCGCAGAAGTGGGACAAGGAAATTCTCGAAAAACTTAACATCCCCGCTTCTCTTTTGCCTGAAGTAAAATCTTCTTCTGAAGTGTACGCGATGACGGACGCTTCATTATTCGGCGTAGAAATTCCGATTGCAGGAATTGCCGGAGATCAACAAGCCGCGCTCTTCGGGCAAGCCTGCTTCAAGCCCGGCATGATGAAAAATACGTACGGCACAGGCTGTTTCATGCTGATGAATACCGGCGAAAAAGCGACGCCGTCGAAGACCGGATTATTGACGACCATTGCGTGGCGCAAAAAAGGGAAAACCGAATATGCCTTGGAAGGCAGCGTCTTCGTTGCCGGAGCGGCTATTCAATGGCTGCGCGATGGACTTGGCATTATCGCCAGCGCTCCTGAAACTGAAGCGTTAGCGATGTCCGTCACTGGCAATGAAGGAGTTTATTTCGTCCCGGCATTTGTCGGCTTAGGCGCGCCGTACTGGGACATGAATGCACGCGGAGCCATCGTCGGACTGACACGCGGAGCCACTAAGGCGCACATTGCCCGCGCCGCCCTTGAAGCCATGGCGTATCAAACCCGTGATGTCATCGAATGCATGCAAAAAGATTCCGGCATCAAAGCCAAAGAATTACGCGTTGATGGCGGAGCCACGGCGAATAATTTTCTCTGCCAATTCCAAGCTGACATTCTTGGCATCCCTGTTGTGCGTCCCGTCATCACGGAAACAACCGCACTCGGAGCCGCGTATTTAGCAGGTCTCGCCGTAGGCTTCTGGAAAAACGACAAAGAAATCGCAACGCAGTGGCAGCAGGAAAAACGCTTTGAGCCAAGTATGAAAAAAGCTGAGCGCGAAGCTTTGTATGAAGGCTGGCTGCAAGCGGTTAAGCAAACAAGAACCTAACGAGGATAACGCGCATATGTAGTAACGACTTCAGCCGTTTTCTACTGCAACGACTGAAGTCGTTATTACATATGCGCTTATCTTCGGTCTATTCTTCTTATGTCGAATCCACTCATCATTCAACTCGCCCAAATTATCTGGGACTATCATCACCTCAATCACTCGCTCGAAAAATCCGATCTCATTCTCGCGCTGGGCAGCAACGACATTCGCGTCGCTGAGTATGCCGCTGACCTTTATTTGCAGGGCTTCGCGCCGATCCTAATGTTTTCAGGAAATGTTGGAATGCTCACGAAAGATCAATTCTCAAAACCTGAAGCCGAGGTTTTTGCAGACGTTGCGCGAAGAAAAGGCGTACCGGAATCCGCAATTATTTTAGAACCGGAATCTACGAACACGGGCGAAAATATTGATTTCAGTCGGCGCATTTTGGATGAGCGTGGGATTGATCCGGGCAGTATTATTCTGGTGCAAAAACCTTATATGGAGCGGCGTGCTTACGCTACATTTCGTCAGCGCTGGCCCGAGAAACATCCAATTGTTGCCTCTCCGCCGATTTCCTTTTCGGAATATTCAAACGAAATATTACCGACAGAAAAAGTCATCAACATTATGGTTGGTGATTTACAACGAATAAAATTTTATCCGAATCTCGGATTTCAGATTGAACAGGAAATTCCCGATGAAGTTTGGCAGGCTTATGAGCAGTTAGTGGAATTAGGCTACGATCAACATTTAATGAAAAATTCAGCTATAAATGCAGAAGGGCGTTTTCACATTTGAAATGCCCGTATAGAAAGTTGCAGAAGTTCGAGTGGAGTACTGGCGCCCTTACTGTGTGCGGGCTTCTGCATTTTCATAGCTACCTTAACTTCCGGCGCCACGTGGTGGACAACCAGGCTTGAGTGGGCCAGTTGGAGGACATTGACCTGGAATAATTTTCGCGGTTCCCACATCGCCACCTTCCCCGGGGCCAAAAACCTGAGTTCCGCCGCCGCCCGCAATGATCCCGCCTTGTTGCGGATTCGCTGGGTTTACAATCCCTGGAATAAACAAGGCTTTATCCAGACTCGCAACTTCATAATAATTTTTGACCATCGCCAATTTTGATTTACTGATAACGGCGACAATTGGTCGGCTATCAAGATCATCGCTTAATTTAAAAGCTGGCGTTGAAGGCGTAGACGACAGTGGGCGAATTGAAGCAGGAGGTGGCAGCGCTGGCGTCCCATCCGCAGGTGGAGGTGGTGGCGGCGGAGTCTCACCGCTTTTGGCTTGTTCATCATCTGCTGGTTTATTAAGGTCGATTCCAGATAACATTGCCGATTGTCGCAGGAATTCCGCCGATTGCATCAGGCGTTGCATTTCCATCGCAGCCTGCGGCCCGGCGGCACCGGAAAGTGCGGCGGCGGCTTGCTGCGCTTTCACGTAACGATCATACGTTCGGTAAAATTCCGCGATTCGAGGATCGCCTAATCGTACTGGCTGCCAGTCCTGATTTGTAATCGGATCAGTCATCGCGGCCTTACGAATCAGATGAAGCCGCTGGATTCCGCCCTGCGCTGTTGGTACCTGATATTCCTGCAATAATTCTTCTAATTTCAGTGGACAATTTTGCGGTGCCAATCCACCTTTAATCTGCGCGTAGCTTTGAATCGCAGCCGTTACCAGTTCCGCCCGATACAACATCTCTTCTTCGTTTTCGCGTTGCGATTGAAAACGAGCTGTCGGCTTTGATAGCTGTGAAACGACGCCAATCGTAATGATCGTCATGGCTGCCAGCAACGCTAACAAGGCATAACCGGATTCTTTGGATTGTTTCTTTTGTTTCATATTTCGCCGATCAATTGTGAGGAAAACTTCAGTTCGCGCATTTTTCAGAACTGGCGAACTAACAGTTCACCAGACAATGACGCCCTTACTGCGTGCGGGCTTCTGCAAAAATCTAACCGCCGTTATCGCCCGTAAATTGAATGCTGTGGGTCACGCCGATGCGCGTATCCAAAATCTCAATCACGTTTGGATTAATGCTCATAATTTGCCACGGCCCGATCTTTTGACCTTTGCGGACGTTCTGTAATTCCGTTTCGTTCTTGTCACGGATGACGGCGGTACTGACGCCATTTTTCACGACAATTCCCGTATAAACATATTCAGGAAGTGGAGCTGGATTCACTGTAAAATTCAGCGGATTGGAATACATTTTCACCGGGTCACTGGCGCTCTTTACTTCGAGGCGAAGGCTGCCAGGATTGGCTATCGCGGTCTGCGGCACAGTAATTTTCAGTTGCGTATCATTCAAAAATGTCGTCTGAAACGGGCTGCCATTAATAATTACCTGCGCGTCGGAGGGGAATTTCGCGCCATAAATCGTCATCTCAAAACCTTTAGTACGCGCTGTGACACTGTTCGGATTCGCTCCGCCTAATGTAATCGGCGGTGGCGGAATAGGTGTTGGGGTTGGGGTTGGTTTCGCCGTTGGAATTGGAGTTGGAGTCGGCGGTGGCGGATAGATAAAAATGTTGCGTCCAATTGCCGGAGAAACGCTGCCGCCGAGTCCGTCCATATCCAACGGCTGACTCACCATCATAATTTCGGCACGCTGATCAGCCGCATTGTCAGAACTCGTGCTGAAAATCGGCGCGTTAATTCCCGGAATTACTTTCCTGGCGGAAGTTTTTCTCGTCGGAGGTGGAGCGGTACTGGAAAAGAAGATATTATAAACAATCAGGATAGCTGCCAGACACGCCAGCACTACCGCAGCCGCTTGTTTTTTTTGGTCTTTATTTAGAGTCATACAATTATGCGACAGGCGAGACGCCTTAAATATTTCTCGACAGGCGGGTCGCCTATCGTACCTTATTTGCTCACCACTGGAATCGGCTTTGCCAAGCTGGTATCAATTCCACCTTCGCGGGCAAAATGCGTTTCCATTTCAATTTTTAATGACACCGTGACTTTAGTCGGGAATGAAGTTGGCGCTGCGTTATTCGGTACACCGCTGACAGGCTTTGGCATTGGCGGCTGACCAGGAATATTTTCACCGCCTTCAATCACTGAGGCTTTCAGATTATTTTTTTCGTCAATGCTTTGCAGCGAAATAGCATTCACGATGACAAAATTACGGCTGCGTTCGAGCGCCGAAATAAATCGGCGCAAGTTGTGATAGTCGCCTTCCACTGTCGTATCAATGCCCAATCCTTCATACACATTTGGTAATTTATCACGTCGCGTAATGGTCGGTGTTGGCGAAGGAGCTGCGCCTCCCTGGCTATTCGCTGCCAGTTGATCCGCAGAGGCCGTTTGAAATCTGACGTCTCCGACCCGAACTTTATAGGCCTTCCCTAGTTGGTTTACTTCGTTGATAACATCGGGAATTCCCTGCTTGCGATGGCGCAGGCGTGATTCAAAACTTTCCAGACTATCAAGAATTTTCTGGGCATTGACGCGCTGATTGGTCGCCGCATCGTCCTGCTCTTTTTTGGTGATCACCTGACTGGTTAACTGCTTCTTGCGCGTTTCCAGTTCAGCAATTTTATTTTTGATTGGCTGAATACTATTAAAATAAAGCGAGAGGACAATTCCCACAAAAACCAGAGTCGAGACCAGCGCGACAATTTCCAGAACACTTAATCTGAGTCCTTTGAAGGTATTATTAAAATTTGAAAAATCAGGAAGTTTCATTACTGTTTACCTCCGTCGGCAACCTGGATCGCAGGTACGCTGGAGCTGGATAAACTCGAAGCGCGATATTCAACTTCCAGTTGAAACATTACTTCGTTGGTTTCTTCGACAGCTTTTTGAGAAACCGGAGACGCCGTGAAACGCGCGGAATTATTGAGGGCAGCAATCATTTGCGTCACATCCGTTGCCTGTTTTCCGACAACTTCAAAAGAAAGCAGAACAGGCCGATCATTCGAATCTGAATTTTTATTGCCACCCTTTTTCCCGACTTTATCAACGGCAATGCGTGTTACGCGGACAGTGCTCGGAATGTGTCGCTCCAGATCATTCAACAATTGCGACCAGGAAAAACTCTTGCGAACAATCAAATCATCAGCTGCAATTAAAGCAATATTTTGCGTAGAACTAAGCGTTGATCCTGTAAAATCGGCGATGTCACCGGTCTTTACTTTGTCCTCAAGTTTTTTGACTTGTGGCTCTAATAAACTGGCCTGCATTTGGAGCTGTGATTTCTGGCTAAGCGTATTCAAGCCAAAGAGCGCCGTCGCGAAAATTACTCCGGTGATGAGTAACCAGAACAGGCGCCGATTTCGGAACGGTTCGCTGGCTAGATTAAGCAGTGGTTTCATAATGGCTCTAACTTCGGGTTGATGGAAAAAAACAGAACAAAAGTATGAAATTCAGGGGCGATAAACGCGGGGAATATAGCATATCATCGGTTCCCTTCCCCAAAAAAAGCAGGTGGCAAAAAAAGGAGGCGGCCTTCCTCGGTTTAGAGAGTCCCGACCACCTCACACAAACCACACACATTGTAGACACGTTATATCATAAAAAAGGTTCCACGAATATCATGTTTTTATGGTTCAGCGCAACGTTTTCAGCGACTGTACCGCTTGGGATTTACAGGCTATTCTAGGCTGCTGTATGAACTACAAAATTACCCTCGCCTATAACGGCAAAAATTATGAAGGCTGGCAGATGCAGCGCGAGAAGCCGACTATTCAGTTAGCTTTAACGCAAGCCGTCAGCAAAATTGAAGGCGCGCCTGTCATCGTTCATGCCGCCGGACGCACCGACGCCGGAGTCCACGCCGAAGGTCAGGTTGTTTCTTTTCATCTGTCGCAAGAATGGGAGGCGCGAAAACTTCGCAATGCCTTGAATGGAAATTTGCCGTCTGACATTCGGGTCCTCGAAGCGATTCCGGTGGACGATGAATTTCACGCGCGATTTTCCGCACATTCAAAAATCTATCGCTACCAGATTTATAACTCGGAAGTCTGGCATCCATTACTTGAACCGATGACCTGGCATTATCCTTATGAAATAAATCTGCAACGGCTTCAACACGAAGCGCAGGCCTTGATCGGAACCCACGATTTTACAGCGTTCACAGTGAACTCGTGCATGACCAAAACTCGCATTCGAACGCTCACTAATTTTGACATAAAAGTTGATGGCGCCTTGATCCAATTATATTTTACTGGCAAAGGATTTTTGCGCTATCAGGTGCGTACGATGGTCGCGGCGCTGCTTGACATAAATCGCGGCAGAATTTCAATGGCGATGAAAGATTTGATTGCGAGCCAACAACGAACCTTGATTCGCGGAACCGCTCCGGCAAAAGGGTTGACGCTGATGACCGTGGAATATTAGTATGATTTATTCTAATTAACGTTGCTGATTCTATCTCTGCATTCCGACGCATCACCGTCAGGCTTCAAAAACTTACTTCACAGTTCAATGTCAAATTTTGAAAATGTTATCAAGGCTGGATCGAATGAAGCCAAATTACTGGCGCAAATTGATCTGTTGCGCCTGCCCCGTCACGTCGCAGTGATTATGGACGGCAATGGACGTTGGGCGAAAAAACGATTTCTACCACGCGTTGCCGGTCATCGTGCCGGAGTTGAGGCCGTTCGCAACAGCGTCGACACAGCCGCGCGGCTTGGCATTGAAGTGCTGACTTTATACGCTTTTTCCGTAGAAAACTGGAAGCGTCCCGCCTATGAAATCGAAGCATTGATGACTTTTCTAAAAGAATACCTCCGCAAAGAAATTGATAATCTTGATCGCAACAATATTCGCTTTCAAACTATTGGACGGATGCACGATCTGGATGAATCAGTTCAGGTTGAACTTAACAGTGCAATTCAGCAAACTGCCAAAAATACGGGAATGGTTCTCAACGTCGCATTGAATTACAGCGGGCGAGTTGAAATTGTTGACGCCGTGCGTTCCATCATAAAAGCCGGGACTGCGCCGGAAGCGATCACCGAAGCTGAACTCTCAAAGCATCTTTACACGTCCGATTTGCCTGATCCTGATTTAATGATTCGCACCAGCGGAGAATTTCGGATCAGCAATTTCCTGTTGTGGCAACTCGCGTACGCTGAAATTTACATCACCGAAGTGTACTGGCCTGATTTCCGGCGACCAAACTTTTTTTCAGCAATTATTGATTTCCAAAAACGTGATCGCCGATTCGGAGGAATTAGTAAAAAAGTAATGAGTGGAAAGTGATGAGTGATGAGTTAAAAGACACTCAGGACTCATTACTCGTTACTCATCACTTTCTACTCATCACTTTCTCTTATGCGTATTCTTTCAGCAATTATTTTTCTTCCGATTTTACTGCTTATTATCTGGCGCGGCTCGCCTGTTTATTTTTCAGGATTAATTTTTGTTGCGGCGATTCTGGGTCTTCTGGAATACAAAAACATTGCCGAACAGGTTGGATTAAAAGCCAGCTCCGCCCCCGTCTTTATTGCCGCTCTGGCCATTTTATCCAGTTTTTATTTTCATCGTCCTGATCTCATCGTAGCCGCTCTTGCCGCACTCGTAATCGTAGAGTTAACGGCACAACTTTTCACGGTTCAGGATTTGACGAAGGCTTTGGCAGGCGCTGCCGGAGCAGTTTTTGGGGTCGCTTATGTTGCCGTGTTGGGTGGCTATTTAATCTGGCTGCGGCAGGTTGACGATCACGGAATTCAGCTTTCCGCAAAATTAATTTCACTCTTTTTTCTCATCGTTTTCGCCGGAGACACCGGAGCTTATTACACCGGACGAACGCTCGGAAAAAACAAACTGGCTCCGCGCATCAGCCCTGGAAAAACTGTCGAAGGGTCGCTGGGTGGATTGGTCGCAAATGTCATTGCAGTCGTCATCGCGCATTTCACTTTTTTCCCGGAACTAAATTTAGTAACGGCGATTCCGCTGGCGCTCATGATGGGATCACTTGGAATTATTGGCGATTTATGCGAATCAATGATGAAGCGCGGATCACATATTAAAGACGCGGCGAACATTATTCCCGGACATGGTGGTATTCTTGACCGATTGGATAGCATTTTATTCAATGCACCGGTGCTTTATTATTACTACGCCCTGTTTTTGAGATAAGAAATGCGGATTGGCGAGTGCGGATTGCGGAGCTTTGAATTTTCAAGCACTCCGCAATCCGCACTCCT
>JAYTCQ010000021.1:0-2569 GCA_043736395.1 Blastocatellia bacterium | reverse complement strand
AAACCATTCCTCAATTACCAAATTGATTTACTCAAAGCTGCCAAAGTAACCGACATTACGTTGTCGCTGTCATATCAGCCTGGAAAAATTGAAGAGATTTTTGCGGACGGACAGGATTACGGCGTACGCATTCATTACGCCGTCGAAGCTTCTCCGCTCGGCACGGGTGGCGCTTACAAAAATGCGCAGGAGTATTTAAAACAAACTGCCATTGTCTTCAACGGTGACGTTTTAACAGATATGGATTTGGCAAAGATTGTTGCGCAGCACAAAGCGCGCAAAGCCGCCGCCACGATTGTGTTAGTTCCGGTTGAAGATGTCAGCGCGTTCGGCGTCGTCGAAACTGACGCCGACGGTCGCGTTCAACGCTTCGTCGAAAAACCGAAGCCCGGCGAAACCAATTCTAATACAATCAATGCGGGATGCTACATTCTGGAGCCGCATATTCTGGATTACGTTCCGGCAGGCGAACAATATTCTTTTGAGTATCAAATCTTCCCGGCGATTCTGGCGGCAGGTGAAGCATTTTATTCCTACGTTCACGAAGGCTATTGGTTAGACATCGGGACGCCGCAGCGCTACCTGCAAGCACACGACGATCTGATCAATAATCGCCTGAAAGCTCATCCCGTGGAACGTCCGGCAATTACGGTCAGTAATGGAAACGGCTCCCCCGAAGAAGTTCACATTGATGAGCTATCCGTCATTGATCCGAGCTGTACGATTAAGCCTGGTGTGACGATTAAAAATTCTGTGCTGGGCGCAAACTGCGTGATCGAAGAAAAGAGTCATATCGAAAATTCTGTCATCTGGGCTGGCACTCGCACCGGCAAAGAAAGTAAAATCCTGAATTCCATCATCGGAAAAAGCGGACTCATCGGAAAAAATTGCGTCGTCGACAGCGTTGTTCTGGGAGATAAAAGTTCGTTGACCGATTACACCTTAATTTAAGAAGTGATGAGTAGAAAGTGATGAGTGATGAGTTGAAAGACACTCGTTCCTCATCACTCATTACTCGTTACTCGTTACTCATCACTTTTTTTCTTATGATTAAATTTGGCACTGACGGATGGCGTGCACAAATCGCCGATGAATACACTTTTGCTAACGTTGAAATCGTGACACAAGCGTTGGCGGATTACATCAAAACACAAAATACTTCGGGAACGCCGCAAGTCATCGTCGGCTATGATCGGCGATTTTTATCCGAAAAATTCGCGGCGCGAACGGCGGAAGTTTTCGCGGGAAATGGATTCATCGTTGATCTTTTCGACACCGACGTGCCGACTCCGCTCGTGTCCTTTGAAGTCAAGAAACGCGGACTCGACGGCGGTGTAGTCATCACCGCTTCGCATAATCCGCCCGATTTTAACGGCTACAAATTCAAAGCTCCGTTCGGAGGCGCGGCGACGCCCGAAATCACAGCGGAAATCGAAACGCATCTCGGCAAAAATTCTCCGAAAAAAATTTCCATCGAAGACGGCAAAGCGCAGGGCAAAATTAATTTCATTTCGGTGAATAATGACTACCACGAACACGTCGCCAAAATCATTGACCTGGATCGCTTGAAAAATTATGAAGGCTTAGTCATCGCCGATCCGATGCACGGTACGGGCGGACATTGGATTGAAAGTTTTATCGGCGGCGGAAAGCTCCAAGTCAAAACAATTCGCGGTGATCGTGACCCGCTGTTCGGTGGAGTTTTCCCCGAACCAATGCCGCAACATTTAGGCGCACTTGCGCAAGCCATCAAAGAAAATAATGCACTGATCGGACTCGCTACAGATGGTGACGCCGACCGCGTCGGCGCGATGGATGAGAACGGCGACTACATTAATACGCACCAGATTTTAGCAATTATGTTGCTTCATCTTGTTCGCCACAAAGCCTTGAAAGGCTCAGTAGTTCGTACATTTTCGCAGTCCGTAATCGTGCGAAGAATTGCTGAAAGTTATGGCTTCCGCTTATTTGAAGTGCCGATTGGATTCAAACATATCGGCGCGATCATGCTTGATCCCGAGAATGATTTTTTGATCGGCGGAGAAGAATCCGGCGGCATCGGGACAAGCATTCACATTCCCGAACGCGACGGCGTTTTCAACTGTTTATTACTTCTTGAAGCCGTTCTGCAATTCAGCATGAAGCCCTCAGAATTAGTCCGCGCCATCTGGAAAGAATTCGGCGAATTCCATTTCGAACGCAGAGATTTGCACGTCTCCATTTCCAAAGGCCAGGAATTAGTGTCTACGATGGCGACGAACGCTCCTGCAGAATTCGCTGGACACAAAGTCGTCAAAACCGCCACGCTCGACGGATCAAAATTATTCTTCGAAGACGAAAGCTGGATTCTGTTCAGGCAGTCGGGTACGGAGCCGATTTTAAGAATTTATTGCGAAGCGACTTCGATTGAGAAGATGAAGACTTTGATTGATGAAGGTGAACGATTGGCGGTGAATTAAATACTAAAACTCATTAGTGTCCGGTTAAAAAAGAATTCACGGCTGTAAGGTCATGATTTTTCACAATTTACAGCTATTTTAAGTTTTTTCGATTTCAATTTTCATGAAAC
>JAYTCQ010000020.1:0-56119 GCA_043736395.1 Blastocatellia bacterium | reverse complement strand
TCACAGGATTGACTGCAATCCCCTTCATATTTTCTGGATCGGAGAGCGTGGTTCCGGGATCAGTATAGAGTGTTCCTATATTGCCAACAGCGATAGGCGTCCCGGCAATTTGAATATTTGCAGGGTTCGTGCCGGTGCTGGCGTCAGGAGTAACGTTAATTCCACTTACAAAACGACCTGGACTAAAGCTGGTGAAATATAGAATATTCTTATCACCACTTAGCGCAATCGCTTTTACAGTCAATAAGTCTACCTGATCCATTGGGGTATTATTGCCAGGAATTGTCCCAAAATATAAACCTGAGGTGAGCTTTTTAATCGATTTGGCTGGGACAGTAACACCAGCAATCTTCAAGGAAGCGTTGGTGGTGTTAGCAAAACGAATTGAAGCATCACCAGAAATCAGCTTATCAAGAATGTAAACACCACGGGCCGGATCAACTGCGATTCCAATCGGATTAACCAGCGGTGCAAGATTTGACTGATTACCATCACCATAGATACCACCAGCAATCGTTGTAATTGTCGGAGCTGATGAAATAATATTTTCATTGGTGGCAGCATTTGAACTATATGTACTGCCGCCACGATCAACACTGCTGCTGCTCAGAAATTGCAATCCTGAAGAAGCGCTATTATTGCTTTGTGAATTGGTAAACTTAAATGGATAACCAATATCTTCAATAATTACCTGCGCGCTTCCTAAATTGCTGGAACCGCCATTTTGAACGCTGACAAAGTTGAGGATTGACGTGGCAGCTGATTTAGATGAGAAGTACAACGCACCCCATTTGCTGCTATCAATACTATTAAAAATAATTCGTTGTGAAAGAGCCGTATTTCCATCAGGTGAGAGGTTCATTCCGGCGAATCCGTTCGCTGCGATGTTTCCAAATAATGCTCCGTCTCCGGCTTTTAAATCAGTTCCACCAGCCAGTTGAATAATCGCTGCCGGGCCAATCGTTAGCTCAGCGCCGGTTGGGCTGGAACCATTGCCAACAGTAGCAGGGTTTCCTGCTGAACCGAGAATTTGAATCGGAATCGCGCCTTGTCCAATTAATAATCCTGAACGAGAGAAGTCGTTGACGGCAGCGTCAATCTGTATAGCATTGACTCCGTTATTGGCGATGACATTCGCGCTGGAATAAAAATAGGATTGATCAGGAACTGAAGTTTTTGAATTTCCAGCGTCAATATCTGCCATTCCAGAACCACTTGACCCAGCGCCAAGCGAAGCATTGGCACTTAACAACAAAGCCACTCCGGCATTATTTTCAACTCGTGAGCGAGCAAATCCGGTGAAGCGATCATCAGCACCGATTACGCGAATACCAGCTCCACCGCTGCGACGAGCAATGCTGTCCGAAAATCTCAAAGTCTTACCAGCGCCACTGGCACTATTCAGATTCACTCCCGCTCCACCTGAACCGCCACCGAATTCAATGACGCAGTTTTTTAATGTTACATCCCCCGTCGCAGTAGAAGCATCAATTCCACCCCAGCTTGTTCCACCAGGAATCCTGGTAAAAACGATTTGGGCTGGACTTGTTGATGGAACGCCGGGCACTCCACCATTGGCATTTAATCCGGTTCCAACCTGCAACGTCACATTATTGGCAACATAGATGACCGCGCCAGCTGGTACTGTCCCTGAAATAGATGAATTTGCGTTTACAAGATACGGCCCCGCATCGCTAAATGAACTGAAAGTACCTGTATGACCAGCATCCGGCGCAGCCGTCACGCTCAGGCGTCCAACTAATGTGCTGGAACCAGGGCCATCGACCGTACCGCCAGAATTCGTCACGCGAAGACTATAAATTCCAGGCACAGTATTGGCAGGAATAGTCGCGTTCATTTGAGTCGCAGAGACTGGAGTTACCGATAAAGTATTAACAGCCGAACCTGCTGCATTCAGTAATTCAACGGTTGGAGAACTAAATCCCTGACCGTTAATTGTCACAGTTGAATTCGTGGTATTTTGGACTGCTGCTGGCTCGACGCTCTCCGTCGCAACACCCAGATCAGCATAAATAACATAACGGAAATAAAAGCTTTGAAGCGAGCTTCCCGGAAAACTAAATGTCCAGACGCGGCTGGCGCTGCCAGACGGATCAATATCACCAAAATCGCGTGAAACACCTAGCTTATCGTTGGCAGGAACCTGTCCATCATTGAAATAAGCATTGGCTGTGATTGGCGTACCACCGGGAGCATTTAAAAAATCAGTAAAGATTAATCGCGTATTATAAAATTTTAGCCCGCCGGTATTCGTAATTGAAAATTCACCCGACACAGTATTAGCTGGCGCGGCGGCGATACAAGGCTTAGTTCCACTTGGACTGGCACAAGAAGTATTGAAAACTTTGGTATGCGCTCCACCTGGAAGCATAGAACTGGCTTCGGTACGCGCACCCAAAGAAACTTTAATTTTTCCACTCGTAGTGTTTATCAGCTGAATTTGCTTGGTACTGGCATCAAAACGGCCTTCAAAAACTCCTGCAACTTTGGCGTTACTTCCAGAAGGAAGAAGCGCATTAGTTGAGGCTTTTTCTTTGCTTGCATTTGATGAGGCAGCAGTACGCCGCCACTCTACGGTTCCAGCCATGACCAATATTGCTGCGGTAAAAGCAATAATTGATGCCGGGCGAATAATGAACTGACCCAACTTGCTCCAAAGTCTGCGACTAGACATATAAATTAACTCCTTAATTTCCTAATACAGCGGGAATGCGCCCCCGCAAGCTTAAATATCAACTCTGAATGTGATGAAATGCTTATAAGAATCTTACAAGTTTATTGATACGCCGTTATTTGCAGACATATCACCATCACGAGATTACTGGCTTCCGCAGACCATTGATGGCAGCGAAAAAATTTAAATATTTGTGGAAGATGCAAAGCTCTTGGACACGGGTGAAGGATTCAGTTAGTGAGTGAGACTAACCAGTTAGCTTTGCAACAAAATCATTAAAGATCACAGGGGACGACAATCTGAACCAGCTGAAGTTCAAGCTGGTGAGGATTTATGAGGGATGTTTTTGGTCGTTACCCATCTGCATTCTAGTTAAGCGTTAGCCTTCCGTCAAGTGATTAATTTTTAACAAATCAGCACTTTTTTCTGGAAAATCTAACGAATTACACTTACTACCTGTCTTCCATAAATAATAAATAATCAAATGGGTCGTGGCTCCACTCAATCTAGATTTACTGTTACTTTGCCACAAACCTATGACTGAGCGATGACATTGCAATGTTCGGTTAAAATATTTTCAGGCACAACCATTCCGTGTAAGTTGTCATCAGAGATTTGTACGCTACGCCATGAGGATTAGTTGATCTAATCAGCTCAGAATATGATAAAATACAATTCCTATATTTGAGTGCTTAGGCTTCCTACTTCGCTGATTGCGTTGAGCCATCAAATTGATTAGAAGTAATTTGCAGAGGAGAAATTAAAAATGGATAACGTATACGATCCTTATTCAAACACCAATCATTCATCAAAAAAGACTTGGGTTAAATTAGGTGCTTTAGGCGTCATTGTGCTGATTGTGGGTACAGTCCTTGGTGCGGCAATTTCCGGCAGAGGCTGGTCACCCTTTAAATCCTCTAATGCCGCCAACCCTCCACTTGTTTTTCCAGAAAATCAACCACGCATAAATCAATCTATTACTCTGAATACAGGATTTTCTGCGGTCGCTAAAGCTGTGACACCAGCAGTTGTAGTGATCACGACTGAAGGACGCACTCAAGCTCGTGCGCAGTCCCCTTTCGGTGGACTCGAAGACTTTTTCAACCTTCCTGATGATCAGGAAGAAACACCTCGTGGCTTAACACCTCGTCCGCGAGTTCCAGTCCCACAACCAAAACGTAAAGAAGCCCCTAAAGACAGCCGAGGAAGGCTTGTTCCTCTGGGAACAGGATCAGGAGTCATTGTTACTACCGATGGATACGTGCTGACTAATAATCATGTGGTCGAAGGCGCCGAAAAAGTTGAAGTCATTCTGGCCGACAAGCGAACCCTCAAAGCCACAGTTATCGGCACCGATCCCAAAAGCGATATTGCCGTTTTAAAACTTGATGCAACTGGATTACCAACGCTGCCGCTCGGAGACTCTACGCAGGTTGAGGTTGGAGATATTGTTCTGGCCGTTGGAAACCCTTTGGGAGTCGGACAGACAGTGACGATGGGAATCATTAGCGCAAAAGGTCGCAGTACTTCAGCAGGAAGTAACAAAGGGTACGAAGATTTTCTGCAAACTGATGCTCCGATAAATCGTGGAAATTCTGGTGGCGCGTTAGTGAACTTAAAAGGCGAATTAGTAGGAATTCCTTCTCAAATTCTTTCGTCCACTGGCGGTAGTATTGGAATCGGATTTGCGATCCCAACCAACATGGCAAAACGCGTTATGGAGCAGTTGATTTCTACCGGTAAAGTGAAGCGTGGAATGCTGGGCGTCAGTGTTCGAGGCATTGATAAATCCTTGGCCGAACAATTTTCTTATAAAGGTAGTACAGGTGCATTTGTAGACTCTGTTTCGCCAGGGATGGGAGCTGAGATTGCAGGCATTGCTCCTGGTGACATCATTACGGAGTTTAATGGTAAACCCGTTGAAAGCTCTAATGACTTCCGCAATATGGTTTCCGATATCGCACCTGGTACAACAGTTAAATTGAAGGTTTGGCGCGATGGAGCAAGTAAAGAATTTTCCGCCAAATTGTCAGATGCGGATTCTCTGAAAGATATAGCTGATGCGGGTGGTGGAAGCGCATCGCCTGGAGAAACCGGCGCAGCAGAGGGAGCTTTATCTGGCGTCAATGTCGAGGCAGTTACTCCTGACTTAACGAAGCGTTTAGGATTACCTGGAACGCTTCGCGGTGTAGTTGTGACAGAAATTGATGGAGATAGTAATGCTGCGGGTTATTTAAGGCGTGGCGACATTATTACGGAAGTAGCTAAGCAGCCCGTAACTAATCTTGCAGACTTTAATACCGCCCTGAAAAAAGCGGGCAAAAAAGACGTCTTGTTACGCGTTTATCGTAACGGAGTAGCGGGTGGAACCTATATTGTAATTCCCGCTCAGGAATAAATTTTTCAAAATTTATACGGTAAGCCGCAAGTCAGGCATTTGACTTGCGGCTTTTTTGTTTTGGTGACATTCTTCTTAAACTATCAAAAGCTGGATTAAGCTTTTCACAAAGTTCATTGAGTCACCAATTATTACAATTAACCAATTATTCAGGAGATTAAAAAAATGGCTAACTTAACTGCTGGCGCTGCGTATACCGCAAAAGATTTTAACCTAAATGACCTTAATGGAATTTCGAATGAAACGATTGAAATTCATTTTGCTCTTTACAAAGGCTATGTCACCAACACCAATTTACTAAACGAAAAAATCGCCGAAATGATTCACGGTGGGCAAGCAGGAACACCTGGATATGCGGAATTAACTCGCCGTCTTGGCTTTGAGTATAATGGCATGGTTTTACATGAATATTACTTTGGAAACATGAAAAAAGATGGCAGTCCCGAACCTGAGGCAAGTTCAAGTTTCAAAGCCGCGGCGGCTGCCAGCTTTGGAGATTTTGAAACCTGGAAAAAAGACTTTGTCAGTATCGGTACCATGCGCGGCGTCGGCTGGGCTGTTTGCTATCAAGACCCGCATACCTCAAGACTTTCAAATCACTGGATAACTTTGCATGAAGATGGAAATATTGCAGGATTCAAACCCATTGTAGTCCTGGATGTTTGGGAGCATGCTTTCTTCCGTGACTATAAGCCCGCTGAGCGTCCTAAATATATTGAAGCCTTTATGAGCAATATGGATTGGGCAGCCTGTGATAGTCGCATCGTGACACCTTAAGACTAAGTTAAATATCTTACAAAAAAGAAAAACGCAGCTTGTTCAATGCTGCGTTTTTCTTTTTAATTTCCAGAGAGAACTAGTCTGCTAATCCAACGCCTGGGGCGATGACTTCTTCGACTTCCTCAACTGTGAGTACAATATTTTCGCTCATGTTAGTGGTCTCCTTTCACAATGTTAGCACTGTTCAAAAAGAACAGCAGGTTGCTACTGAAATAACAGAGAACACATTGGTGATTTGAATAAGAAATTAGTCAAATGACCAAACAAAAAATAAGAAACTAATTAACAAGCTGTATGTAAGACTTTTACAATAATTTTACCAACTTGACAATAGACAAAATGAGATTTGATCTTTTTATTCTCTTTAAAAGACAGTTACATTCCAGGGTTAAACAAAGCGCCTGGCGTTTAATAAATTTAAATTGACAAGTTTGGATAATTTGGTAGTATTTTTATTGCCTTGCCTTTTCATTTTGGCAAGCAAATTGGTACCGGCGTTTTATGCTACATTTTTTATGCGTTCGTAAATTATTTTAAGATATTGGCTATTCGAGATTACAGTAATAATCACCTTCAAGCGTTATAGCTAATTATATTGCGTTAAAAATCTAATTATACAATCGAGAATTCGAAATATATCTTTCGATTGTGTTCTACACAGGCAATTCAACTATTACTATCGTTAACTCCATTGAATCATCTGATTTTTTGGATTGCAAGTAGTATTTATAAGCTACTAAACAAGTTTTGGTGTTGGCGCAGGTGCCGAGTATCTCACACTCGTCAGGTCAGACCCGTTGGGATTCTATCATCGGGTACTGACTTGGCATTTAAGTTTAATTTAAGTCGAACACTATCACCCCCAATTTGATAATTTGGCTATGCGTTTAAACTAAGGAAGTAAAACAGAAAAATTGTGACAATAAGCGTTCTCAAATAACCACCTTCTCATTGTTCGATCTTTCTATACTTCATCAGCCATAAAAAAATTCGGTCAAACCGACCGATGCTAAACATTTTTAAATCAGTTTAAAAAACTGCTTGCATTAGTGTGTTTAGACAGGTACACTGTTCCTGCCTAGAAGAAAGCCACTAAAAAATAAGGCTTCCAGGCTTCTTACACAATCTTCATTTGCATATTAATCACATCAAGAATTATTAAAGCTCATTCTCATTGCCCGATATTAAGTCATTGAGAATCAAAATTTTACAAAAGATTTATCTTGTTTTTATAAGTTTGGCTCGATCGTTACCAGCCATTGGGGGATAACTGTATCTTAATTGAGAGCGTCCCTGATCGAGCTTTTCTGCCCACGTGTATTACTCAGCCAACGTGGGCAGAACGTTATCTCTCCCCTCCCTGTCACTTAAGCTTGAACACAATGCAAAGCCAGTTTTTCAATTGAGATTGAAAACTGGCTTTGTACCACCTAATTTAGTTTTCTTATTTGATCAGAAATTCTCGATCATCCCGTAAAGCTCGGAGCAATATTTTCCAATACTCCTCATGAGAAACATCACAGGCCCCAAATTGTCGTAGATGCGGGGACATGACCTGAGCATCAAGTAATTCGAATTGCTGCTTACGAAGATGCTCAACAAGAGTAATCAGTGCAATCTGTGAGGCAAATGGAACTCGACTAAACATGGACTCACCAAAAAAAGCCGAACGCATAGCAATGCCATACAACCCCCCAACCAGATTTTCGCCTTCCCAAACTTCAACTGAATGCGCATGACCTCGCCGGTGTAATTCGATGTAGAGTTCCACCATCTCATCGCTTAACCAGACTTCCTCTTCTTCTACTTTTTCGTGCCGAGCGCAGGCGCGAATCGTGGCAGGAAAATCAGTATTAAATTTAATTTGGTAGGGATGCTTTTGAAAAAATTTCTGAAGTGATCGTCTGATCGTAAAACCTTCATCCAATGGAACCAGCGCGCGGGGATCAGAGGTATACCAATGAATCTCACCGGTTTTCCCGTGAGCCATCGGGAACATTCCGTGTTGATAAGCTACTAAAATTTGATCAGGCGTAATCTTTAAAAGATGTGTATGCTTTTTCATTAGTTTCAGTCTTGCTGAACAAGAACGTGGGGATGGCTTTGCCACGAATTAGTGTACCAAATCTAATGAGCTAACCCAAATTACATTCCTAAAGATTTAAGGAAGGCGTCGTATTCTTTGCGGTCTTCGGCTGGCATAGCTAATATTTTCACACCGACGAGATAATAGTTATTATCTCCGTTATGCTCATATCGAAGCGGCAGGCCTTTCAAGACAATTGTTTTATGCGGGAGATCTAATTCAATTTCCAAAGCTTTATTCGTGACCGTGTCAGGGCTCACTGAAACGTGCGTCCCGTCAATCGTAATCATCGAAGTTCTCAGTGAAATTCCGTTGCGGCTCACGTCCACAGTATATCCTTTCACTTGCCTCGTTTTATGAGTTCCGAACCCCCGCATCTGGCAAACAATTGAATATTTCAAAGATAGTTTGACTGGCAATCTTCGATTATTTCTTCTGTTAATAAGAGCTTCCCGCATCAAGGAAGTTAATTTCCGGCTTAAAGTTTGGTTCGTCATAAGTGGTAATAATAATAATAAATTATTTATTTCTGCTACCTTGATACGGTGGGGAGGAAAGAGATGCCGCCTGGCCTGATTTATCTTCGGCCCGAACAAGATTTGTCTGATCAGCGTAGAAGCTTAATCGTCCGGTTCGTCCGTGAGCAACAGGTCTGGCCGTAGCTGAAAACTTTTTAGCGTCGTCACTCACTTGAATTTCAAAAATATAACCGCTTACTGTTCCGGTCAGCAATTGTGCCGAGACACTACTTAATTTAGCAAGGTCGTCAAAGGTAGCAAATCGCTGCTTCGCCTTAAAATATACTAACTCATACCCTAGAATTTCCTGCATCCATTCGTTGGCTTCAGCTTCACTGACACGAATTCGTTCGTTAAAAAAAAAATTGCGTCCCTGCTTTTTCACATACTTCTGTGTATCCAAATCACCGACCAGCCATTGGCCTGATTGTTTAATTAATGTCACTTCCTGCGCTTTTTGCTCATTCGGAAGTTTGACAAAAACCGAGGCGCGATCTCCACTGACTTGCTCGCCTTCGATCTGTACCAGATCAGGTAAAGAAGATGCCAGACGCTCAAAATCCGGCTCCAATTCTCGTAAGTCCTCGTCTTTTAATCCTTCTAGCGCGGCTCTATAAACAGAGACTGAGAAGCCTTCGAAATATTTTTTATGGCGTAAGAAATCGTAAAATCTCCTGACGACTGAGGAAGGAGTTTCCGCTATTTTTTCCTGTGCGTAGCTGGCTTCGGTTGCTAATAAAACAGTTCCAATTGCCAGTACAAGCGCAATTAACCTAAGCTTCATAAAGTCATTTCTGGGGA
Source organism: Blastocatellia bacterium (assembly GCA_043736395.1). GTDB lineage: Bacteria > Acidobacteriota > Blastocatellia > RBC074 > RBC074 > JAFDVL01. The sequence continues at coordinate 46,841 of JAYTCQ010000020.1, read as the reverse complement.
CTAGGGCTATCAAATGGATTATTTGCAGATAGTAGCTTTGCGGGGTAGCAAGGCAGGTCATAACTTCCAAGGCGAGGTTATCCTACCGAAATCTGATTACAAAGTAAAGAAATGCTTTTTGTGTGATAATTAAAAAATAGGTTGAGTGGAAAGGCTTTTCAGAATTGCCTCCGCAGCACGCGCGGAAGCGTTTGATTCACCGAGTTTTTCACGGACTTTCCGCATTTCAAGACGAGCGTTTCTCAAACGTTCCGGGTCGCTCAACATAGCGTGAATTTCGCGCGATAAAGTATCTGCGTTGAGCTGATCCTGCAATAATTCCGGAGCTATCACCCGTCCGGCAATCAGGTTTGGCATTCCGACAAACGGAACTTTAATGAATGGAGTAAAAAGCTTCCAATTCAGCGCTGAAGCTCGATAACAAACAATCAACGGAGTCCCGATAATCGCCGTTTCCAGTGTCGCCGTACCGCTGGCAACCACTGCCAAATCTGCTGCATTGACAGCATTATACGTATCGCCCTCAATTAATTTCACATTCGGAAAATCACTCGTCATCTCGGTTACAACTTCCTTGTCAATCGTTTTTGCTAACGGAATGACGAACTGCCAATCAGGATTTATTTTGTAGCATTCACGCGCTGCTTCAAGCATGGGAGGCAAAATGTAGCTCACTTCTTTGCGGCGCGATCCTGGCAACAAAGCTATCAAATTTTTCGTTTCATCAAGTTGATTCTGACGACAAAATTCACTTCGCGATGACGTCACTTTTACACTATCCAAAAGCGGATGCCCGACGTATTCCACCTGCACTCCCTGCTGCTCATAAAACGCTTTTTCAAAAGGTAAAATCACCAGCATGCTTTCAACATCGCGCTTGATTTGCTTTACTCGATAACTACGCCACGCCCAGACCTGCGGACTGATGTAATAGAACACACGATGCCCGTCACGTTTGAGCTTTCTAGCTAAGCGTAAATTGAATTCAGGAAAATCTACGAGGATGACCGCATTAGGTTTTCGCACATTTGCAGCCTCGCGCAACAGACGAAAAACTCTTAGAAATTTTGGCAAAGCTGACGCCACTTCCAGTACACCCATAATTGCCAGTTCGCGCGCGTCAACTAATGTTTCCACACCTGTGGAGCGCATCTCTTCTCCCCCTGAACCAAAAATTTCAAACTGCACATCAGGACGCAATTTACGTAAAGCTTTGACCAAGTGCGCTGCATGTTTATCGCCCGAAGCTTCTCCTGCGACAATCATCAATTTTAAGTTAGCTGGCGCAGTTGGCATTAATAAATTTCTGCCTCGCCTTCCGGTCTGGTGCGCCAACGACGATGAATCCAGAGCCATTGATCGGGAAAGCGTCGAATCACATTTTCGATGACTTTCGCATACTGCTGCGTATTCAAAATCACATCTTCTTTTTGATTGCCGATATTAATCGTTTCCAGCGCAGGTTCAAAGCATAGGCGATGAATTTTCTTTGTGTCATCCCATACAATGTAGCCCGGTAAAACCACTGCTCCAGTACGCAAAGCCAGCGTCGCGATCCCGGCAGTAGCACAGGCCTTGACGCCAAAAAAGTCAATAAATACTCCTTCTTCACGTGCGCTGTTGAGATCAGCGAGGATGCCGACCACACCTCCGGATTTTAAAGTTTTCAGCACTTCACGCAACGAACCTTTTTTATCAATACTGCGATTTCCAAAACGTGAACGATTCGTTTCTGCCAGATTTTCTACTAATGGATTATCAATTCGTCGAGCCAGAAACGACATCGGATAACCGTAAATCGAATGCGCAAAAACAGATAGCTCCCAGGCTCCGAGATGGCCTGTCAGCAAGATCACTCCGCGCCCTTGAGCAACTGCCGCGTGGTAATTTTCCAAGCCTTCGTATTCGACAACTTTCTCAATATTTTCACGATTCAGTTTTGGAAAGTTTGCCGTTTCCGCTAATGCTCGCCCCAAGTTTTGAAATGTGCCTTTCTCGATTCGCTCCCGCGCAACCGCATCAAGTTCAGGAAAAGCGAGTTGAAGATTTGACTGCGCATGGCGACGCAGACGCGGGATTATTATTCGAATGATCGAAGCGATTCCTTTGCCGACAGCAATCGCCGTCCGACGCGGCAATAAGCCTAACGCTTGAAAAATCGCCCACGCGAAAAAATATTCAAGGTACGTGCGGACAGCTCCGCGACGTTTAATGGCACGTTCAAGGGGCGTCGAATTGTGAGAAATTTCCTGTTGCAAGCAGCGAAGCTATCACGCGATTTTGAAAACTGTCAATTCTCAGCCACCGCTTGACAGCAATGTTTTGCGCAAGCTAAGATCACTTTTCTTTCAAGGGCCTGTAGCTCAGTTTGGCAGAGCGCTGCGTTCGCAATGCAGAGGTCAGGAGTTCGACCCTCCTCAGGTCCACCAATTAATCTCGACCCCCGTTCGGCAGGAATTTATTCCTGCCGTTTGTGTTTTGATCCCTCGCTGGGAGCGCCAGCATCCTGCTGGCTACGCGAGCGCGTGAAACGCCACTCGTGGGCGTGGCGAGGAGGTTACTTATTCTTTAGTGTAATTTCTCGTCACTACGTTTGCGACGCTGCGCGCGCAAACGGCCAGCAGGATGCTTGCGCTCCCAGTGCCCTTCCCCCTCTCAACAATTTGTATTACGATGCCTCCAAATCGCAATTACAAATTCGTCTCTCTCGAAAGGAAATTCGCTGCTATGAAACGACCACAAGTGTTGTTACTGATTGTCTCTCTGTTCCTGTTGCTGCCTGCATTTGCGCAACCGCAGTCCACTGAAAATTATCCGGTTCATCCCGATTCTGTTGTGCAACCCGGAGTTCCCAAAGGTGAAGTTATGAAATTCACTTTTGAAAATTCTAAGATTTTTCCAGGCACGTGGCGTGAATATTGGGTGTATGTTCCGGCGCAATATTCGCCCGACAAACCTGCTTGTGTTTACGTCAATCAGGACGGCGTGCAATGGAATGCGCCTGTCGTCTTCGATAATTTAATTCACAAAAAAGAAATGCCGATTACGATTGGCGTCTTTGTGATGCACGGTCGCGTACGCGCTCCTGAACGTACGGCGCGAACAAATCCGAACGATCCCAAAGATACGAATTCCGCCATTGATCGCTTCAATCGCAGCTTTGAATATGATGGTTTAGGCGACAACTACGCGCGGTTCATCCTCGAAGAAATTCTGCCCGAAGTCGAAACAAAAAAGACTACTGACGGACGCGCAATTCGATTATCAAAAAGCGGAAATGACCGCGCCATCGGCGGCAGCTCCAGCGGAGCCATCGCCGCGTTCACTGCCGCCTGGGAGCGTCCTGACGCATTTTCCAGAGTCTTCAGCGCGATTGGTACGTATGTTGGTTTGCGCGGCGGAGATGAGTACCACTCAGTGATTCGTAAGATTGAACCAAAGCCGCTCCGCATCTTTTTGCAGGATGGATCAAACGATCAAAATATCTACGCTGGCGATTGGTGGATGGCGAATCAAACGATTGAACGGGCACTCACGTTTGCTGGCTACGATGTCCAACACACGTGGGGCGAAGGCGGTCACAGCGGTAGGCAAGGGACGGCAATTTTCCCGGATGTCATGCGCTACCTTTGGAAGGATTATCCGAATCCAATCAAAACTGGCGAGTCAAAAAACGTTTTTCTCAAAGACTTGTTAATCCCTGGCGAAGGCTGGCAATTGGTGGCTGAAGGCTATCGCTTCACCGAAGGCCCTTCTACAAATACTAAGGGCGAAGTTTTTTATAATGATGTCGTCAACACCAAAACATATAAAATTGGCTTGGATGGAAAAGTCAGTGAATTCATTACCGACACGAAAAAAAGAGATGGACAAAATTTCGGCCCTGATGGAAGACTTTATGTCGCTTCTGTCGGCGAGCTGAAAATCTCCGCTTACACACCTGACGGCAAAGGCACGACGGTCGCTGAAGGATTTAAAGGAAATGATCTTGTCGTTGCAAATAACGGCAACATTTACGCCACGAATCCGAACGCTGCGCCTGAACCAAGCAAAGTCTGGCTCATCAAACCGAGCGGTGAGAAAATAGTTGTAGACACTGGCTTAACGTTTCCTAATGGCGTCACGCTCTCGCCCGATCAGACTTTGTTGTACGTTGCCGATTCGCGTTCACATTGGGTGTACAGCTATCAAATCCAAGCGGACGGTACGCTCGCGCACAAGCAAAAATATTTTTGGCTGCACAAACCAGATTCAGCCGAAGATGCAGCTCCCGACGGCACGCGCGTAGACCGTGATGGACGTTTATACATTGCAACAAAGATGGGAATTCAAATTTCCGATCAGATGGGAAGAGTGAATGCGATTATTCCGACGCCGAACGGCAAGGTCGCAAATGTCACTTTTGGCGGTGAAAATTTCGATACCCTTTTTGCGATGTGCGGCGACAAAGTCTATAAGCGCAAGTTGAAGGTCAAAGGCGCATTTGGTTGGGATAAACCGAACAAACCTGCGAATCCGAGGATGTAATTTTTTAGCCAGCGAAGCTGGCGGCGGTACAGTACGAGGAGCGGTAGCGACTTGGTAACTTTTGAGATTTACCAAGTCGCTACCGCTCCTCATACTGTACCTTACGGCAATTCACGCACCCGAATATTCTTAAATTCAACTGGCGCGCCTTCTGCTTCGAGGCATAAATATCCAGTCCGCGGTTCGGCATTGTTCCCACCAGAAACTTCTTCGCCGTTTACCCACAAACGAATTTCGCCGTTGATGCCGCGCACGTAGTAATGATTCCATTCGCCAAATCCACGACTTAAATTTTTACGCGGAAAGCTGCGCGAACCATTTGGCGACAACGGCGGAAACGGATTGAGCTTAGTATCTCCCACGGCAAAAATATCTCCATTTGTCGTGAAAAATTCGCCTTTTTTTCCGGTTTGTTTTTCATATTTTGCAAAGTAGCCGTGATCCAGCATTTGCACTTCAATGCCCCATTTCGGCAGCGCATCCGGCGGTAAATCTTTCAGAGCTTCATCAGGAACCCAAGCGAAAATTCCTGAATTGCCGCCTGATTCCAAATGCCGCCATTCGGCCACTAATTCAAAGTTCGTGAACTTCTGTTGCGTACGATAGACGCCAATCGGCTTGCCCGTACTTTTGACAAAATCGCCATTCCATTTCCATGTATCCGGCGTATCGTTAACTCGCGCAAAATCTTTCTCATTCAGTGTGCGCCAACCAATGCCCGTACCGTCAATAAAAGCTTTGGGCGCAGTTTGGCTTTGCAGAAAATTACTACGAATTGAAAAGACGGAGTACATCGCAACTGCTGTCAAAATCGGCAGGGCATATAAAAAAATTCGTTTCATAAATAAACTCACTTTTGTAAACCTGACTTACCGCAAAGGGACAAAGGATCAAGGAACTTTTTGTATCATCTTCTTCCTTGATCTCTTGCCTCTTTAACCCTTTGCGCTAAATTTTTTGTTTATTTTTTTGCTTTCACTTTCTCTAACATTTGCTTGATCGCCGGAACATCTGGCGCATCCGGTACGGCTTCCAAATATGCTTCCAGCTCCGTCGCAGCTTTATCCATTTGCTTGCGGCGGATGTGAATATTGAACATATATTTATGCACATTCGCCATATCTTTGCCGCCCAACGCCAGCGCTTTACTAAAAGATTTTTCGGATTTTTCGAGATTCGAAACATCCTGCGGCGTTTTTTCCAACCACGCAATTCCTAAATAAAGATGCGCCATCGGGAAGCTTTCATTCAATCGCAGCGCGGCATCTAAATGCTCAATAGCGGCGTCATAGCGATTCACCTTTACCATCAACATGCCAAGGTTAATCAGCGAAATCGGATACTTCGCATTGATCGAAACGGCCTTTTCAAATTCCGCCTGCGCGTCTTTTAACTTCTCTTCAGAGATGTAGCATTCGCCTAATTTGTTCAGTGCCAGCACATATTCGGGATAGACCTTAAGCGCATCCTGAAAAAGAATTTCTGCCTCGCTGTTCTTGCCATCTTTCAATCGCTTCAAGCCCTGTTCATAGCTTTTTTTCGCGGCTTTGGGAACGTCCTGCGTCATCTCTCCAGCCGAAATCATCTTGTCTTTCGAAATTTCCTTGCTGGCTTTTTCACGAAGGTAAAATTGGACGCTGAAAGTTCTTGATCCTGCCCCTGATACTTCGAGATGTTCCTGCGCGGGTTCGAATGTGAAGCTATCGCCCGGCACAACTACTTTGTACATATTATTTGGCAACGAACGAAATTCAAAATTTCCAACGCTGTCAGAAAATGTGTCCGCAAAAATTCCTCCAGTCGAAATTTCAAGTACGATGCGCATTCGTTGCTCCGGCAATCTTCCATTTGGCAAAAATATTTTTCCACGAATTACATGCGCGCCACGTCCGGAGCCTTGATCGTTACGCGGTTGGATCTGCGCGTAACCGAGAGCCGTGAAAAGAAATGTCAGAAGTAAAACCGGCAAAATAGAATTTCGGTACATAAGGAGAACCTCTACAAATTGTTCGGAGCGAAAATAGAATTGCAGTCATAACAGCTTATACCCGAATTATTCCAGAGGAAAGTCTTGACAGCCTTCGCCGTCTCATTAATAATCACGCTTTCGTAAGCAATCATGAAATTTTCAACCCTTACAATCAGCCCGCGAAACGCATCCGCCAAAAATGATTGGCGATTTTATGCGAACTTTTATTTTTACTTTAGCAACTACAGCGGGGTTGTGAGGCAACAGGTTTGACAAGACAAACAGAACGCCTTAGATCAAAGCCCTGCATTCCAAACGAATGCGGGGCTTTTCGTTTATGAAAGAAACTACTGAAAAAATTTGTGTCGCGTTTCAAGGTGAGATGGGAGCCTTCAGCTCCGAAGCCGCACGTCAATTACTTGGCGAAGACATTCAACTTTTGCCGTGCGAGACTTTCGACAAAATGTTTGCTGCCGTCGAAGATCATTCCGCCGATTATTGTCTGGCACCGCTTGAAAATTCACTCTTCGGTTCGGTCTATCAAAATTACGATTTACTGCTCAAACATGATTTTCAAATTGTCGGAGAAACGACCCTTCGAATTGTTCACAATCTGATCGCAGCACCGGAAACAAAGCTCGAAGACATCAAAGCAATTTACTCGCATCCGGTCGCGCTCGGGCAATGTCGTAATTTTTTAGCCGCGCATCCCACAATGAAACCCATCGTTGCGAGCGACACCGCAGGCAGCGTCAAAATGATAATGGAAACCCGCGAAGCCGGAGCCGCCGCCATCGCCAGCAGCCTTGCTGCCGCCGTTTACAGTGCAAAAATCCTGATCTCTGGCATTGAGGATGACCCTCAAAATTTCACGCGATTTTCTTTGCTCGCCCGTGCTGATGAAGCCACTTCGCATCCGCTGCCAGAAATCGAACACGCGAAAACTTCCATCGTTTTTTCGCTCGAAAATAAAACCGGATCGCTCTATCGAGCGATGGCAGTTTTTGCCCTGCGCGAAATTGACTTAACGAAAATCGAATCGCGTCCGATGATCGGACGCCCGTGGGAATACAGTTTTTATTTAGATTTCAACGGACATACTGCCGAAAAGCGAGTGCAAAATGCGCTGGCTCATTTATCGGAATTTGCTCCGTTAGTAAAAATTTTAGGCTGCTACAAAGCAGCTTCGGTTAGCAGTTAGCAATTAGCCTTTAGCGGTTAGCCAGAAAAAAACATTCCCCTCTGGCTAACCGCTCATAGCTAATCGCTAACCGCTCATAAATTAAGGAGAACACTATGATCGTTGCCATGATTGCCAATGCCACACCTGAACAAATTGAACATATTTCCCAGCGAATTCGCGATTTTGGGTATGTTCCGCACGTCCTCAACGGTGAAGAAAGAACCGTCATCGCCGCCATCGGTAAGGGCGATAAAAAGGAGCATATCGAATCACTGAAATCTGCCGATGGAGTCGAAGACGCGTTTCCTATTCTGCAACCGTACAAACTGGTCAGCGCCGAAATCAAAAAAGAACGCTCTACCATCAAGATCGGCGACGTCACAATCGGCGATGGTAGTTTAGTCGTCATGGCTGGTCCGTGTTCCGTCGAAACGCGCGATCAGTTAATGTCTACGGCTGAATGCGTCGCCAAAGCCGGTGCGCAAATCCTGCGTGGTGGTGCTTACAAACCGCGCACTTCACCTTATGAATTTCAGGGTTTAGCCGAAGAAGGATTAAAACTTCTCGCCGAAGCCAGAGCACAAACCGGGCTAAAAATTGTGACAGAATTGCTGAATTCCGATGACGTAGATTTAGTCGCGGAGTACGCCGACATTCTGCAAGTTGGCGCACGCAACATGCAGAATTTTGAATTGCTCAAAAAACTCGGCAAGGTGAATAAACCTGTGATGCTGAAACGTGGCTTATCTGCGACGATCAAGGAATTTTTGCTCTCTGCTGAATACATCGTTTCGCACGGCAATCAAAACGTCTTGCTCTGCGAACGTGGCATTCGTACATTTGAAACTGCGCTGCGAAATACGCTCGACCTCGGCGTAGTTCCCTTGCTCAACGAATTGACGCATTTGCCTGTTGTGATTGATCCAAGTCACGGAACCGGTAAGCGTAGCCTCGTCCCGCCCGTTGCCAGAGCCGCCGTCGCGATCGGAGCCGATGCCATCATGACCGAAGTGCATCCGTGCCCTGAAGAAGCCTGGTCAGACGGCCCGCAATCGTTGAGATTTGAAGATTTCGAAAAAATGATGAAAGACATTCAGCCTTACATTCAATTGCGGAAACAGGCTGCAATGGCGGCCTAACTGGGAGCGCAAGCATCCTGCTTGCTTCGTTTGCCAGCGCGAGCATCGCAAACGCCGTGGCGAGAAGATACCCTGAAAGATCAAGTGCCCTCCTCGCCACGGTACGCGAGCGGCGTTACACGCGCTCGCGGGGCAAGCAGGATGCTTGCGCTCCCAGCGATTTTCTCTGACTCGTGAAGTGTGATAATTTATGCGTGGATAGCAAACATAAGTTCATTAATAAATTAGCTTCACAGTTATGGCGACCAGAAAAAAAAACGCGCGGATAACCACGAATAACGATCTTGAATATTGGATTACGCAAAAAGAATTTTGGAATATGGTACGCGAGGGCGTAGTCATTCAAACGGGCGAGTTCCCGCTGAGTGGAAAATTTCGCGGCAGAGAAGATCAGCTCCTGATCATGATTCAGCACGTAGTCCTTAATAAAGCGACGCCGATGCATACGGATGAAGTCCTCGGAGCTGCCCGCTTTAAAAAGCGAAAATAACTCCCACCAGAAAATCCTTCATAATTTTTTTATTTTTTCGGAACATTCACGGGACTCCCGCGTTTGTGTATGCACGTGTGAGGAAGACTTAAATTGGAATTGAGTGGTAAAGTTCTGACGCTGGCGATGAAGAATTGTCAGCAGCTAGTAACGACGCCGTTCTCTTTCAGACCGAGTCTGAAATAACGTAAACCAGAGTGGCTATTCGCCAAAAACGGTAGAGATTCAGAGTCTGTGAGGGAATTCTGAGTATCTACCGTTTTTTTTAAGTTTGAAGGAATGCAGAAAACCGCACGCAGTAAAGGCGCCAGTATGACAGAAGAATAGACCACGAAGGACACGGAGCGTACGGAGTTTTTTGAGAGAAGCGGGAACTGTCAGAGGAGCGAAAAGTCGAGTGCAGATGATAGCGCCTTGCTCCGTGTTCTCCGTGGTTTCAGACCCGCGTCAACCCGCTTGATCCGTAAAATCCGTGGCCTATTTTTTGATTAGCGAAGGTGCCCTTACTGCGTGCGGGCTTCTGCATTATTTTTTCTGGAATCAATGAAGCATTGAAACTTTACACTACCTGCGCCGGGTGCTGCCGGCTACTGGCGTCGCGATGGTTCGCCGATAGCGCGAGTTATCGGCGAGCTGTCCGTTTCTTTCTTCATTTATCCTCCTTTTAATAAGTCGAAGCTGAAAAGCTTCGGCTTTTTGTTTTTCGTAGCGCAATCCAGCCATGGTTGCGACAGCTTTTTTGCCGTAGCAAAAAAGCTAATCTATAACATTTCTGAATCCATTAATGGAATTGAGTTCATGCCAGGAAAAGGCAGAGAATACGGAACACACAGAAATAACGGAACAGACAGAATTTCTGTACGATCCAATGATTTGCAAGCAGAATTCTTATTCCGTGTGTTTCGTTATTTCTGTCTGTTCCGTATTCTCTCTTCTACCAACATTACTGTAGATATACGAAGATATATGCTGACCATTCAAGTTGTGATTGCGTCATAGATTAGGCTTTGTGCCAAAGCCTGTCGCAACCATGGCTGGTTACGCTACATTTGACTAATTTTATGGCTTTTGTTTCTGCGCTTCCTTTTCCTTCATCGCCTTCACAGCATCTTGATAAGCGCCATTCGGGATGTCTCCCATTTTAATCGCCATCGCAAAAGCCGCATCCGCATCACCGGAATTCCCAAGGAAATCAAGAATTTTTGCCGCTGAAACGTAACTGCGTTGAATCAACCAAAGCTCGGTTTCTTTCGAAGCATTCTCCGCGGCGTCTTTGTAATATTGCACCGAAGCGTATAACTCTTCGTCGCGTCGTGATTGATCTTCCGTCTTCATTTTTGAAGCAGCTTTACTGCTAATTTCAGCCAATCCAAAATAAGCGCGCGCGTTATTCGAACGAACTTTCAGCACATCTTTCAAAACAGCTTTGGCTCCATCGAATTGTTCCGCACGAATTAATTTGTCGGCTTCATCAATTTTTGCGACGATGTCTGCATCGGCATTCGAAATCGAATTCGTCAACGTTGGCGCATTCTTCGATGCTAAATCACGCGCCGTTTTGTACCGTTCAATCCGTTGCGCATTGTCAGTTAGGCGCGCTGCTTCCTGATCGAATTTGATATTCTGCAAAAAACTTGGCAGATATTGCTTGATGTCAATCCCGGCGTTTTCCGCTTGACGCATCTGATCGTAAAAATGATAGACCAGCACGGCTCCACGCTCATAAGGAAAACTCAGCTCATATACACCGCGCTCGATTTCATCGTCCATCGCTTTTTTCAAAGCCTTTTCATCGGCATAGCGTCGTGAGAGCAAAGTTTCAAGACTATCAATTCGAGCGTCTACAGCTCGGGTCAAAGAATCCGCAATTAGAAAATAGGCATTGTTGTCTTTATATTCAGGCGCAGCTTTGTCGCCCCGACTATCGCGGAGTTTGCGCAGTTGTGGCCCGATTGTCGCAACTTCTTTCACCTGCCGATCTACAATCGGGTCCAGCACAAAACGAATGAAGGCGCGTCGTACCGCTGTATTCGTATCCACATTCGCGCCAAGAAAAACGTAGTAAGTGTCGCGCACCACACGCAGATTCACCGCATTTGAGGTATTCAATAAATCAGGCATTACCACAAAGCGACGCACCCGATTTTGCAGGCGATAGGTTTCTGTCACCTTCTCGCGCGGCGTACTCTGTACCCGCGGAACGTAGGCCGGAGGCAATTCCAAAATCGGCTCAGTATGCAAATATTGAATAATATTTGCTACCGCATTCACCGCTGACGGAACATAGTTTTTCGCCGCTGTTTCGTGCGCCTGTAAATATTTCGGCATGAGTTGTCCAAATCTTGTCTCGCGATAGAATTCTTCTAAAAGCTGAGCAAAATCTGTAATTTGTCGCACGTCCTCCGGCAATTTATCAGCCGCCACATCAACTGAGAAAGAAGGAGCCGGAGTCAGGGTCAGCGCCAGACTTAAATACGGAGCAACCGCAGCCGCGTCAATACGTCCTTTATTGTGCGAAGTCACATAATTTTGGAGCCGTCGCACCAGACTCGGATTGATGTTTTTTAAATCCTCGCGAAGCTGCGCACGCAACAAACCAAGTCCACGATTCCCCGGTTCGAAATCAAACCCTGCCGCATTCAAAGCTGCCATCATCGCAATCACCCGCGCGTCTGAAGTGATCTCAACATTCAGATCAGCTAACGTGACCTGATTGCGGTCTCCGAGTGCCAGCTTGCGCGTATCTTGTATGGGGGGGGTTGCCGGAGCCGCAGGCGTTTTCGCGGCGTCCTGTTTTTTCGCTTTGTCATCTTTTTTTGACTGCGCGAAAAGTCCGATGGAAGCAGTTAAAATAAAAACCAGTAATAAAGTTTTTTTCATAAAGAATAATTCCGAGTTTTGGGATTGGTACAAAATCAGATGTTAACTGGCGAGATTGATGATGTCCAATGAGTAGGGCAAACTTTCCAGTTTGCCTTTTCCATCCCGAACTATTTTGATGGGATCGGAAAGATTTAATAAGGTGCCCGGTTTTCTTGATTGATAGCTTGTGACCAACAGGCAAACTGGAAAGTTTGCCCTACTACGCACCGGTTGCGCCAACCAATTGAATCTTTCCAGTGGGTTGCGCGGAGCCGCCTTGTGGCTCCATCGTGACGGCGGTAGCGGTTAGTTTTGGAACTGTCGAGGAAGGTACAGACACGCGAATTTGTCCGCGTCCGTTGGCGTCGGTACGGAACGTGGCGGCACTTAATTTTTGATCATCGGTGGTGATGTACCAGAGCTGATAAACTTTATCTACGGGCGTAGCAGGTAAATCCAACACGTAAACGACCCATTGATTTTGTTTCGTATCCCAGAAAACTTTGGCTTGGGCATTTGGCGTCGCCTGCCCTTTCATCGAAATAAGCTTCGTCGTCTGAGTAACTAATTCGTTCAACTGTTGTGAAGTCGCAATATTTAATTTTGAAAGTTTGTCTACCTGCTGCGCGAGGACATCGCGCTGATGCGAAACCTGATTGTTTTTCCAGAATAAAAATCCGGTCGTCAGTGCCAGCAATAAAGAAGCTGCTGCGAATAATCCGGTCGCGGGCTGCCAGTTAAAAATATCAAACCAACTGGATTTTTTTGTCTCCGGCGCAACTCGCACAGGGATGGAGGTGATTTTATTTTCGGCTTCGACGCGCTGGAATAATCTGGCTTTCACCGAAGCAGGAACAGGCATAGCGGGCAATGCCAGCGGCATCATTGCGGCGGCATCGTTTAATTCATTCAATTCACGCAGTTCAGCGGCTGAAGCGTTGCGCAAGTAATTTTCAAACTCCCGCAACTCAACTTCGTCCAATACGCCAACGGCGTAGAGTGAAGCTAATTCTGTGAATTTTTCCGCGTCCATCATTTTTTATTGCCCTCGTAAATGACGCAACTGATCGCGCAATTTCATCATGCCGAGGCGCATTCTGGTTTTGATCGTTCCCAGCGGTTCGCCTAATTTTCCAGCGACTTCCGATTGTGAAAGACCGTGATAATAAGCCAATTCCAAAGCCTGCCGCTGATCGGTTGGCAAGCTCACCAAAGCCCGACGAACAATAGATGATTGTTCATTCATCCACGTTTCCTGTTCAGGATTATCATCCGCGACAGGTTGATTAAATTCTTCCGACTCCACCGTCGGATTCCGGCGCATGGAACGTAAACGGTCTAAAGCACGACTTCGCCCAATCGTTACAATCCACGATCGCAGTTGACCACGTTCATCGTTGTAATCCGCCGCCTGCTGCCAGAGCTGCCAAAAAGTTTCAATGACAACATCTTCTGCATCAGAAGGCTGGCGGACAATTTTGAGCGCGAGAGCATATACCAATCCCGAATAGCGCTCATAGAGCACATCGAGCGCAGCTTGATCCTTCGCACGTAAACGCACGATGATTTCCGGTTCGTCTGCCGGAATATTTTGCTGCGGGTGATCGCCCTTCACATCCAACCTCATAATTACATACGCTCGTCAGATCAATTCAGATGTATCAAGAAAGATTAGTGCAGAAGCCCGCACGCAGTAAAGGCATCGTCACATTTGAAAAGAAATGTCACGAAACTCGAAAAGTCTGCCTGGTGTACTGACGCCCTTACTGCGTGCGGGCTTCTGCATTTTATTCATAACGAAGCGCTTCAATCGGATCAAGCTTCGCGGCCTTGATCGCTGGCCATAAACCGAACCCAACTCCCAACACGACGGAAACAACAAAACCTGTAATCGGCGCCCAAAGCGGAATAAATGTCGGCATCACTAATTTCACCAGCTCCGCCACGATCCAGCCGAAGAAAATTCCCAGTACTCCGCCAAGGCCAGTCAGTGTAGCCGCTTCCACCAAAAACTGTAAAATGATGTCGCGCTTTTTCGCCCCAATGGCTTTGCGAATGCCAATTTCTTTCGTTCGTTCGGTCACGCTGACCAGCATAATATTCATGACGCCAATGCCGCCCACTAATAATCCGACCGAAGAAATCGCGACCATCAATAAAAACACGCCACCCGTAATGGATTGAAACTGCTTGACAATATTATCGGCGGTAGAAATTCCGAAGCTGTCAGGAGAGCTATAGGATACTTTTCTTCGCTTGCGCAACACTTGCCGAATTTCTTCTTCGGCTTCATCCAGCTTACCTTTTTCAGCGGTTGCCATGATGAAATGATCTTCGAGGTTTGGATAAATCTTCATCAGCGAAGCGTAGGGCAAATAGACCGCTTTATTTTCATTCCCGGGGTCTTCACCGCTGACTAGAAAATTGTCACGTTTTTTCATGACACCGATCACACGGTACTGTCGGCTGTTGATCGTGATTTCTTTTTCTAACGCACTGATCATTGGCATTAATGTATTGGCGACGTCGCTGCCAATTACGACCACATCAGCACGAACTGCATTGTCGGATTCATTAAAAAATCTTCCCTCTTCAATTTCCGAAGTCCCCATCTTGAAAAAATCCGGCATCGTTCCTTGCACTGTTGCGTTCGACATCTGATTTTCTCGGTATTTGACCTGCACCCGTTCGACCATCGGGCCTTGCGTAAAATCCACCGGAGAAATCATTGGCGCGGCATTTGTTACCGAGGAACATTCATTTTTGATCGCCATCGCATCTTCAAAGCTGAGCGGCTTGCGCGTCCGTTCTTCATACGTCGGCGCAAAATTAAAGCCGGGATCGAATTTGTAGATATACATTGAATTCGTCCCGAAGGATTGAATTTCTGTCGCCACCCGTGCATCAATTCCAGATACAAAAGCAGCAATCACAATCACCGTCATCGTCCCGATAATGACGCCGAGAATGGTCAGAAAAGACCGTAATTTATGCTGGCGCAACGTATCAAGCGCCATCCAAACATTTTCAAGCCAGTTATTCATAAATTTTTATACGATACAAAAATATTTCTGCTCTGAATTTTTTTATAACCAATTCTCGTTACGGCTCGTCTGTAGCTATGGGAATTGATAAAGATCATAATTTCCCGCGATGAGTC
Source organism: Blastocatellia bacterium (assembly GCA_043736395.1). GTDB lineage: Bacteria > Acidobacteriota > Blastocatellia > RBC074 > RBC074 > JAFDVL01. The sequence continues at coordinate 31,511 of JAYTCQ010000020.1, read as the reverse complement.
AGTACTGTTATTGTATCAATCGTACCTATGGTGAATGTTAGCAAAGTAATTGTAATCGAGGAACCTCGAACCGTCGCATTGACTGACGATGAATTAGTCGCCGCGACTGTCGCCGGTGATGAAACCGCGTTCGCGCAGCTTTTTGCACGTCACAAAAGATTAGTCGCCGGAATCGCGGGAAGATTTTTTCCGCGTCAGGAACAGATCGAAGAAATCATGCAGACCAGCTTTTTCAATGCTTTTCTGGCGCTGGGAAGATTTCAGGGCGCGCAGGAAAATTCTTTTGCGGCGTGGCTCTCGCGGATCACGGCGAATGCCTGCTTCGATGAGCTTCGACGCAAGCAACGACGTAAGGAAAATGTTTTCAGTGATTTTAATGATGATGAAACTGAAACATTTGATAACCGCTTAGCCGAAAATAAAAACGGCTCCAGCAACGAGATGCAATTGATTTCACGTGATCTGGCTGAAAAATTATTGGCCAAGCTGAAACCAGAAGATCGCCTGGCAATCACTTTACTGTACGAAGAAGAATGGTCAGTTGCAGAAATCGGAACATTCTTTGGCTGGTCAAACGCCAAAGTGAAAGGACGCGCGCATCGCGCCAGACACGCCTTACAACAGGCTTTCAAACGATTAAAATAAGAGTTATGAAACTAAATTCTTACAATCAGGATGATTCCAGTGAAGAGCTGTCCCGCCAGATTTTAAAGGCGACGCGCGCGGATCAGGATGAAATCGAAGCGGCAGTGAATTCGCCGTTTCTCTTCCAACGCATTAGAAATCAGATTGCGACTGAGGGTAACCGAACTCATCAAACAGCGGTTGCGAACCATCGCAATCTTTTTTCTTCATTTCTCGCTTCATTCAATTGGCGTTGGGGATGGGCAATTCCAACCGCAGCGTTATTACTTTTCGGATTTGCGATGTTAATGACACGGTCAAATCCAGAGAAACCCAATGAAAGTGCGAACCAAACCATACCGGAAAAAATTGCGCCAGTTGAAAATATTGAGCGTACGGGAAAACCGGAAATCAATGCTTCTGCACCAAAGATGACGGTAGTGAAAGCGAACTATCGTCCAGCAGCCAAGCGTCCACAAAACAAAATTTCGCGTTCACCAATAACGACTGAGGCCGCTGAGGTAGTGACTGATTTTCTTCCACTGACATATCTGTCAGAAACATCTGCGGCGGACAGCGGTCACGTAGTCCGAGTCGAAGTCCCGCGAACGATGATGGCTTCGATGGGAGTTCCCACAAATCGGGAACGCAAGACAGAATTTGTCAAAGCTGACGTTGTCATCAGCGATGACGGGTTAGCCACCGCAATTCGCTTTGTTCAGTAATAAATATTGAGGTAATTATTATGTCCAGAATTTATATTAAATTTGTTTTCGTTGTAATTTGCTTAAGCATCCTTAGCCTTGGCGCATTTGGTCAGACAGGCGGCCCTGGCGGAATAGGTCGTGATTTCAATCGCGCCAAACGCGATCACAAACCTCCGTCACCTGAAGAAAAAAAGGAATTTGAGCCGGGTCAGCATCCTGAGCGTGGATCGTCGTTTCGATTCCTTTCGTCGGAAATGCGTTTTGGTGGCAAGACCGTCAAAGGCGTAGCATTTACGGCTTCGTCAGAAACCACCGCGACACGCATTCTGGGCAATGGCAGTAAAATTGAAAATAAAACAACTGCCACCATTTCCCGTGATAACGAAGGCCGCACGCGCCGCGAACAATCGTTACCAGCGATTGGTTCCTTTGCAGCTTCCGGCGAAACACCTAAGCTGGCGTTTATTAATGATCCAGTCGCAGGAAAAAGTTACGTTCTGAATTTGAATCAAAAGACTTTTTCGCAGCGACCAACACACAAGGGCGGAGAGCCGCCAATGAGACCTGAGCCGCCGCATTCATCAAAAGCTAAAACAGAATCGCTTGGAAAACAGAATATTGAAGGCGTCGAAGCCGAAGGCACGCGCACTACTATTTCGATTCCAGTGGGACAAATCGGCAATAATCAGGCTTTGGAAATTGTGACCGAGCGCTGGTATTCCAATGAGCTTCAGGAAGTAATTTTGAGCAAGCACATTGATCCGCTTCAGGGAGATCATACCTATCGTTTGACGAACATCGTTCGGGGTGAACCTTCATCGGAACTTTTTCAACCTCCGGCAGATTTTACCGCGCAGGAAGGTCGTGGATTTGGTAAGCCACCTCGTTCAATGGAACATGGAAAAAGTGAGTGGAAAAAACCGAACGAAAAAGAATAGTGATCAATTAGCGCGCTGGCATTTTGCTGGCGCGCTAATTTTTGATCTCCCAAATTACCAAACACGCTGGATGATCTCGGTAAAAAATATGCTTCAACTTCGTGTGCTGCGAAACACTTTCAGTGAGCCATTATTAGTTTTAACTTTAGTTTGGGTTGCGATGATTTTATTTGCGGGAATTTGTATTTCATTTTTTGCTTGATGATTAGTCTGCCCTCAGAGCAACAATCGGATCAAGTTTAGCGGCTCGCCAGGCGGGATAAATTCCTGAAATTAACCCGACACTTCCTGATACAAATAATGCTACCGCCACCGCCAATAGCGGCAGCGAAGTCGGAATCGGCGTAAATGTTTCCACTAATTTCGCGATCATAAAAGCGAATAAAACTCCCAGCGATCCACCCATAAACGATAAAGCGACGGACTCCACCAGAAACTGTTTTAGAATGTCGGATTGCCGCGCGCCCAGGCTTTTACGAATGCCGATTTCTTTCGTTCGTTCGGTCACACTCACCAGCATAATATTCATAATCACAATACCGCCCACCACGAGCGCAATCGAAGTCACGCCCACCGCTACCATTTGAATCGTCCCGAAAATCTTTTCACGCAATCCATTAATGGCGTTCGGCGTGATGATGCCAAAATTATCGGCTTCGGATGGATCAAGTTTGCGTCGCGTCCTGAGCAGCGCGTGCGCCTGATCAATCGCATTCTCATAAGCAGTTTCGTTGACCGAAGTAATTTTTAATTGCAGCGACCGGCGCGCGCCGTATGTCACCATAAACGTTGACAGTGGCATCATGATAAATTTGTCTCGCGATTGCCCGAAGACTGAACCTTGCGCTTTCGCCACCCCAATGACTTTCAGCGGATGCCCATCCACCTTAATAAATTCGTCAATCGGAGTGCTTTTTTTGGCAAAGAATTTTTCTGAGACATCCGCACCAATCACGCATACCAATTGACGATGTTCTTCATCCGTATTCGTAAAGCTGCGACCTTCGGCAATTTCAGTGCGATCAATCTCCGCCAGATTTGAACTCACGCCTTGAATGGAAACCTCAAATAATTTGATATTTTCGTATTTAATTTCGCCAGCCGTTCCCGCCATCGCGCCGACTTCGTTGATGTAATCGCCTTTCAATTCTTTGATCGCCAGATAATCATCCAGACGAATATCACGATTGCGCCGCCGCGCTTCTTCTAATCGTTCAACACTCGAGAAATCTTCAATGGAATATTTCTGGATACTGAACGCATTCGTGCCAATATCGGCAATTTTTTCGTCAACGTATTTATTAAATCCTTCGATCAACGACACGACGATAATCACGGTAGCGACGCCAAAAATAACGCCGAGCAGCGTCAGGAACGAACGCAGTTTGTGAGAAATAATTGAGAAAGCGGCAAGCTTTAATGCTTCAATGAAATGCATAAGAGAAGACTTCAACGCAAAGGGTCAAAGGAACAAGAGGACAAAGATTTTTTAAATCATTAACTTTGACCCTTTGTCTCTTTGACCCTTTGCGTTGAAAAAACACCAAATTTACTTACTTTTTTTATACTTTTCCAAATACATTTTTTTAATGACCATCTTATCCTGCACCAACTGTTTCGCGTCAATTGGAGAATGTGTCATCACCTGAACATTACTCTGCCCATCAATCACCTGACCAAAATTCGTGTACTGTCCATCCCATTGCGGATTCGGCGCGGCGCAGAGAAAAAACTGGCTGCTGGCACTATTCACTTCACTGCCACGCGCAGCGCCCAAAGTGCCTTTAATAAATGGACGATCATTAAACTCAGCATTTATTTTCGGTTGATCCGGTTGTCCCATTCCCCAGGTTTCACGTCCTCCGCCCTTTGTGTTCGGATCGCCGCCCTGAATAATCAAATCAGGAATCGCTCGATGAAATGCCAATCCGTTGTAGAAGCCTTCGTTAACGAGCTTCTTAAAATTCTCGACATGCTTCGGCGCAACATCGCTGAAAAGCTGGAGCTTGATTTTGCCAAAATCAGTTTCAATGACAGCAATTTCGTCGCCTTCCTGAAGCGCAGGAATCGCTGCCGCTTTCGTCACCGTTGGCGATGAAGAACTTCCCTCTTTCGCAGGAGCCGTCGTAGATTCACCACACGCTGCCAAAAAGATTCCAATAAAAAATACGAGTACAAGTTTTGAATGTTTCATGAAAGTCATAGTTTTTTCAGGGGGCTGATGGTTAATTAAGTAGATGAGCAAAATAAATCCGGTCTAGACAGAATTGACAGGATGCACAGGATTTACGAAATCCCTTAATTTTATTGAAGTTTTTTGGCATCTTGTTAATCTTGTCAATCCTGTCTAAGCCTGCTTTATTTCGCCTGGGTACTTACTTGGTTCGTTGCGTCTGCACATATTTCGCAATTTCTCCGACAGGCGCAATCCAAATTTCGTTTTTCGGATCGTTCGCGTACTGCATCAGTTTTTCAAGCATCTCTAACCTTGTAGTCTGATTGCCACTCTTGCTCATCTCGTGACCAGCCAACACAACCCACAAATTATTTTTCTTCGCTTCTTCTAAAACGGGAAGAATTTGTGCGAAGTCTTTACCGTCACTTTCGATGCCTGTGAGCTGAGCAAAATCAGCATACGTCGGATCGTTCGGCGCTTCATTCAACCACGTCCGTCCGGAAGTAAACAATGAAGCGACAACCGGAACATAGCTGCGCGTATCAACTCCGCGCCCGACAAAAGTTTGCCCGCAAGGGTAAGCAAACGAGACCGGAGTCACACCTAATAATTCTTTGATCCGCTGATTCGATTGCATCAATTCGTCACGCATTTTTTCGAGTGAATATTCTTCAATCGCTTTGTTGCGTGCCCATAAAAAATTCCCCGAACACGGATGATTTAAAGAATGATTCGCAATCTCATGCCCACTGGCAACAGCTTTTTTCCAACCTTCTAATTTCTTTTCAACTGCTGAAGGCACAACATAAAACGTAGCCTTTACGCCGTATTTATCCAACAAAGCCGTGCCGCCTTCGACCTGACTATTACGCGCATCATCGAACGATAAACTTAAAGCGATCTTTTTTCCTTGCGGCCAAACAAACGGCGCGGATTGGGCAAGCGTAAAAGCATTCAGCATATTGAAAGTGATCATTACGCTGCAAATTTTTAGTAGCGTTGATTGATTTGTTTTCATGTATCAAGCCGCCTCAGCCACAGGAATCATTGTCGTCCGCTCAGGCAATCGCTTTCCAGCGGCAATTTCGTGAACCCGATGCAAAACATCTGCGCTGTAATACCGATTCCCGCAAGTATCACAAACACCAATGGTCACGTGCTCCAAAATAACAAAGCCTTTTTTATGCTTAAAAGCCTCATGCGCAAGCTTCTTTGGTCGCACTGTACCTTCGCAATATTGGCATTGATAATCGTACATATTTTTACCTTTCTAATTCAGTAACTTCATAGACCGTGATTATCAGATAACGTTCATCGCCTAGAAAACGCCCAACCACTCCAACAGGTGTTAATTGATCTACCGCCGTACCCTCAATGATGTACTTTGTACCACGCGGATCATCCCTTTCAATTCTTGTAATCTCTCCATTTAAGACGGACTGCTCAACATCAAAAATATCTAAATTGTCTTCTGCCATTTCCTCAGTAGCGTGTGCCGAAGTAGCGTGTGCCGAAGTAGCGTGTGCCGACATTTCGTAATGGCGAAGTCGAATTAATGCTCTGATTTGTAGTAATTTTTTCTGGAGCATCATTACGTCTGAAATTTTAATTAATTATTGGTTCCATCACCAAATTCCTTATATGCGAAATAAAGTAGGTCTTGTAGGATTTCAATATGTTTTTTGACTTCGCCCTTATTTAGACGAATTCGATAACGGCTCCACCGATTGTCATAATCCATTACATCAAGACCTGCCGCCTCAATCTTCTGTTCAATTTCCTCATCTTTTTTAAGTCGCGGCTCTACACGAATAGAGTTTTTCTGAGGGCGAAATATTACAAAGTTATCTGGTTGTCCTTGTCGGGCAAGTCCTATATAAAATTTATTATATTTAAGCTCAAGCACAGGATCATGTTGTTTGAGAATTTCAAGAAGTTCATCTGCCATCGCAACTGTTGCTTTCGATCCACGTGTTTCCCAATAAGACCTGTCCGTAGCCTCATGAACCTCTTCATCTTCATCAACAAGACCAAGTTGTAATTGGTCTAATACTGTCGTAAATACAAGTGAGACTGAATTGCCAAGCTGCACCGCTCGCATTTGAATTGCAATTAAGGGAATTGTTCCATTGAATAATGAAATAACATTTAAGAAACGGCTGGTAATTTCCTCAGCAACAATAACGGCAGTGTGATCATATTGTGGATAACGCTTACGCTCAATATCCCAATATTCAATAGTACGAATGATGTGTGATTCATCCGTTTTTCCAAGTTGAATTTCTACTTCAAAACGACGATTTCCGACGACTTCCTGAAGAAGCAAATCTAATCGTCCCGCACGTGGTTGATTTCTTTCTCGATCTTTGAGGATAACATCGCCAAGCTCTAAAATGGTGGGGTCTTCAGCAATACGATCCTGAACCCATTTCTCATTAAGCGTTGAATGAATTTTCAAATTTAGATGTGTAAGCTTTTCGTAGTTGAGGGTCATATTTATTTATTTAATTCCAACTAAATTAGAATTCCCCTTCCAACTTCGCCTTCACAATCTCATTCACCGCCTGCGGATTCGCCTTGCCGCCGCTGGCTTTCAGCACTTGGCCAACGAAAAATCCCATCAATTGCACTTTGCCTGCTTTGTATCCGGCGACCTGTCCAGGATTATTCGCGATGACTTCGTCTACAATTTTTTCAATCGCCGAAGTGTCCGTAATCTGTACCCAGCCTTTGTCATTGATGATCGTTTCAGGGTCGCCGCCGTTCGTCCACATTTCGGCGAAGACATCTTTCGCAATCTTGCCGCTAATCGTGGAGTCCTCAATCAAGCCAATCATTTTTCCTAAATTTTCCGAAGTGACTTTGCAATCGCTGATTGAAATATTTGAATTATTCAGTTCGCGCAGTAGCTCTGATAAAACCCAGTTCGCGGCGAGTTTGTGATTGCCGGAAACCTTGACTACGGTTTCGTAGTAATCGCCCAGCGCACGCGAACTCGTCAATGTTAAGGCGTCTTCGGGAGACAATTCATATTCTTTGATGAAGCGTTGCCGCCTGGCTTCGGGCAGTTCCGGCAAGCCGGATTTTAGATTTTCAATCCACGCTTCGCTGACTTCCAAAGGTGGCAAATCCGGTTCAGGAAAATAACGATAATCGTGCGCGTCTTCCTTGGAGCGCATCATAAATGTGCGATTTTCTTTTTCGTTCCAGAGGCGTGTTTCCTGATAAATTTTTCCGCCGGATTCGATGACTTCGATTTGCCGCGCAATTTCGTAATCAATCGCTTTCTGAATAAATCGCAGCGAATTGATATTTTTCGTTTCAGTTCTGGTTCCGAACGGATCGCCCGGACGGCGTACCGAAACGTTGGCGTCGCAGCGCAAATTCCCTTCTTCCATGTTGCCGTCGCACACGCCAATATCTTGCAGCGTACGCCGCACAAACGCGACGTAATCGTACGCTTCCCAGCTTGTGCGAAAATCCGGTTCGCTGACAATTTCAAGTAACGGAGTTCCAGCGCGATTCAAATTCACGTACGACTTCGTAGCCTCGCCGATGTCGTGGACAGATTTCCCCGCGTCCTCTTCAATGTGCGCACGAGTGATGCCGAATTTCTTGAGCTGCCATTCAATCGGGCGTCCGCCTTCATCGCGTTCGCTGGATAAAATTTCAACTGCGCCGTGTTCCGAAAATGGCTTATCGAATTGTGAAATCTGGTAGCCTTTCGGCAAATCGGGATAGAAATAATTCTTGCGCGAAAAGATAGATGTCAGATTTATTTTCAACCCAAGCGCGAGCGCAGCCTTGCCTGCGCATTCCAGTGCCTGACGGTTCATCACCGGCAAAGCACCAGGCAACGCCAGACAAACCGGACACGTATTCGCATTCGGCTCATCGCCAAACGTCGCCGAGCAACGACAAAAGATTTTCGTCTCCGTCGCGAGTTGCGCGTGGATTTCAAGACCGATAACAGCTTCCCAACCTTCTTTCACAGATAACTCCTTAAAAGGTACGATAGGCTGTCAGCCTGTCGCACATCTCTACAAAACAAATTATTTCCTTTCGCACGTCTTCGACAAACTGAAGTTTATCGAACATTACGAAACGCCGATTATACCCAACTCCGCGCAATTTCCTAATCAACATCTTGACAGCTCACAATTCTCACGCTATAGTTAGTGTACTTTTTACACTAAGGCGGTTTATATGACCAAAAACTTAGGAATTGCTACCGATCTTTATCAGCTCACGATGGCTGCCGGATACCTGGCGAATGGGCGTCAAGATGACGTTGCCAGCTTTGAATTATTCGTCCGAAAATTCCCGGCGAATCGTTCGTTTCTGGTACTCGCGGGAATTCAGCAGGCGTTGGAATATTTGCAAAATTTGCGTTTTAGCGCGGAAGAAATTTCGTATTTAAAATCGCTTCCCGTGTTCGCGCATGTCTCCGAAGATTTTTTTGTGTATCTCAAAAATTTCCGGTTCTCCGGTGAAGTGTGGGCGATGCAGGAAGGCACAATTTTCTTTCCGAATGAACCCGTTTTGCGCATCACGGCTCCGCTGATTGAAGCGCAAATTGTCGAGACATTTTTGCTTTCCACCATCAATTTTCAAACGATGATTGCCAGTAAAGCCGCGCGAATTGTCGAAGCCGCAAACGGTCGTAGCGTTGTCGAATTCGGTACTCGCCGCGCGCACGGAATGGACGCAGGATTACACGCAGCGCGGGCGGCGTATATCGCAGGTTGCGTAGGAACCTCCAACGTCGAAGCTGGAATGGTCTTCGGAATCCCTGTTTTCGGCACTGCGGCGCATTCGTGGGTCATTTCGTTCGCGGATGAATTTGATTCGTTCAAATCTTTTCACAAGGTTTTTCCCGAGCATACGACGTTGCTGATTGACACGTACGATACGATCAACGGCGCGAAGTTAGCAACAAAAATTGGAACGTCTCTCAAAGGCATCCGCATTGACAGCGGAGATTTATTGCAGAACGCAAAACAAGTGCGAAAAATTCTTGATGACGCCGGTTTACATCAAGCAAAAATTATGGTCAGCGGCGATTTGGATGAAATTAAAATTGCCGAATTGTTAGCGCAAGATGCGCCGATAGATTCCTTCGGCGTCGGCACTGACCTTTCGACTTCGCGCGACGCTCCGGCACTGTCGGGAGTTTATAAATTAGTCGAATTGAACGGGCAGCCAAAACAAAAATTAAGCGAAGGCAAAGCTACGATTCCGTATCGCAAACAGGTGTGGCGCAAGTACGAAAACGGATTGATGATCGGAGATGAGGTGAGAAAATTCAGCAGCGAAAATGCTGACGGAAAACCTTTGATGCAGCTTGTGATGAAAAATGGAGAAGCGAGCAAACCCTATTTTTCATTGCGCGAAATACAATCTTATTGTCAGCAGGAATTGAAAACGTTGTCCGAAAAACGTGAGTTGTATCCGGTGAGTTTTGCGGAAATGAATGTTCGATAAACTTCAGTTTGTCGAGATTTTCGGCAGGGATACTTCTTTTAAAAACCTCAACAAACTGAAGTTTGTTGGACTTTTATTTTCCTTGCCGATCTTTCCACGCCTTCACATATCTCGCCGTTTTCGGATTCGCTTCGTTCCATTTCGGAGCTTCTTCTTTCTCTGCAATCATTAGCAATCCTAACGCCACCATTTTGTTCGTTCGCGCCATGTTGTCGTAGTCAACTTTATCCCAATGATCGCCGAGTCCGTGATAATCGGGGTATTCAAACGCGACACAAATTGTATGCGCGGGAACACCTTGATCGGCTAAAGCCTGATTGTCGCTACGACCAAAAAAGGCGTCGGAATTTTGTGGATGCTTGAAGACTGTGATGCCAGTTAATTCTCCGGCTGCCTGGAAAATTTCTCCGACATCAGAAAAATCAAAGCCCGTCATGCTCGCGCGATTCACTTGCGAACCATCCGAATCATCAGTCCGTCCGACCTGTTCTAAATTCACATCCGCGACAGTTTTTTCAATCGGAAAAACCGGATGCCGTCCGTAATAACGCGAACCGAGCAAACCTTTTTCTTCGCCGAAAACCGTCATAAAAATAATGCTGCGTTTTGGTCTGGCAGCACGCGTCGCCAATGCATTCGCGAGTTCAATCACCGAAACCGTTCCACTGCCATCGTCGTTGGCTCCGTTGTTGATGCAATCTTTTTCTTCGCAATTCGGCTTAATTCCGATGTGGTCATAATGCGCTGTCACCATCACATACGTGTCTTTCAAAACTGGATCGGAGCCACGCAACAATCCAATCACGTTGCGGAGCTTCACAGGTTTTTCATTCACCGCCGGAACATTTAGAGAGAGGCGAGCAAACGAAGCTCCCGGTTTCATCGCGTCAAACATCTTCACAATTTTCGGATCGTGAATCATCAGCAGGGGTTGCGCGGCATTCGCATTCGGGCGATTTTCAGGGTCAATTAAACGACGTGAACCAATGCCTTTTCCCTTCGTTTCAATGCGATCTACGGACACAATCAGCGCCGGATTGAGCGCACGCATTTTGTTTTGAAACGTCATCATCGCCTGAAATAATTCGCGCCACTTAGAGCGTTCTTCACGCCGATAATCAGGGATTTCCGTGAAGATAATTTTGTCTTTGACCTGCGCTTCAGTTAACGCTTCCCAGGATTTTTGATCCTTGTAATCCACCTTGAATAATAAGCCGCGCGCAATATTCAAAGCCTGATCGGAAGTGAAACTGACCTGCTCAGGATTAATTTTGAAGCGCATTTTCGCCCGTGAAAATGTCAGCGAAAATCCTTCCGTGACGCCTTCGGGCTGTACCCAATTTGCAGTCTGAAAATACCCATCATCGCCCACGGGTTCGAGTCCGGCACGTCGAAATTGCGCGGCGATATATTCCGCCGCGATGTCCTGTCCGCGCGAAGGAGTGTCGCGCCCTTCGAGCAAATCTGAGGCGATAAAAGACAAGTGTCCCTTCAATGAATCGGAGGAAATGCGATCCAGAACTGCCTGATCTTCAGGGGAAATTTTCGGAGCTTGCGCAAAACTGAAAGTGGAAATAACAAGGACGAGTAAAAGTGATCTGAGAGAGAAATTCTTCATTTATATTTATTCCAAAAATAATTTCCTAAGATGCGAACAGCGATATTTAATACCCGATCTATCAATGAATCACAAATTTCTCATTTAAAATTGACCTTCACGGCGTTAGTAATTTTACCGTCAATCGCTACCGTCAGTAGAACTTCGCCGCGTCCTTTTAAAATTTGTGGAAGCAAAACATTAACCTGGTCTACGCCAACGTACGTGCCCTGCGCTCCTGCGAATATTGGCTGTAATTCGATTCTATCAATTTGTATTTTGACATTTGCGAGTGTTGAGCGTTGGCGAATTCCGGTTCCGTAAAGCAATAAATAGACGTCTTCATTCGTCGCACTCAAGTCAATTGGGACGGCGACAAATTTGCTCAGAGCGTTATCGTATCTGGCAACTACGTCAAACGTAGAAATTTGATTTTTCACGCGCTGAATATTTGCCGCAGCTAAGCCTGCTCCGGTCGCTTCGACGGTAAACAGCCCAGGCGCGACATCGCTCAGGACTGCGTTATCAAGCGAAATTGTTCCATTGGCAGTCAGAATTGTGATGACCGCATTGCCCGCTCTCGTGCCGCTTGGGATTTGGCAATTGATTTGTGTAGGCGACACATACAGCAACGGCGCATTGCGTTCGATGCCCGCGCTGTCTTTAATTCTCACGGCAGTGTTTGCCAAATTTATCGGCAATGGAATTGATGGAGCGGTTGCGGTGAATGGTGCAAGTTGTGAGCCAAAAATTGAAATTAAGCCTTCGACCGCCAAAGCGGTACGTTGATAATTCGCGGCAGAAACACTAAAGGCTTCCCGCGGAGCGACGCCTTTCAGCAAAGTGAAACTATCGGAAATAACTCCCGTTTCATTTAAAAATTTTGCTTCGAGTTTGTTGCCGTCTACGTCTAATACCATAGAGCCAAGGCTACTCATTGACACGTTCATGGCCGGATGATTAAGCGGGCTGGTTCGGGCCAGGCCACCCGTCCCCGCAACCGCATAAACAGTGCCTTCGTGAACATTGCGATTTGCTTTTAGATACGCGCCAGTTTCATTGCTGCGCCCGCTTCCGGCATTTTTTTTAAGGTTTTCTGAGAATGAATTCGAGCTGCCATAATGACTATCAATTAAAAAAGATCGTTCGTAGCTGTGGCTGTGTCCGGTCAAGACTAAATCAACGTTATATGCCTCCAGCAGCGGCACGATGTTCTTCCGCATGTCGCTCATGATCGTGTCGGTGTCAGAATCGTGCGAGCCTTTGCTATACGGCGGATGATGCCAGAAAGCGATGACCCACAATTTATTTTGTGTCGCCAGATCGCTCGCGAGCCAAGTCAGCATCGGGCTGCCAGGTTGCCGATCTGAAGTCATCGAATCCAGGCATACGAAATGAATGTTGCCATAATCGAATGAATAATAATCTTCTGTGCCGGAGGCCAATCCGCCTGCTTCTCCATTTTGGGGCAGCGAAAAAATTTGATAATAAGGAATGTCTGCCGCCGGATTCGAGCTTTGATTCGTGTCGTGATTTCCAATCGTCGGCCAGAGGACGGATTGCCTTAAAAACGTGGGATAAATATTGAAAATGCCATTCTGATATTCGCTGTCAGTTCCGCTGTCATAGGCATTGTCACCCAGCATCAACCACAGATCGGTGTGACGCGTTCTCGTGAAATTCGCATACGCGTCACGCACAGATTTTTGCCCGTCATTGCCAAAGCCCGCATCGCCTAAAACCCAAATCCTTGTGGGCTTCGCGGCGAGGGGAGGGGTCATAAAAAAATGAGTGTCATCGCCTCCCGCTTGCGTTTGAACGTTCGAGCCGATGGAATAATAATATTTTGTGTTCGGCGTAAGCCCCGATAATTTTACGATATGTTCAGTCGTGCTGGACGGTTCAAGAATTCCTGAATTTAATTCCGTTGGCGTGGTGCCGTAGCGCACACGACTATCCGTGGCAATATCCGTCCGCCAGCGCACCAACAAACTATTTGTCGTCCCCGTTTGCAGGTATGGCCCGCGCGTGACAGTCACTTTGTTGCTGCCTGTCAACTCAAGGTCAAAGCTGATGTCAGAACTGGTGAGCGCCGATTGATGAATTTCAACAGCAATGACATTTTTGCCAGCGACGAAGGCTGAAGGATTAATGGTCGTTAATTGAAAAGTAGTTTCGTCCGTTCCGCCGATGCCCGTCGTCGCCAATGTGGTGGCAGTAATATTGCCGACCGGCATATTTGAGCGCCAGACTTCGATGCCGTTTAAGTAAACTACGGCTCCGTCATCGCGCAGGAGGCGCAAAGGGAAACTGGTGAAAGCGGCGGGATTGGCGAGAGTGAATGAAGTACGAAAATAGGTCGTAATGAATTTATTATTGGCATCGCTGCCATAACTGACGGTCGTCGCTTCATCGTTGTCGCCGTACCCCAGTTCCGCCTTGCCTGATTTCCAACTGCTGTCATCGAATGGTGGTTGAAGCCACAACGTACCTTGATCTGAGCCATTATCGAGATATTTCCATTGCGAACCTTGCGGCACCAATGTTTGCTGCGCGTAACAGGAGCTTATTAAAACTGACAGCCAACCAAATAAAAGTAAAAAGGCGCAACTTTTTGAAGTGGAAATTTTCATATTGTTGATGAGGTGAAGATTTCAAAGAGGGGCTTGCGTCAGGCAAAGTGACCAGCATTATTATGCCAGCAAATTACAGGTTGATGAAAAATATTTATTAATACTCGCGCTGGCACTCGCTAACATCCTAACTCTGAAACTATAATACAACGATGCTGAAAGCCCCGCTACCGCCTACTCCGAAGGGCAGACGATACGAGCAATCGGCGCGTAACCTGCGGACGTTCGCCGGACTTAGACGCGACGATGAGCCGCTTGATCCGTTTGATCTCGCGCAATACGCCGGATTGATGATCGTTGATTTCAAAATGATCGAAGGGCTTTCGCAGTCCGCTCGTGAACATTTACTGGGCAAAGGCGCGAATGATTGGTCGGGCGGAACTTTTACCCGACCATTACCGAACGGCAGACAACTTGTCATTCTCAATCCCAATCATCCGAAATCGCGGCATCAGGCGACGTTAATGGAAGAAGTCTGCCACGTCTTTCTCGGTCACAAAGCCAACCAATTGGAAATTGCCAAAACCAACGATAAAGGAAAAATGATAGCGCGGGATTACAACGAATCTGATGAAGAAGAAGCCTACGCCGTCGGAGCCGCCGCGCTGGTGCCGTATTCATCGCTGCAACGTTTTGTGATGACGGGGAAAACGACATTCGATATTGCCAAACATTTTGGCGTGAGCCGCGAACTGGTGATCTATCGGATTAAAATTTCAATGATGTGGCCGGAGTATAAAAAGCGACACACCAAAGAAGTTGATCAATATAATTTAAAATATGCGCAACGTATGGAACAAAAAGCGCAAATAGAAAAAGACTCCTGAAACGGAGTCTTTTTCATTAATGAGTCAGACAAATTGTCGGCTTCAATTTTATTTCGTGGTTTTGAAAGCAACGGATGCGCTGGTGTTCTCCCACTCCAGTGTCAGCATTCCGTTATTTCCTTTGCTGGTTAAATTAATGGTGAACATTTCAACCGGAGCAGCGGTTTTACCAACTTTCATATCAATCCGCGCCAGCTCTTCCTGTTCATATTCAGGCTTATAAGGAATTCCCCATTGGCCTGTATGTTTGTTAATAATCAGCTTCCACCCAGCCGTTGTTGGCAGAGTGAATAACGTATAAGAACCCGCCGGAACAAGCGTTTTACCAAATAGTAAATCGACTTCGGTCGTTAGCGCTGTTGCCTTATTGGCGCCCGTTCGCCAGACTTTATCGTAAGGCACCAGTTCGCCCATTACTTTGCGGCCTTTCATCGAAGGGCGGCTGTAGTTGATCGTAATTTTCTTACCATCAATCATTGTTTCAGCTGTTGCCGGAGGGCTGGCAGGAGCTTTTTGCTGCGCGCTGACTGTAGTCAGAGCCAGCACAAATAACGCGCTGACAACTACTACAAACTTGATAACGGACTTTTTCATGTAATTTTCTCCTTTGAAAATGTAAGAGGGAAATAAATGACAGATCGTAAAAATTTGTCGGGTTAGATCATAATTGAAATGCAGGCCAATTAAAAATCGGCTCCTGCGTCAAGCAGTTATCCGGCTAAAATATCCATCTCGTTGTGCCAGAATATCAATTTTAGATGAGCCGCATTTTTCGCAGGAACCATGAATCCCTTTTGTAACTTCGCGGCAGCTAATACAAATTGAATAACTAACCGCAAAGGTCAGCGCCGCATTGCCCGTCTGGTAAAAGGCGCGTGAGATCAGGATTGCCAATTGTTCCGCGCTCATCTCAACTTCAGAACTCGTTAATTCAGTGAACGCTCCAAAGATTTTGTCCTGTTGCCAATCGCCCTCAATTCGCAAACGCTCCAGCGCAGTCAGCGATTTTTCACTCGAAATTTTTGCCGCGTTGGAATAGCTTTGCGTTGCGCCATCAAGTTTTGCCAATCGAACTGACGCAGTTGTGTCGTGCGACTCCGCCAGAATAAAGCGAACTTTATGTTTGAGTGATAAGCGTTCGATTTCTTCGTGTAAATGATGAATTAATCGCTCGGCAAAGGCCTGCGTTTCTTTGGATTTTTCGAGCGGTTGCCCAATGATTTGTTCAGCAACTTCACTTAGTCCAAGCGGACAAATCGCGTGCGCAGTCCAGCTTAATCTGAGCAGTGGTTCGTTGTTTGGACGCACTGCCAGCAAAGCCAGCACTCCGGATTCACCGCGCGATAATAGCTTTTCAATGAAAACTCTTTTTTCCAGCGAAGCCTGTGCCACCAGCTCCAACGCTTCGCGGATGGATTCAAATACTTTGACTTGATCGTTGTCCGAACGGCGTGCGATGCGCGGCAAATTTATCGCGACGGAAGAAAATAATGCCGAACGCCATTGCCAGCTTTCACCGGCACGATTCAGCAATCCCGGGTCCATTCCGTACCGTTTAGTGAACGCCGAAAGCGTCGCGTCTTCCGAGGGCGAACGATCAAAGGTAAAATTAATTCCACCCCGTCCGGCAGCAACTCGCGAAGCTAAATCAAGGAAGGTGCGATAGCCCACGCTGTCCACAAACCGCGAAGTCACGTGCAAAACCAAACGCGCTCCGGTCAGCGGTAAGCCCTGCCCATCGCCTTCAAAATAAACTTCAAAAAGCGTCACTAAAAAATCGCGGGCGATGTCGCCGTAATCATCATACCTTTTCTCAAGCTGTTCTCCGCCAGGGCCAACGGCGGGACGTTCGCGCAGATAATTCGGCGCGTCCCAGTCCAAATGCAGGTCGCATCGCATCGGCTGTCCGCCGCGTGCAATCGCTGGCGTTGAAAGTTCAAACAATAATGTTTGCGCCACCTGCTTGCGTTCTTCGTGCGTGAGATTTTCGAGCAACGGAGCAAACGCGTAATTGACCGAATCCCACGCGATGGCTTCGCTGAAATATCCGTGCAAGGCCGCCGTATATTTCACTAAATGTAATGCCAAAACTTCAGGGTGTTTGGCCGGACGCGATCCCGTGTATCCGCCTGGTAAAACAACTCCATTACGTTTGATGAAATCTACGGAACCGACCATTGTCGTGAGGCGATCCACTTCGCCGAGATTTTCAATATGAATGTCTCCGGCAAGATGCGCGTTCACGACTTGCTCAGAAAAAACATTGAGCATCGCGTATTCGCGTTTAATCGCTTCAGCCAGCGCAAAACTTGTCGCTTCCGGCCCGTGACCGGATTTCAATTCTGTCGAAACACCCTGAATAATTTGATCGGCATCGAACATTGGAACGCCCAGGCGAGCGTGCAAACGATGCGCGGCGATCAATCCGCGTTCAAGCAATTTGGCGTCTACGAGTCCGCGAATCAGCGGCCCGGTCAAAGCCTGAATCCCCGAAAGACGAATCTGTTCTTTCACTTCCAGCGCGATATGATTCGCGATTTCAAGCGTAATTTTTGATTCGCGCATCAAGGCTTCGGTGATGCGCTGCACATCGAAATGCGCTAGCTTTTCGTCTGATTGCCGGACTAATAATTCGTCTTCGAGATTGTCGTTCAGTTGACTCATAAATGATGAAAATGATTAAGCGGGCCTTTCCCCTTCCCAACCTCAATCGAATTTTTTAAAGCTTCGGTCACGTATTCTTTCGCTTGCTGAACGGCGGTTGGAATTGTCGCGCCTTGCGCCAAAAATGCGGCTACCGCAGAAGCCAGCGTGCAACCTGTGCCGTGCGTATTGCGTGTCAAAACTCGCGGCGCAGAAAATATCTTGCAAGCATTTTCGTGAAATAAAACATCCAATGCCTCACCCTTTAAATGACCGCCTTTAATCAACACTGCCGAAGAATTTGTTTGTCGCTGAAGTTCAACCGCCGCCGCTTTCATTTCAATTTCATTCTCGATTTTGCGTTGCAATAAAGCCGCAGCTTCATCCAAATTTGGCGTAATCACGGCAGCGAATGGAAACAGTTTTTCGAACAATAATTCTCGCGCTTCAGCGTCAATTAAATCGTGTCCGCTGGAAGAGCGAAACACCGGATCAATGACAATATTTTTCAAGCCGTACGTCTTAACGATTTCCGCTACTAATTCGATCAATTCACGCGTCGGGAGCATCCCGATTTTGACCGCATCAATTTGAAAATCTTCACAGAGCGGAATCAGTTGCGCTCGCACCACTTCAACCGATTGATGGAAAGTCGCGAATACTTGTTGCGTATTCTGCGAAGTCAGCGAAGTAATCGCCGCTATCCCGTAGGTTTTCAGCGCCGCAAAGGTTTTCAAATCCGCCGCCACACCGGCACCGCCTGAAGGATCAAATCCGGCAATCGCTAAAACCGTTCGCATACTCAATCTTGTGGTTGAATTCCTAATGATAACATCATCTTGATGCTGCTTGCCAGAGCCTGACGATTTTGAAATAAACCAATTCCGGCAATTCCCGCAGCTCCGCGTGATAAAACTGACGTAAAATTTTCTGTTGAAATTCCGCCCAAAGCCAAAATCGGTAAATCTATTTTAGCGCAAATACTGGCAAAATTATTAAGTCCCAGCGTTTCACCGTACTGCGCTTTCGAAGCCGTTTCAAACACCGGCCCACACACAATAAAATCCGCTCCATCATTTTTCGCCGCTTCAGCTTCTTCCAAAGAATGTGTCGAAACGCCAATCAAAAAATCCGAATCCTTGACAACGCTGCGGACGCTTTCAGCCGTGAGCGAATCCACCCGCAAATGAACGCCGTCAGCCCGCGCCGCTAACGCCACATCAAGGCGATCATTGACTAAGATTTTTGCGCCGTACGGACGTGCTGCGGCGATGGCAGCACAGGTGAATTCATACAGCTCTCGCGCGCTTAAATCTTTTTCGCGGATTTGAATGAATTGACATCCGGACTGTGCCGCTTCAGCAATAATTTCTAATTGGATTTGTGGAGAAGGAAAAGCCTGACGATTCGTGATGAGGTAGACCCAGGGCGGAGAAATTTTTGACGTTAATTTTTGATGTTCGTTGACGATTCCCATTCGCTCAATTTGCTGACACTTTCGCGGAATCGAATCATATCGCGCATTCCGGCGAAAATGTTCAGAACTCCCAGCGCCGAAACTGCTCCTTTAAAGTACCCGCTCTGCAAGGCTGTCACTAACCACTTCGCGTGAAGCTTGGCGGCGACAAAGGTCAGAAAATAATTTTCATCCCAGTAATCCGTCCACGGCAACAAAGCCAGCAGGACACCGACTTCAAGGCAAATCACAATGTAAATAAAAACGCTGACTCTTGCTGACATGGGCGAAATCTCGTTGTGGCAAAAAAGAAAAGTGCAGTTTATCAGTTTAGATAGGTGAAAGAAAGATGATGGGGAAGATGCTGGATACTAGATGTTGGATGCTGGATATTAGGCTGTATGTTGACGGCGCAAGTTCCAGCATCCAACATCTAGTATCCAGCATCTTCCCCCCAATTTTTTTCTGGAACACTGCATTCGTTCGCCCTTTACTACCATTGCACCCACTCAGATAAAAAGGACGAACAACCATGCATGAAAAATTAAGGTTTACGTCTATGCAGCAAGCAATTTTATTATTTACTCTGAACTTCTTCGACGCTGGATTGACGCTCTTCTGGACGCAAACCGGAAAGACCACCGAAGCCAATCAACTGATGCAATATTTTCTGAACGGCGGCCCTGAAACATTCATGCTCTTCAAGATTTGTATGGGAATGATGGCTGCGCTGAGCTTCTATCATTGGTCGCATTTACGTTCAGCGAAATGGGGCTTAAAGCTTTCCATCGCGGTCTACTGCGTGATTACACTAATCCATGTCGCAGTCGGAATCGCCGCCAGCGGCGCTTCACAATTTTTTGGATTTTGACCCTCACTTAAACTCACACACAAAGAAAAAGCAGGCTCTATGTAAGCCTGCTTTTCTGTTTTCATGAAGTAGCATAACCAGCCAGGCTTGCGACCGCCTTTGCAAAAGGCGAATCTATTTCACCTTCGCAACTTTGACGGAAACCAATTTTTTTCGATTGAGTATAGTCGCGGATGTAGCCAGAGTCGGGGTAATGGGAAAGATTAGGCTTTGTGCCAAAGCCTGTCGCAACCATGGCTGGATTGCGCTACGTTGCGCTCGCGTGATTATTGAATAGCAATTCTCACTGCATTCGCAATCTGCCCATCAACCGTCAACACAACCTCAACTTCGCCTTTTCCCGCTAGTGATGAAGGTAATAAAACATTGATTTGATCCACGCCTACAAACGAACCGTGCGCTCCGGCGTAGACCACAGGAACATCAACGCCTTCCACTGTCGCTTTGACATTGGCAAGATTGCTGCGACCGCGAATCCCTGTCCCGTACAAATTCAAATATGCCTGATAGGGCGAGCTGACATTGATTGGAATGGCTGTGAATTTGCTGGTAGTCGAATTGAATTGCGCAATCGGTTCAAAAATACTCGTGCCGTCCGCTTTGACCCGCTGCACATTGGCGGCAGCGAAGCCTTCACCTGTTTGATTCACCGTGAATAATCCCGGTGAGATATTCGTAATCGAAACTACTCCTCTGCCCACAATTTGATTGTACAAATTAACAGTTGCTGTCCCCACACCATTGGCGAGTCCGGCTGGTATCTGAAAATTAATTTGCGTTGGTGAGATATAAAACAGGGGTGCAATTTTCTCTACGCCTGTACTATCCGTAATTGTAACCGAGGTATTTTCGAGGCTGGTGGGAAGCGGCACACTCGTTGCGGCAGCCGTCGTCAAAGCAAACCCAGAACCAAAGACCGAAACGATACTTTCATTGGAAAGCGGAGAAATTTTGTAGTTGGCTGCTGAGACTGCCGCGACTGTCGGCTTCATAAAATTACGGTTAATTTTAAGACCAGTGGATGCAGTAGTGATATGTAATGAATTCCCTTTAAGAAAAACATTTCCCGTAAGATCTGCTACAAAAGGTCCCCCTATTTCTCTGTAATTTTCAATCGCAAACCATCTACTTTCCCAGGTTCGACCTGCATCTGAGGAAACATCAGTCCATTGATACAAACCCATTGGAGGTTCGAGCTTACTCCTAATTGCAATCATATTTGCGCCAGAAACTATCAAAGACTGCGTAGTATACGGAAGTTGTTTTCTTACTAAATCCCAAGAATTACCCCGATTGGCAGAACTCCAGATTCTATTCGGTTCGTTTTCATATACAAATCCAGTCAAATACAGAATCCCGTCACTACTCCCTAGCACCCAAATATATGCGTTTTCAGGCAACTTCAGCTCTTTCCAACTTTGTGCATTATCGCTAGAGCGGAACAATGCCGTACGACTGTAAACAAATAGATCATTTCCAACTATTACAAGAGGACTGGTAACAGGAAATTTGTCAGTTACAACTTCCCACGACTCTCCATTATTTAGTGAGCGATGTAGAATCGGTGCCGGTTCCAGAATTAACGCATATAAAATTGCTCCACTTGAATATAAGGAATAAATACCTGATGGCACAGTGACTGGTATCCAGGTATTAGCCTGATCGCTCGATTTAAAATAACCTTTTTCAGTATTAATAAATAATGTATTGCCGTGGGCGAAGAAATAGGTCGCCCCAGGCTTTTCTGGCAATCCAGTGTTGGAACTAATCCAGTTTGTACCATCATTAGACAGGCGATACACCCCGCTTACTGTTCCAATGATTACAGTATTGCCAACTTCATAGCTACTATAAATTTTAGCAGGAGCGTTTGGCGGAGTTGTCCAAAATGGCTGCTGGGCTTGTATTGGAGTAAAAATCAAAAGGCCGATAAAAACTAAGAAGAGAACGCGAAAAATACTATTTATTTTTGGAAACATTGAGACACCTCCATTGATTAGATTGCGCATTTCAGAGGCAACATTTTCACAACCCAAATTGGCTCTTAACCCGGAAGCGGGTGAGTAACTTTGATCCATTCCAGTGGAGGGTGTTCGGCGAAATAGGGTGTAGAGATGAAAAGAATCTATCTATCCGTGGGGGTTTCCATTACACCTTCTAGAAAATATGGCTAATGAGAAAAAATATAAATAAATTCGTAAGCTTGGCTGCTTACGCTACGAAGCTATCGAGCCATCTTCACTTTCAAAATTTGACCGCGTCTTGAAATTTGGATTTCCAGTGCGTCCTCTTTACTATCGTTCATAGCCTTCACAAACGTTTCGAGAGACGAAACATTTTGCTCTCCGATGTTGAGAATGACATCTCCGGCTTTGATTCCGGCTTGTTGGGCTTTGCCGGGAGAAATAATGTAGGAGACCAGAACTCCCTGCTCGACCAGTAAATATTTTGCCAGTTGTGGCGTCAGAGGTGCGACTTCGATGCCATACAACACGCGCTGTCCAACACCTAATGGAGCGGCTCCATAAATGCCGCGTACGATGTTGTTCATCGTTGAATGTTTCTTTTCAGCGACAGCGCGGCGCGGATCATTTTCCGGCAGGCTTTCAGCGGTTCGCGCATATTCTTCCATTCGGCGCGTCATCCAATCAAGTTGATCTTTCGCATTCCCTGCGGGAGATGGAACCAACTTCGCCTGCAAAGTTTTCAGGACTGAATTGCGTCGAATTTGCAAAGTGACTTCGCTGTCGGCGGGTAATAATTGCAAGGTGTCGCGCAGATCGGCTCCGGTGGTAACAGTTCTTCCGCTGATACTAATTAAGCGATCTTGCGGCAAGATTCCGGCAATATCCGCCGGACTGTCGGGGAACACCATCGCGATCAAGACGCCCTTCTCTTCTGGCGTCAACGAATTCGCAGGCTTCACCATTCGTTTATAATTTTCTCCGGTCGCGCCCAGCCAGGCGTGCGGAATAATTGAGCGACGATTTTCCTGAATCATTGCCGCCAACCGCTGCAACCGATTTATCGGATAGACCAGATGCGAACCCTCACCGGAAACATCAAAGGCGACTAAGCCAAACACTGAGCCATCTTCTTCGACGATCAGGCTGCAATCCTGCACTTCGGTCAGCGGACGAAAAGTTTTCAAATAATAAATCGGGCTGCCGGGATGATAGCGAAAATCTGACAGTGCGCGTTTGATGCTGCAACTGGCAGCATGAATGCGCGGACGAATCATTGAGACGCCGGGACGGCCTCCGCGTTGGTTTGGATTGAACCCGAAAATGCGAACCATTTTTTCAGTGCTGATTTCTTTGGCTTTCAGAGCGGCTGGTGAAAGCTTGACCGCAGGCGAATTAGGCAAATCGGCTTGCAGCAAACAAAGGCCGGTAACGGAATCCATACCAATAAATTTAGCGGTCACTGGTCGAATATTTTGTTGCGAATAAACCGTAATCGGCGCGGATGAAGTCTGCGGCGAAGCATTCGCCAGGCGCGTAATGATATGTCCCTGATCGTCTATCACCAGTCCAAGCGTCACGCTGGTAGATTGTAATTTTGGCAGCGGTTCGCCATCCAATGAATAAATCGCTTCATCGGCAGAAAGCTGCTGCTGCAAATCTATGCGCTGGGAAACGTAAAGAAGGCCTTGCGGAGGAGTGGATGTCGGTGCTGATTCATCTACGAGCGGGGCATTGGTTTTGACAATCTTCGTTCGCGAAGTTTGCGCAAAAATGCCGAGGCTTAAGATCATCAAGCTGATGCCGGTTAGTAATAATCGTACGAAAAACATAAGTAGCTTAAAATCTAAAAAGTGTTAGCTCCTTTGGAGTAGTTATATTCCCTTCCTCTGGAGCTAAAACAATCACCAACTTAACTTTTCAACGAACCTCTAATAAATGACTTGCGCAGAAGCGATCTCAACATTTTGCGCTTCACGTGGTGAATTTGTACGCAAATTCGCGGCCTGCAAACCAAAGCTGACTTCCGCCACTCTCACCATTCGCGTCTCACCTGATGAATGCTTAATCAAGACCGTGTTCGCAGCAATTAAATCATCGCGAATTTCGGGAGGCACAGGTGAATTATTCTCAATAACTGTGAAGTTATTGGTCTTGGGTTTTGGGTCTTGGGTCTTTGGATTTGGTGACATAAGTTTAACTTGAACCGAACTCACTTTAGGAGCGTAATTTTTTGTTGAGGCAACGAGACGAGTGCCAGTTTCGGCAGGCGCAGATGTTTTGTCTGGCTCAATTGAATTTATTGGCGCTGGAGCGACTGATGGTGTAACGGCCACCCCTGCAACTGCTGTCCGCGTATCTGTTGGGTTATTCACTGGCTTCATCAGCTGAAACGTCATCGCCCCAACAAACAATGCTACGGCAGCCATCGCGGCTCCGGCCTGCGCCCACGAAAAAGTTCGTCCGAAGACTTCTGAAAACCATACCAGCGGAGAAGTTTTTTCTTCTTTCGATTTTGCCTGCGCAATTCTGGCGCGCAGCTTGAAATCGAAATCTGAGGGCGCGGCAACGCGTGGCAGCTCTTGTAACAATGCACTCACATCGGCTTTCTGTTCGAGCTTTGTTTGGGCGATACGCGCTTTGAGCATCATGTCAAAATTCGTAGGGGCCGCGACTTGAGGCAGACCTCGCAACAAAGCCGCTACGTCTTGATGCTCATCAGGTTGATAATTCTTATTTGGGTTGTGACCGCTCATAATTAAAAATACTCCGACTGTTCGTTGGAATAATCACTTTATAAAAATTCGCTCAATTTTTCCTTGAGCAGGTTTCGCGCCCGATTAATTCGCGATTTTACTGTCCCGTCTGAAAGCCCCAGCACTTCTCCGATTTCTTCATAACTTCGGCCTTCGACATCCCGCAAGACGACGGCGGTGCGATATTTTTCAGGCAAAGTCGCAATTGCTTTAGCAATCGCTTTCCGACGTTCGTCGTTAATCATTGAATCGTCAGGATCAGAGATGCGTGAATCTTCGATTTCCATTTCCACTTCTTCGCCTTCCTTGTTGAAGAAGGTCGGAAACTGCATTAATTTGCGGCGTTTCCGCTGACGTAATTCGCTGATCGCCAAGTTTGAAGCGATGCGATAGATATACGTCGAAAAACTGTAATTCGCCTGATATTTGTCGGCGTTCATGTAAATCCGCACAAACGTTTCCTGCGATAAATCTACGGCGCGTTCGTAATCGTTCAGCATCCGGTACACAAAATTCGTAATCGGATTACGATAACGATTCACGAGTTCCTGAAAAGCCGCCTCGTCACCTTCACGCGTCCCCGCAATCAGCATGTGATCGTCCATCCGATCCGTAGGAATTGAACTATCAAAAATCAAAGGGATGGGTTTCGCATCCAGCGTCGAATCTACCGCCGAATCCATCGCCGCGTCGAGAGCTTGATTGTGAAGAGCGTGATCGAAATCAACGCCGAGTGTGAGTGTGGTCATTGCTTCAGGAGTTAAGGTCTGCGCCTCAGTAAATCCAGTTTCGGGTTCAGCTCCAAGCTCTTTTTGCCTGCTTGCTGAATAACCTGAAAGATCGCTCATGGTGTATTTTCTCGAATTTGCCGGACAGGCGGCCACATTTTTGGAAACTCTTGCCGGAAATTAACAAAGTGGCGAATGGGGCGGCTCGCGGGATTACCAAACATCGGGGACGAGAACCGCATTATACACGATCTTCCATATCCCTACACGCCGCCTGAGGAAATATGTTCCCGCCAAAAGAGAAATAATTGCTGGACTTTGAGGAAGCCTCTACGGCATACTTATTTTGTCATCCCAGCGTCTGTTCCCTCGACGTAACCCTACAATTTACAGTGCCCGCTTAAAGGTGAAGGTTATGAAATCGTTTGAGGCTGTTACTGCTCGACCAGCACGTCAATTCATGTTACTGCTTTGCCTCATTCCTCTCTGGAATTGCTGCGCCGCGGCGGCACTCGGAGTCGTGGTTGTTTATAGTAGCGCCGATGAAAATATTGCGTTGACCTTAGCCCTCGTCACAGCCAATTTTGGAGGCTGGGTCTGGTGGATTACGGGCAGCCTGCGACAATTGCGTTCCACTTTTAGAAAATGGGTCGCCAGTGCTCATCCTGGCTACAGATTAGCCGGGTTAATGTCTTTCTTTGGCGCGATAAGTTGGATTGGCGTCCTCGGATTGCTGGCCTATGGCATGTTCGGATAATCTCACATTTTCTTGTCATTCACTTCAACAGTTGTCTTGTTGAGCCTGCCTGCATATAATCTCCACCGCAGCTTGGAAACAAGCGTTACAACGTCATCAATTGACAGCATAAAAAGATCAATTTCAAGGTCTTTGGAAGACTGTCACCTATTTTTTGGAGGATATAAAATGAGCCTGAAAGTTGGCGATGCAGCTCCTGACTTTGAATTAGCCAGTCACACTGGTAACAAAGTTAAGCTCTCTGACTTCAAGGGAAATAAAAACGTGTTCATTGCGTTTTACCCCCTTGACTGGACACCTGTCTGAACGGTGCAAATGCCTTCCTACGAAGCCGATTTAGCGCGCTTCGCGGAAGCTGATACCCAAGTTT
The DNA here is from genome assembly GCA_043736395.1 of Blastocatellia bacterium. Lineage (GTDB taxonomy): Bacteria > Acidobacteriota > Blastocatellia > RBC074 > RBC074 > JAFDVL01. The sequence goes on along the minus strand of JAYTCQ010000020.1, from coordinate 4,980 downwards.
TGGGTATTTCAATTGACTCAATCCCTTCGCACGTTGCCTGGGCAAAAAGCCTTGGCGGAATCACGTACGACCTTCTTGCAGATTTCAATCCTAAAGGCGCAGTAGCCCAAGCCTACGGCGCATATCGCGATGCCGACGGCATCAGCGAACGCGCACTATTTGTGGTTGATAAAGCAGGAAATTTAGCCCACGTGGACATCCACGATATTTCCAAGCAACCAGACAACGAAGAAATCTTCGATGTGCTGCGAAAGTTGTAAAACAGATGCTTGATGTTAGATGTTGGGTATTAGAATTTCAGTTTCTTCCTAACATCCAACATCCAACATCCAACATCTACTATGTTAATTTCCCGCAAATGCGTACCCTTCACTCCGTTCGATCGAGAATTGTCGAAAGCGACAATTGCCATCGTCACAGCTGGTGGAGTTCATCGCAAAGATCAATCGCCTTTCAATATCGCAGACGAACTCGGAGATTTAACCTTCCGTGTCATCGGCGGCGAAATTGAAACTTCGGAATTAATGGTGACGCATCATCACTACGATCACACCGATGCCGATCAGGACATCAACGTGGTTTTTCCAATTGACGCGCTACGTGAATTACACGCCGAAGGATTCATCGGCGGCATAGCGAAAGAGCACGTTGGATACATGGGCTACACGATGCAGCTCAAGCAAATGTATGAAGAGACGGCTCCGCAAATTGCCGAAGAAATTTCCAAACGCTCCAGAGCCGACGCTGTCATTTTAACCGGAGGCTGACCAAACGTATGCCACCGCACGGTCGTCGCGGTACAACGTGAAATCGAATTGCTCGGAGTTCCCACAGTCTTAATTACGGTCAGCCCCGAAGTTTCAAAACAAATGCGTCCGCCTCGCGCCATGGTTCCGAAAGATTTCAAAATCGGAAATTCTTTAGGAAAACCTGGTATGAAGGATTTGCATAAAAAAGTTCTTCGCGATGCTTTGTTACTGCTTTCGGCTCAGGCGCGTCCGGGTGAAGTTATTGAATTTGAATATCCGGAATATGCCGCGTAAAAACTGATCTTGGGGCTTGGGCTTTTGGTCTTTGACTTTTTCAGTAAATAATTCGTAATTTCTATATTTTACAGCGGTAGAATTGGCTTAAACCTACAGTTTCGTAACCTCGCCAAAGGTCAAAAACCAAAGCCCCAAGACCCATGTTTTATGATCACAATTGACGGTTCATTAGGTGAAGGCGGCGGACAAATTTTGCGCTCTTCCCTAGCCTTATCGCTCATCACCAAGCAGCCATTCCGCATTGAAAATATTCGCGCCGGACGAAAAAATCCCGGACTCCTGCGCCAACATCTGACCGGCGTCAATGCTGCCGCAACCATCGGAAATGCGAATGTTTCCGGCGATAGCATTGGCTCAACCGAACTCACATTCAATCCAGGCGAAGTCAAAGCCGGAGAATATTCCTTCGCGGTCGGCACAGCCGGAAGCGCCACACTCGTACTGCAAACAGTGCTTCCCGCGCTAATGATTGGTAATAAAATTACGACTTTGACTTTAGAAGGCGGTACGCATAATCCGTTCGCGCCTCCTTTCGACTTCTTGCAGAAAACTTTTTTGCCCATTCTCAAAACAATGGGAGTTGAAGTAGAAACGCAGATAGAAAAGTATGGATTTTATCCCGCAGGCGGCGGAAAATTTTCAATCAAAATTATTCCCGCCGCGCAACTGAAGCCTTTTAATTTAATCGAGCGTGGAGAAATTACCGCAAAAACTGCCAGAGCGTTGGTCGCACATATTCCGTACAAAGTTGCCGAGCGTGAAATTTCCGTACTTGGTCGAAAACTTGAAATTCCCGAAGAAAATCGCTATCTTGAAACCATTAAAACTTCGCCCGGCCCCGGCAATGTCGCCTTCGTAGAAATCGCCAGCCAGCACGTCACCGAAGTTTTTTCCGGCTTTGGTGAACGCGGCGTGACGGCTGAAGCTGTCGCGAATTCGATCGTCAAAGATGCACGAAATTATTTGAATTCCGAAGCCGTCGCCGGTGAATATCTCGCCGATCAATTATTAATTCCAATGGCTCTGGCAGGCGGAGGAACGTTCATGACAATGCCGTTATCACAGCACTCCAAAACAAATATTGAGGTCATCAAACAATTTTTAGAAGTGGATTTTCTCGTCGAGAAAATCGGGACGCGGGAATGGAAAGTTGAATTAAAAAGTCCATAGAGTCCATAGAGTCTGTAGGGTCTTTAGAGTCCGTAGAGTCTGAGATGTTTTCGACTCTACAGACTCTATGGACTTTAAAAACTCTACAGACTTCTCCTCCTCCGTCTCGCCTTCGCCAGCATCCCCGCTAGTCCCGTTCCCAACAACAACATCGTCGCAGGTTCCGGCACAGGCGCAACCAAACCAGGCGCAGAAATTGTCACCGTCTCCGTGTAAGTCCCAACTCCTGTCACAGTATTGAATGTTCCCGTATACGTTGAGCTACCTGTCGCACCGGCAAAAATTCCGGTTCCACCTGTAATGGTTGTGCTACCAAAAAAGAGTGAAACCCCTTGCGCATTTGGAGGCCCAATAAATTCCGGCCCATTCGAGGTGAATTTATCCAAGCCGGAAAAAGTGTATGTGATGGCTGTCGCCCCCTCAATATTTCCATCGGCATTCACTTTAGTGAAATCAAATCCCCGGCCCTGCGGAGTCACAATCAGCGCGCCAAAAATCGTATCCACATTCGTGCTTTGGGTAAAGTTAAAATCTAACACCGAACCAGTTTGCACGGCATTAGCATTGCCCGTGACTGAATAAGTAAATGTAATGGTATCGGCCTGCGCCGTTGCGCTAAGCCCCATCAAACACACCATCATCACCATTCCAACGAAGGTGAGTATTCGTCGTCGTTTCATAAATTTTCCTTTTCATGTAAAAGCAATTTCGCAGGCTGCCGCGAATTTGCCGAGGTTAATAAAAACCCGCTACGCATCAATGAAACTGCTACTGATGTGAGTGGAATGCCGGCTAATTTTAATTGAAAATCTGGGGAGAAATGGCTTTCAGTATACGCCGATTTCTCGCGCTGGCAAATCTAATTTGTACGTCGCGCGACACCGAAAACGTTATCCCCGTTCCCATTTGCGCCTTGCAGAAAAATCTCTTTTCCTTCTTCGACAACCGTGAAAACATAATCCACTGTCGTACCGAGTGAATCTTTGTAATTCCCTGTTCCGGTGCAATCGCGGTTCAATTTGTAAGTACCTTGATAATCGCGGCGCGGGACTTGCGCTCCATTAAAACTGGCAGCATCAAAGCCAATAATTCGCCCACCTGAAAGATTTGTAATCAATCCTGCCGCCGCGACATTTGCTACGCCTGGCAAGCTGCCTTCCAACCGATAACCGTAATCTCCGAGAACCATTGCGGTGTTACATCGCGGAGCGCGCCAAGCTGGCGCTATCCGCTTGCCATGACCTTGCAGCACGATACCTGGATTCGTATTGATCAACGTAATCTGATCGCCGTTATCGGTGAGAATGAAGTTATACAAAATCTGCTGATTCAACTCAGGAACAAAAAATTTCCCTGAACCCGTGCAATCATCATTGGTCGTAAAAGTACCGTTGGTTCCCGTCGCCGGAATTGTTTTTCCATTCAGCGTGAGCCGCACCTTCGCAGTGGTAGTCCCATCAGGATTTGCCGTAAAAAGCCCATTCACTAAAAACGGTCCGACACCAATAAGAGAGCCGTTCATTTGATAGCCGTACGTGCCACTGCCTGTGCGATTGGAACAACGCAATTTGTGCGAATTTCCGTACATCGGTTGCACAATGGGTTCTTGCGCTTTGACTGTATTGTGTTGCCCGATCTTTGTACTGGCAAAGGCTAAAATGCCAAGCCCAAAAACAAATGCGAGAATTGAAATGGTAGTTCGTTTCATAGTTTTTCTCCTTTGGTTGATTGTTTGAAAAATTAATTACAAAATTTTTCTGCTAGCCCAGTCCGTTTACGGCTGGGAGAAATTGTAGCAATCATCTCCAGCCCGGTTTACCGGGCTTTTCGTGCTTTAGCTAAAGCTTCTTGCAAGCCCAGTAAACTGGGCTGTAATAACTTTTTTCGCCATCGCCCCCAGCCGTAAACGGGCTGGGCTAATAGAAAATACACGGCTTAAAACATTCTATTTACGAATTCACGTTAACTATTTATCAAACAGCTTTTTCGTCCTGCCTGACCCTTTGCGCCGTAAATTCTGCGTGATTGATGCCGTACTCTTTTGTTGCGCCTTCATCTACGCGACGAAACGCGGCTTCGACTACGTTGGCAAATAAAACTGTCGTCACTTGCATCGCATAAATGGTGTCGGCTACATCGTGCGGATTGAGCAAAAGATTTTCGACGTAATCTGCCATCAACAAATTGTGTCCGACATCTGCTTCGTTGTGTTCCAGCAGGAATGACATCGCATCCATCGGCACACCCGCTTGCAAAAATCCTTGCACGTACTTTTGTCCGAAATGCGTGGGCAAATATTCCAGATGAAACACAAAGCCCAAATAGCTCACCGGATTGAGATACTGAATCAGGTAAAATGAAAAGCCGATCATCGCGCTCGTCGCTGGCAGCGGACGTTCATTCGGGATGTTATCCGTATTGATACCAAGCGCACGCAAATCGGCTAAGGCTAATTCGTCGTGACCTGTTTCGCTGCTCGCGTGTTGCAACATTTTTTTGATGTAACCGCGTTGCGCGCCGCGCAAATGGATCAGGATCGCAGCAAAAAACGGCGGCGATTCTCGTGCATAAAAATAAATTTCGCGCAGCAACGAAGCGTAATGCGCAGCCGTAAAATCTCCGTCGAGCAGACGTTTCATCCCGGGCATTGCATTGAAGCGCGGCACTTCAGCGAACCAGGCTTCTTCTATTTTTATCAGGTTTTGATTAGTCATAAATCCTCGGTTAACAATATTTCAGATAGTTTTTTTGAATTATGAATTGC
>JAYTCQ010000019.1:0-26209 GCA_043736395.1 Blastocatellia bacterium | reverse complement strand
CGCCAATGTAAAACCAGGCTGAAGCTTGTACTCCATGCTTCCCATTTCGAATTCCCATTCATCTGAAATTCTCCATAATTCTTCCCCTTTAATCTATTTGTGTTCTCCCTACTTACCAAGAGGTGAATGATGGCTTGTGATTTGAATAATCCTGCCCAGTGTTTGAGTTTTGGAAAATGGATTGCAAATTTTCCTTTACGCGCTGAGTCGATCTCTGACGAAATTCTAAATGCCGATACTCCAACCGCGTTGCGTAATCTGATTACTACGCCACTTAACAGCGCGGAAATACTGCCGGATTGCGCTGATGTTGCTTTCTGCCTGCGCCATCATTATCTGAAATCGCGAAACAAAAGTTTCAGTTTTAAGGTCGGCCCGAAACTTTCTACGGCGATGACGTTTAAACTCGGACTGGGCGTGACCGACGCGCAAATGCGTAGGTGTATGTTGAATGCTGGGACGATGAGTTTTCAGGAAGAGCGCAGCCAATTTTCTTTGGTCACATTTTATCGCGATCAGCAGGGAAGAATGACGAATTTGAAAAGCCTTTTGAAAGCCGGATTGAAACCTGGTGATGTCTTCGTCTGGAAGCGGCGCCCTGAAATTGTCTCATCAACTTTTCAGGGACATGCACAAACCATTCAGGAAATTCTTCCACCTGTTTTCGATGTTGATGGCTCTTTAATTACTGAAGGCAGTATTGTTGTTTTGCAGGGAAACATGAGTGGTGGCCAGGGAAAGGGCGAACTGCAACAGCGCGTGTATACTTTTGCCGCCTTAACAAAAGTAGATAACGGTGCTGATCGAATCATTTTTGAGCCGCGTTCTCAAGAAGAATATTTCTTTGGAGCCGGAACGTGGAAAGGGTGACGATTAAATTCTAAAAAATTATGCTTTTTTTTCCAGTTTGTCTCAATCTAAAAAATCTCCCGGTGTTAGTTGTCGGCGGAGGCCCTATCGCAGAAGGTAAATTGCTGCAACTGGTGGATGCCGGCGCGCGTGTTCATCTCGTCAGTCCGACGTTAACCGAAACCCTGCAAACACTGGTCGAAAATGAAACCATAACTTATCGTTGTGGAAAATTTGATGACTCAGATTTAGAAGAAAAATTCTTGGTGGTCTGTGCGACGAATTTTCAAGCAGTGAATGGACAAGTCGCCAAAGCCGCTGAGCTTCGCAATATGCTGTGCAATGTTGTAGATCAACCGGCGCTTTGCAATTTTATTACTCCGGCGATTGTTGAGCGTGGAGCATTGCAAATCAGCATTTCAAGCGCAGGGCAAAGCCCTTCCGTTGCGCAAAGAGTCAAACGTGAAATTGAGAATTTAATCGGCCCTGAATTCGAGACTTTGCTGGAGATTACGTCAGCTCTCCGTGCGGACTTTCGTGAGATCACGCCGGATTACAATACGCGTCGCGATTTTCTGCGCGGATTTGTGGATTCAGAAGCGCTGAATTTAATCCGTCTGGGAAAAGTAGAAGAAGCAAAGAAATTAGCGCAACAAATGCTGGCTGACTTCGTTAAAGAACATGGGGAAACTAAGTAAAATCTAAAATTTGAAAATGCTCACTCAAACCTTTTCGGCTCAGGATGATTTATGAAAACTGCGAATTTGTTGGCTTGTTTGATAATTTTGCTCACTAGTATTTCTGTCCAGGCAGAGTGGCAGGATGGCAATCTGGCATTGAAAACGAACGGAACTGTCTTCAAATCTGGCGAACAACTGAAAGTTGAAATTATCGCATTGGAGACGATTCCAGAGTCGTTTTATACGCAGGTCAGCTATTCCTATCAGGTCAAAGTGAAGAAAAAAATTGAGACAGAAAAAGATGGCAAGACCACTACCGAAGAGCGTGAGGAAGAGGAAACAATCGTGAAGAAACGGAAAGAAAATCCGCTTTTATTGAAGATGGATCAACATCAGATTCAGCTTCTTGACAGCACGTACTATTTTGGAGATACCGCACCGGAAGGCTGTATCACGGTCAATGTTGAAATTTTTCGAGCCTATACAAAACAATCTGTGGCGCGACTGAGTTCGTGTGTTTGTTATGAAGATTCAGTGAAGCCAGGTTGCGCAACTTTCATGCGAGGACTGAAGCGAATCAATAACGATACCTGGGTTACGTTTGACGGTGTGTTTTCCATAGATGCCCGTTACAGTGCGCTAATTATGCAAGACTCTGAAGTCGTGCAACATCTTAGAGCCGGAGTGACTGGATCGGGAAAAGAACTTAATATGATGGCGTTTGAATTTAATACTTTAGCAGGTAAAACTTATGATGTATTAGTTCACGATCACTATAAATCTAACTCATCTACTTTAGTAAAAGTAAATTTTGCAAATTCAAGATAAGTAACAATTAATAACATCACTCTAAAAATATTTACTTATTTAGAAAAAAGGTATTGACGAGTTTTGCAAAAACAAGTATAAGTAATCTTCGGTCTACTTATGGGAATTTCCCCATTACTTTTTAAGGAAAATATGACGGGTTCAATAAACACAATCAAACAATCAGTCGGCGGCGCAGCAGAATGCGTCCTGCATCCATTTGGATGGCAGCTCGTCGGCGTGGTCTGTCCAGGATTGTTACCCGGCTCATCAGCCAATTCGATTATGCCGAAGGGTAATTTCACATCCGCGAGACTGCGAAGTGATTATCGCCAATTTGAGCATTGTTAGTACGCGGGAGCGGGTTCCCGCTCCCAAATCCAGAAAGCAAATAAACACAAGGATTTAGGTAAATTAAACCCCGCTCCCGAAAGGTGATGCGGGTTTTGTTCTTTTTACTTACGTTTTTGTCAGTGAACTCATAATGGACTTGAGGCCGGATTGTAAACCCGGTGCTGTGAGGGCAAGCAGGTTCGATCCCTGTCGCTGACACCATCAGGAAGGTTAGGCTAATTGGCAAGCCACCAGTCTTGAAAACTGGCGAACCGTTTTAAGGGATGTGGGTTCGAATCCCACACCTTCCTCCAGAAATTTTAGGAGTATTTGTCATCAAAATAAACTCAGGAAGTGTGGCAGAATTGGTAATTGCACTGGTTTGCTAAATCAGCGAGCTAATAACTCATATAGGTTCAAGTCCTATCACTTCCGCCAAAATTAAGTACGGAGAGTTAATCTGATAAGTCAGTTATAGCTCCGCTAGTTACACGTGTGTCTATTTTTAGTTATAAGTAGGCTAGGTTCTTTGTAAGTTATGAGAGTTTGAAGTTCGTGGTAAAAATAGTTCGCAGTTAAGAAAACTGCGAACCGCGAACTAAAGACTGCGAACTTTTTGCAGGGATGGCGCAATTGGCAGACGCGCTGATTTCAAACATCAGATGATGAGAGTTCAAGTCTCTCTCCCTGCACCAAAAAAGTTCGCAGTTCGCAGCGAAGAAGTTCACAGTCATATTGCTAAGAACTGTTTTTACTGCGAACCGCGAACTAACAACTGCGAACTATTTTGCGGCTGTGGCGCAACAGGAAGACGCGCTGGTCTTAGAAACCAGATGTTGAAGGTTCAACTCCTTCCAGCCGTACCAAAATGCAGTTTGCAGGAGGAAAGTTCGCAGTTCGCAGCGAAGAAGTTCACAGTGAAAACGCTGAGAACTGTTTTTACTGCGAACTGCGAACTTTCCTCCTGCGAACTCTCAGGGTCGCTTGGCCGAGTGGATGCAGGCGGTGGATTGCAAACCCATCTACACAGGTTCGATTCCTGTAGCGACCTCCAAAAGTTTTGAATACCGCCAGGCGGTAACAGCTATTTGAATTTGCCGAAGTGGTGCAATTGGCAGACACGATGCACTTAAAACGCATTTGATGAGAGTTCAAATCTCTCCTTCGGCACCAAAAAGTTTTAATGCAGGAGTATGGTGTAATTGGTAACATGCCAGTCTCCAAAACTGAAGTCCCGGGTTCGATCCCTGGTACTCCTGCCAAAGTTATAACGCGGACGGTCAAGCGACCATTGAGGCCTCATAACCCTCGTTAGTTGGGAGCATTACCCAAGTCCGCAACCAATTTGAATCTGATAAGTATTGTTGATGAAAGACGAAATGAAAATAGTAATTAACAATTAAATCAGTCAGTAGAATTCAGGAAAGAATCGCAATGGCGGGACAGGCTAAGTGTTTCTGCTTGGCGCTTGTAAATTGTTGAAAATAAATGAGATAATGTGAAAATAGGGCTTGCGTTATCTTGAAAAGTAAGTTATAAAGTTAAGTATTATGAAGTTAGTAATTCGGTACAACAGAATAACGAATTCGGAGCGCGTCGCAGCGCACGTCAATGATTGGCGTCCGGGCGGTATCTTTATTAATCATCGTGATAAATCAAGGTTTATGACATTGATTCAAGATACAGCAGCGAAACCGAATACCGAATTTGTCGGTCGTCAACATTAGTTCAGCGGGAGCGGATTCCCGCTCCCGAAAAATCACCTTACATACAGTGAACCTTTTGGGAGCAGAACCGCAAAGTTATATGCAAGTTTGGGTCTGTAGCCAAATTGGTTAAGGCAATGGCCTTTTAAGCCATGGAATGCGAGTTCGAGCCTCGCCGGACCCACCAGTTTTTTGTTCAGAGTTCAAACTTCAGTTTGCAGAACGCCGCGCTTTGCGGTCGTTCGTTAGCACGCTGAAGCGTGAACTCTGAGCGATATGGTAAGTGTAGCTCAATTGGCAGAGCGCCTGTCTGTGCAACAGGAGGTCGCCGGTTCGATCCCGGTCTCTTACCCCAAATTTGATAATGGGAAGTGGCGCAATTGGCAGCGCATTCGGTTTTGGCCCGAAGGGTTGCAGGTTCGAATCCTGCCTTCCCAGCCAATAATTTTAGAAAGGAGCAGCGATGATTTTGAAAACAAGAGCGACGAGGATGACTTCACGGAAGTTGTCAAATTTAGAAGAAGAACTCAAGCCTTTATTGGCGCGGGTGATGTCAGGTGCTGCTTCTTCTCAGGAATCCGAACGGATTCAAACGATCTTTTCACTTTGTCGTCAGGCAAACAAATTGGAGCAATACCGCGCCTGGCATTCGCAAGTGAAAGAACAATTAGCTGAGGTTGTAACCCAGCATTAATTTCGGCTCGTAGCTCAGCTCGGTAGAGCACTCGGTTGATAACCGATAGGTCGCTGGTTCAAATCCAACCGAGCCGACCAATTTTGGCGGTGAATGCAAAGAGACGCGCGGAAGGTTTTTCAAGCCTTTTCTAGTGAGTTCAAGTCTCACCACCGCTACCAGATTTAGTTTCGGGGATGCGGGCCAGATGGAGTGGCCGCAGCACTGTCTATGCTGAGATCGTGGGTTCAAGTCCCATCATCCTCGCCAATTTCGTGCCGTTCTTTGTGTTTTGGGCAGTATCAAAATGTGACGGTTAGTTTCAACGTCCAAAGCCCGAAATGGCGGCACAGTAAATGTCGTGAGTAAATCCAGCCTTTTGCGCGGTGAGGCTCACCTGTGTGGTCAAGCGGGGCCAGACATTTACTGTTCAAATTGAATCGAAAATGTTCTTTGAATTACTCGGCGCGTCAGATGTTCTCTTGCTACGATCAGGATTTTTGCCGGAACGTTGGCGGGACTATCAGGACTTCCCCCCGGATAGAATTCTCATGATCTGCCGCGCAAATTTTTAGCTGCGTAGCTCAGTCGGAAGAGCATCTCCCTCATAAGGAAAAGGTCAGCGGTTCGAATCCGCTCGCAGCGACCAGCTAATTGGAAAGTTATTGTGGGATAGCAAAGAGGTAATGCGCTCGACTGTTAATCGAGAGAGCGTGGGTTCGATCCCCACTCCCACAGCCAGTTTGCAGGTGTGAGGTGATAGGTGTCAGAAAAATACAGACACCTAACACCTATCACCTCACACCTGCCCAGGTCTGCGAAGCACTAACGGAAGTGCGCTGGTCTTCCAAACCAGAGATAGTGGGTTCGATTCCCATCGCAGACTCCAGCATTAGGTGTAAGGTGTCGGGTTTCAGGTGTTAGAAAAATACTGACACCCGACACCTCACACCTGAAACCTACTCCCGCTGTCGTAGCTCAACGGACAAGAGCAGCCGCCTTGTAAGCGGCCGGTTATGGGTTCAACTCCCTTCGACAGCTCCAGAAATAGGTGCCGGGTTTCAGGTGTGAGGTGTTAGCAAAAAAACTGACATCCGACACCTCACACCTGCCACAGAAGCGTAGCTCAGCGGCAAGAGCGGCTGTTTTACAAGCAGCAGGTCGTGAGTTCGAGTCTCACCGCTTCTACCAATTTTTTGATGAACCACAAAGCAAAGGGGAAGTGCGATGTTTTGGTTTTTATTTGGGATCGTAGCCAAATTGGGAAGGCACTGGTTTTGCAAACCAGAAATTGTGGGTTCAAATCCCACCGATTCCACCAATATTAAAGGCGGAAGTTTGAGCTATGAACGATGAATGAAGGCAGAAATTTTGTCAGGAAATTTCGTCGTTCCTCGCTCCGCCTTCATAGATTTTTTAAGGACGTGAACGAAATGAAAAGCACGCATCTTGTAGAAGTAGTCCCAATCCGGCTGGAACCGCATCCGAATGCAGATTCATTGTCTATAGTTCGCGTGTTTGATGGTTATACATGCTGTGTGCGGACGGCTGATTGGGAAGGCAAAACGAAAGGCGCATACATTCCGCCGGATTCAATCATTGACAGCTCGCGTCCTGAATTTTCTTTTCTGGCAGGGCACGAACGAATCAAAGTGAAAAAGTTGCGCGGCATCGTTTCGATGGGATTGTTGATGCCTGTTTCTGATGATGCAGAAATCGGTACGAATTTAGCTGAAGAGCTTGGCGTCAAACACTACGATCCACCTTTACCTGCTTCGTCAGGAGGTGAAGCGGCACAGGCTCCGGATGGATACCGTCCCGCTTACGACGTTGACACGCTACGTCGTTACGCGCACGTTTTTGAAGCTGGTGAATTAGTTTGGATTACCGAAAAAATTCACGGAGCTTCAGCGCGTTACTGCTGGGTTGGCGAGACGATGCACGTGGGAAGCCGCACGGAATGGAAGCGTGAAAGCAAAAATAATCTGTGGTGGCAGGTCGTCGAGCGCTACCCGGAATTGACAGAGTTTTGTCGCACGAATCCTGAAATCACTGTTTACGGCGAAGTTTACGGCAATGTCCAGGATTTAAAATACGGCGCAAAAGCGGGCGAAGTCTGCTTCAGTGTGTTTGATTTGCTCAGAGGTTCTGAGTGGATTAACGCCGCAGAAGCGCGACACCTTGGAGCATCCCTGCCGTGGGTTCCGCTGCTTTCCGAAGGTATTTCGTTTGATCTTGAAACGATTCTGACGATGGCGGAAGGGCAAAGCTCAATTGATGGTGCAAATCACATTCGTGAGGGATTTGTGGTCAAACCTTTGGTTGAGCGTACCCATCCTGAAATCGGCAGAGTTTGCCTCAAAGTTGTTTCGAACGCCTATTTGGAAAGATGAATGCACGTCGTAGTCGGAGTCTATTCAGAGTCTGACTACGACGCCAAAGAATTATTTTCTAGGTGTAGGGTAGAGGCCACCCACTTGCCTTGGGAGCAAGTCCACGCAGGTTCGATTCCTGCCACCTAGACCAAAAGTAAGAAAATCAAAAGGCAAAAGGGAGAAGTCAAAAGGCAAAAGTAGGATTCGGATGCAAAGCCTTTTTCTGATTTTTTGTAATCAAGTGCCGCAATTTTTGCCTTGTCACTTTTGAAATTTGCCTTTTGATTTTTCACGACTTCCCTCCGTGTAGCCCAGTTGGATCCAGAGCGCCTGTCTACGAAACAGGAGGTCGCAGGTTCGAGTCCTGCCACGGAGGCCAATTTTTCGGTTGGATAGCTGAGATGGATTAGCGGCTGTCTGAAGAGCAGCAAAGGTAGGTTCGATTCCTACTCCAACCACCAAGAAAAAAGTGATGAGTTAAAAGTAATGAGTGATGAGTACTCGGAACTTTTATCTCATCACTCGTCACTCTTCACTATTTTTTCGCCTCCGTATCGGTCTCGGTTTCTACCCGGGTTAACCGTAACTGGAACAATGATGCAGGTTCGAATCCTGTCGGAGGCTCCAATAAATTTGCGTAAAATTTACAATCAGCACGCGACGCAAACGGAATGTTCTCGTATAATGTGACTGTCGATTACCGTAAATTTCAACTTTGGGTAATTTAGCCCGATTTACGTACAAGGATTATTTATGCAGCCACACAGAAAAGTATTACTACTGAATGCTTCTTATGAGGCGCTCAATGTAGTCTCGGCTCCGAAGGCTCTGGCCTTGATCTGGCGCCGCGTAGCCGAAGTTGTCGAACTTGATCCAGGACAGGTTCTCTATTCCCCAAATTACAAATTTGATGTGCCTTCAGTCATTCGTCTGAAGCATTACATTGACATTCGTTCGCGGCAAAATCGTACGACCAGCCGCGCTCGAATTTTGATGCGTGACAAACATCGTTGTCAGTATTGTGGAAAAAAAGGGACGGTTTTTGAATTGACGCTCGATCACATCGTACCGAAATCAAAGGGCGGAAAGACGATTGCCGAAAACCTCGTCGCCGCTTGTACGACCTGTAATAACCGCAAGGCCGACCGTACACCAGGTGAAGCCAGAATGCCGCTGCTCGCAAATCCTGCGGCACTGTATTTTGGACTCGAACGCGCCGCGCTTCAGCATCAAGCCGAAACCCGACCAGAGTGGAGAAAATATCTTTACCTGGAACACGCGCACGCGATGGTGGCGTAAGAAATCAGTTAATGCAGAAGCCTGCACGCAGTAAGGGCGTCTTCACATTTGAAGTCGCGTCCTTACTGCGTGTTTGATTAAATGTATGCGAAAATTCATTGCGCTTGGAACAGCCAGCCAGGTTCCTACACGTCATCGCAATCACAATGGATATTTTTTGAAATGGGACGAAGAAGGAATTCTTTTTGATCCGGGTGAAGGTACGCAACGCCAAATGATTTTGGCGAATGTCTCGGCATCAGAAATTACCAAAATTTGCATTACACATTTTCACGGTGATCATTGCTTAGGTTTAGCAGGAGTCATTCAACGACTTTCTCTGGACAGGGTAACGCGTGTAGTGGATTTGTATTACCCTGCTTCAGGACAAAAATACATAGATAATCTTAGAAATGCTTCAATTTTTCATAATATGGCAACCATTGAAGAGCATCCGATTTCTTCAGCGGGAATAATTTTTCAAGATAATAAATTCACGATTGAAACACAACTCTTAGTGCACACAGTTGAATCGTGGGGCTATCGTTTACAGGAGCCGGATTCAATCACGATGAATCGTGAAAAATTAATAGAGTTAGGAATTAGCGGAGCAGAAATCGGCAAGCTGAAAAATAGCGGACGGCTTGAAAAAGATGGTCGTGAAATTTTGGTAGAAGATGTAAGCGTTCCGAAATTAGGACAAAGTTTTGCCTTTGTAATGGACACAGGAATGTGCGAATCAGCAATTTCTCTGGCAAGGAATACAGATTTATTTGTCTGCGAATCTACCTACCTTTCATCTGAACAGTCCGAAGCTGAAAGCCGAGGACATTTGACCGCAAAACAAGCGGCAACAATTGCCAAAGAAGCAAACGCAAAGTTATTAGTCCTAACACATTTTTCACAACGCTATAATTCAACCGAAGACTTTGTTCGTGAGGCTCACGCGGTTCATCACAATACTCTTGTTGTGCAAGATGGTGATGTAGTTGTGATTCCAAGATAAAGTTATGAAAGATAAGGAATCGTCATAGGCCCTTCTGGCAACACCGCAATCGGCGCATCTTTGCCGATTCGATTTAATTCTTCCATCACACGCGCTTCAATATTTTGGATTGGTTCAAGAAACGCTCGTTGCACTTCATCTGCCGGAATTTCGCTCAGCAACGCCGTCCGCGCTTTCAGCACAATCATCCCCAACAACTGCGCTTCCCATTGATCGTACATCGAAAATCCCGGCGTCAAAATTGTATCCAGCATCGCCTGCGGAGAAGAGAGTTCGAATAATAATTTTTTGAAATTCCCGTGCGTCGGGAACCCGTCGTTGCAGCGTGCCGCCGCGATAATTAATCCGTCCTGTTCGACAATTTGCGCTCCGGCGGACATCCCCTTCACCGCCTGATATAAATTTTGATCGAGCGGATAACCGCTGTTTGTCGTAATCACTATCGGGAACGCTTTCTCTACGCCAACCATCGCCGTAGACTTCGCAAATGCGCAGCCTTCATTATGCGCAGTCAGCGGATCACCACAGAAAAAATTCGTAATTTCGCGCTTGAGATTTTGGGTGACGTTGATGCAAAAATCTACGGGCAATAATGAACCGTAGCTGCGCACAATCGCCTGCGTCGGATTGCCTTCGATCAATCCCCACGTGCTGTTGGGATGTCCGATAATTTCCGCGCGGTGATAATGCATGATCGAATTTATATCCGCGACTGCCGGAAAAATTCCTTTGTACCCACCGGAAAATCCCGCCATAAAATGCGGCTCAATAAATCCCATCACGATGCGCTTATCGGCTTCGACGTATTCTTTGTTGAAATATACTGTATGCCCATCTGCAGTTTTCCCGCCGACTGCCAGCGTAGCTTCATCGTGCGAATTGTGGTTGACGATTTTGTAATTCTTGAAAATATTTTCGCCGACCATCGAGACTAATTCAGCATCCGTATTGACGCGATGAGACCCGGTTCCATTGATGATCGTGAAGTTTTCACTCGGCACAAACGACAATTCTTCAAACACCCACGTCAACAATTTTTCCGTCGGCAACGGACGCGTGAGGTCAGGAATAACGACCGCAATTTTATCAGTCGGCTTGATGATTTCGCGGAGCGGTTGGCAGTTGATCGGATTGCGTACCGCCGCACGAAATCCGGCAGCTTCATCAGGCAAGCCATTCAAAAATTTTGGATTAAAAACTGTCGTGTTGGCATCCGGCAAATTAATTTCGATGCCGTCTGTTCCGTATTGCAAATGAATTTTCATAATATAAAAAGTGTATCGCAAACATCTTGTTTGCGATTCCGAATTATAGTGACTCAAAGAAATAATGCTGTCTATCTATTCATTCAGGAATGGACTTCAACAATTCATTCAGTTCTTTATCGGTCAGGTTTTCCTGTTCGGATTTATCGTAGATGGTGAGCAGGTAAACAGTGCTGTCAACTACGACAAAATTCGTAATCACTCTGGCACCACCCGATTTGCCTTTCTTTTTTGATGCAATGGCGAGACGAATTTTATAGCAGTTGTTGCCGAGTGCTGTACCAAGTTCAGGGTTTTCTTTGAGTTCATCAATTAACGCAAGAAGCTCATTTTTCAGTGAAGCGTATTTTTTGATGAGTCGCTTAGCTTGTTTCTCAAAAACAGAAATGGATTTGACATTATAACTCATGCAAAAAATCTTCAGCGTGACGGGCTTTCTTTTTACCAGCCCGAATCAATTTCATTTCCTCGACGGCTTCTCTGATTTCCGCCAGCAGCTGTGCTTTTGTATCGGTCAACGGTTTCGCTTTGACATAAGAGATACTTTTCAGTACTTCCAGTAAAGAAGAGGCTTTGTTATCTGGGATGTCTAATAATACTTTCATAATTTTATCGGTTACAAGAACTGTCGGAAAGTGTACACCGAATTCTTGAGACGTTGCCACTACTTATTGGCCTTAATTTTTCCTGTCATCTGATACAGCCACAGCAACGCCGTATTCATCATCTTTTCCCCCGCACCAACTTCCACCGGAGACACCGTCTGATCGGCTCCGTAGCCGCCTTCGGCAACCGCTTCGATGGTCGGAAAATATTGGTGATAGCCGTTGCAGTAGCCAAAGAAAAATACTTGCATTCCGCGTGCGCGTTCCTTCAATCGAATCGCGTGATTCGCAAAAAATTCTCCTGAAGCTCCGACCAAAGCGATTTCATTATTGAGCAAAGCTACCGTCAATCGCGGACGTACACCGCCGACGTATTCATCCGTAAAATTAGGAATTAGCTCAGGAAAAAAGGCTTTTCCGTAAAGTTGAATCACCGTCGGATTGCTGAAATCTATGCGCGAACCAAAAGTCATTCGCTCTTCGCGCACCTGCAACGATGGAGTCGAAATTTCTTTCGCCGTCAGCGTCGTCATAAATTTCAACGCCTCTTTTGCGAGCGACTGACCGAAGCTTTGATAATCCTGACCGTTCGTTTTATTCGCGGACATATCACCCGATGCGCCTTGCATAAAAATCGCATTCGCTCCCGTTTGCTTTTCAATTTCAGCTTTCATCGCGCCTACAAAATCCGCTGAAAATTTCAACGTCGAAGACGGAATATTTGTCGGATGCGCCGTGAAATTTACGACTACGGCGATGGGTTTGCCGGACAAATCTTCAAAGCGCAACAAGCCTAAATCTTTGTCGACAGGTTTAGGTTCAAGCTTCGTATGGCGATTGCGATTGAAGCCTTCAAGCGGAAAAATTCCACTGGCTAATTTGGCAGGTTGCAGCCTGAAATTTGCTTCAACAATAGCGGTAATAATTTGCTCTTCAAGGAATTTATAATAGCGAATTGAAGCATCGAATTTTCCTTTCCCTTTGCCGACTTCATCGGTTAATTCCAGCACCGGAGCGTGATGTGTATGTGATCCGGCGATGAAAGAATTTTCAATGCCCGTCGCAGTTTTCACGCGCTGGCGAATGATCTGCAAAGATTTTTCATTCGGCGAACGCCCTAAATCTAAGCCTACAATTGCAAGCTTGGTGTCACCCGCTTTGATGACAACAGCGGCGGCATACAGCGGATCAATTTTCCCATCAGAAAGTTTGTCGTGACGGTCGCCGTATCCCCACATTGGTACAGCTTCAGTAGGCGTAATTTCTTTGCGTGAACTGCCGGCCTGGAAGTTCGCCTGCGCGAAAATTTGAGTTGTACCGATGATGAAGATTGTTATTAGCCATAACAAACGTGAAGAAATGTTTTGCATCTTTTTTTACCCGCCGAAATTTGAAAAATAATATTTACAGAAAATTGCAGTCAACTCGCCGAGAGTAAATTGAAACGGGGTAGATGGCAAACATCCTGTGGGAATCCACAAGCCAGAATTAATGATGATGTGGGAAATACGGATGCCAGCTGTTGTCTCGCCCGTTATGTAAAGACTGAAAATTTTGGATGATGGCGTTGGGAGTACAAGCTTTAGCTTGGTAGTACTTCTCATCACTGTAAAACCAAGCTAAAGCTTGTACTCCATGCTCTGAATTAATATGCAATTCATCCGAACACAATTTAGCTATCAGAATTTTTCGCGCAGTACTTTCGCATTGCTTGGATTGGCGACTATTATTTTTTGCATCGCAAATTTTTATGAAGCGAAACCCCGTCCGCGAGGCATCAACGAAGTTCCCATTGCATTTTGGGCGTGGCGAGTGAATGTACCGAACGAAGCTGATATTGATGCCGCCTTCACGGCGACGAAAGCGAAAACATTATTCCTGCGCGCCGGACAAATTGATTTTGAAAAAGGTGAATTTAAACGCATCCAAGCCGTCAAAGGAAACTTTCCACACGCCCTTGAATTACACCTGGTTTACAACGGGACGCGGAAATTTCTCACAGAATTTGAAAATCTTGATCTGGAAAATTTTGCCAAATCGTTAGCCGGAATTTATCACGAAGACTTGGCGCAAGGGGATCAGGATCAAGCAATTATCGCAGGAATTCAACTTGATTTTGATGTACCGACAAGGTTGTTGCCACGCTACGCCCAAGCCCTGACGAGGCTGAAAAAATTTCTTCCGCCGAACACCAAACTTTCCATCACTGGCTTGCCCACCTGGGCAAATTCAAGCGACATTCATTCAGTTCTGAGCGTCGTAGATTTCTGGATTCCGCAATGTTACGGAACCGAAATTCCAAATCGCATCACGAAACAAATTCCAATTTCTTCGCCACAAAATGTAACGCGAACGATCAATAAAATTCGCCAACTCAAGAAACCTTTTTACGCTGGATTGTCGGCTTACAGTTACGCGATTTTGTATGCAAAAGATGGATCGCTGATTGAGCTGCGTGGCGATCTTGATCCGGCTGTGGCTGCGCGAAATAAAAATCTGGAATTGCAGGAAAGCACTAATTTTAAAGGCGATGAAGCGAATGGAGAACGACGCTACGTCTATCGCGCGAAGAGTGATTTCGTGTTCGATGGCTTGATTATGAAAGCCGGAGAGTCGTTGGTTTTTGATTTGCCAACCACAGAAAGCTTACGTGAATGCGCATGTGCCGTACGCGAAAATGCGGGAGAAAAATTACTCGGAATTTGTCTTTTTCGATTACCGAATAAAGGCGATGAATCTGTGCTGAGCCTCACTGAAATCACGACTGCACTCAACGATCAGCCCTCCACCGTAGCCACAAAAATCACGCTCCATCGGGACAAAAAACAACACATAAATTTAGTCGCCGAAAACATCGGAACGGCGAGTGCTTTGAACGGCGAAGGCGCATTGACCATTGATCTCGCCATCCCCGCTGGAAGCCTCACTGAAGTAATAAATCGAGCAGGATTTACAGAATATGAAACGCTTTGCCAAATGCCCGGACAAGATTTTGCGCGTCCTTGCAGCCAACGCCGCGCGAACGTGATTCGCCTAAAAACGAATTCATGGAAGCCGGGAAGTGGAGCAAAAATGACCTTAGGTTTTAATGGAGATTTCCCTGAAAAAATCCCCGTTACGGTACTGACAAAAAACAATGATGGTCAAATAGTGTTAGAAAAAATAGAAACTGAAATACGAGGCGGAGATGAAAAATAATCCAAAATTATTCATTCGTAATACCTTCAAACTACGCTCAATCATGACGATAAATTTGTCGGTCATGGTTTGTATTGCCGCGATTGTTTGGGGTTGTGCCTGGGAACCGTCCAATTATCAATCTGTCCGTTTTGGTCTTCATTCATCTGAACGCGCATTCTATCGACTTCCACCCTTACCGGATTTTATTAATTCGAAGAATGGAAAATGGCGCGGAGTTGATGATTATTTTATGGAAGGTGATGAAGAAGAAAAAACTGATACTGACGAAAGCAAGCAGCTGTGGGCGAAAGCAAATTACGCTGAAAAACAAGGCGACTTGACGACGACAGCGAAAGCGCTTCGTTCATTTCTTGAGGTAGCGACTGAAGAGAAACAGTTAGAAATAAACTCTGCAAATGATCGTTTAGCGGCGATGACTGCGTTGACGCAGGGCGCGAGCAAGCCGCAAGTTTTGCAATATTTGGAAATCCGTCGTGAATACGAAGAGCTGCCAGAATTTGAATCAGACGCCAAAGATTTAACCGAATCGCCAGCAAATTCTTCAATTTCGCTGAATCCTTCAACCGAAGCATTGTCAGCGGATTCTCAAGTAAATATAGGAAATGTGGCTCCCGTTACCGCGCCTGCCGATTTTCAAATTCAGCGAAGAGAAGCAGCTTTAGCAAAGCTCAAAACGATTCATCCATCACGAAGTTTGCAGGATAATTTTGCGTATTTGAAAGCCGCAATTCTATACAAATTAGAACGTTTGGATGAGGCAAAAAATGCGTTTCAAGAAGTTGCCAGCAAGTATCCCAGAAGTGAAAAACGCGAGGCCTCGCTCTATATGATTTCAGTAGTTGCTATGAAAATTTCAGCGCAGGTAAAGAGTGATTGTGGCGTCGGTATTGGAGATGAAGCTGATCGTGCCAAGCACGAAGCGAATTGTCATGACATAAATTGGCTGGCTGCGTTGGCTGCAATGAACCAAATTGTGAGCGAATATCCACACGGAAAATTCACTTATGCGACGTATGAAAATCGTGCGTATGTGTACCGATTGGGCGGCGAACTAGCTCTTGGCTTGGCTGATTATTATCGAATGTTAGGTCATCCGTCGGATGTCAAAGTTCGATTGAAGGCGAAAAATATTCTTCGCATCATGGGTGAAAATTATGGTACGGAGTTAATACTTAATCAGATCGAAGAAGAAATTGCGAATGAACCAACGGCAGCATTGGCGTACGCGTATCATCGAATTTACAACCACGCCGTTGATTACAGTTATGAAGTTCCATCCCGTTATGTCAGCGATAATTATCAAGCCAATGCCGAGGAATCCGAACGTGTGAAAGACAGTTTATCGCATGGACAAAACGAGCTGGAACGGGTTGCTAATTTTGCGACGAAATTGATGCAGAAAAATTCTGGCTCTAACGTCAGTGCTGGTTTTGTCTTGCGTGTCGCGCAAGCACAATTTGAACTACAAAATTTTCGTGAGGCACTTCAACTCGCTACCAAAGCTTTACGGATGAATCTTTCTAGCGAATTGAAGTCAGAAGCGTTATGGATTCAGGGCAGTGCAGAACATCAGCGCAGAAATTTCAAGGCGGCAAAAAAATCTTTTTCACAGCTTGTCGCAGAATTTCCTCACTCGCAATTGACCGAAGGAGCGAGGCGATTACTGGCGATCAATGCTGAAGATTCTGATAATTTGGGAGACGCGCTCGAACAATACATCGCGCTGAACTATGACAACGATGTGGCTTATTTTATTGACGTTTTAATGACGCCGGAACAGCTCAAAGAATTTATCGAACATCATCCGGAATTGGAAAATCGTGATGTTTATTGGTATTCGCTGGGATTACGATATTTGCGTTTGGGGCAGTGGGAGCAAGCGCGTATGCAGTTCACTCGCATCCAAACTTCCAGATGCAATGAAGACTATAATTCGTATGACTCCGGACCAAAAAATCCGAAATGGAGATTTTCTTTGGCAGGTATGGAAGGAGGCGTTTGCTCCGAATGGTTGTTAAGTGATTTGAAAACTACCAATGACTTGGCGCGCCTTGAGCAGCAATTTGAATCGGCGGAAGGTGATGAAGCCAAAGCAGAAGCGATGTATCAATTCGCCAGCTATCAATATCAGAATAGCCAATTACTATTTTATAATCCTGCGATTTGGGGAGGTGGACGTCATGAAAACCTTGTTTGGATGGATGAAAATAATTATTACCGCGCGCCGAACGAATCACAAAAATTGCTTGAATATATGCAACTCCATGAAAATCTTTCGCATGCGATTCCTACATATTTAGAGCTGGCTCGCTTATATCCAAACACTCGTGCTGCGAAAGATGGCTTGTATACAGCTGTTGTCGCTCATCGTCGCTTAGCTTCTTACAATAACTACTGGCGTAAAATATACGATAACGGACTTCAGTCAGGCGGACATTTAGTTACGTTTCGAGACGTAAAAAGCCTTTATCCGAAATATCAAATGCCGCGTGGAGAAGAAGGCTGGGAACCAATCACACGCACAGTCAACGGGGGTCCCGGCTGGGCAGCTCCACCGAAACCGCTACCGAAGCTGACGCGAACGCAAAAATTCAAGCGGTATTTGAAACGATTCGAAGAATTTTTTCAGAGCAAAATTCAGACGAAAATTGATAGCGCGACGGAAAGCTATACGACGTATTTATGGCGATGTCTCACGGCGATTTTAATTGCCTTCGGCTTGATTTTTACGTGGTATGGCTCCGTGCTGAGTTTTCATTTTTGGAAGCAAAGAAAGCCGCTCCTGCCAGCCGCATTGTCTATTATTTCGAGTGATGATTCTATCTCTTCGGAGGCTTCAGATTCAGAAAGCCGCGTCGAAAAAATTATCAACGATCATTTATAAATTAAGCTGCTAATCAAAAAGAATCGTCCGCAGCACTCCATACGCTCCGCGTAAAATTAGCAAAGGGCACTTGCGTATTTGGCGGTTATCGAACAATCTATGTGGGCTTTTTAGAAAGCCCTTAGATTGAGAAGTGCGCGGATAACAAATTGCAAATATAATTCTCAAAAAGTTCAGCCAAAACTTCGTTTGCGCGAAGTTGCTGCGAAGTTACAACGATATACATCAGTTGATGTATTAACCATCAGAGGTAGATTATGAATATTGAAAGTTTATTAGGACAGGTGTTGCAAGGCAATAATGTGAGTGCGATCAGCCAGCAAATTGGCGCGGATGAAAGCACTACCAGTTCGGCGATTCAGGCGGCTTTGCCAATGATTTTGGGTGGACTGGCGCGCAATGCTGCTTCAGACGGTGGCGCGGGAGCTTTAGCTGGCGCATTGGATCGTGATCACGACGGAAGCATGCTGGATGATATTGCCGGATTCGTGATGGGCGGCGGCGCACAACAAGCGAACGGTGCGGGAATCCTCGGTCATGTCTTTGGCGATCGTCAGGATGCTGTGCAGCAGGGCGTGAGCCAGGCCAGCGGATTAGACCCGTCAATGGTGATGAAATTATTGCCGTTGTTAGCTCCGATTGTGATGGGTTATTTAGGGCGCCAGAAACAAGAGCAGGGACTTGATCCGGCTTCGCTGGCAGGAATGCTGGGCGGCGCAAACCAGCAAATGCAGGAACAGCAATCACCGTTGATGGGAATGCTTTCGTCGGTGCTGGATTCCAATAAAGATGGTTCCATGGTAGATGACGCGATTCGTTTGGCGGGTGGATTTTTAGGTCGCCGTTAATTGTATAAGGCAAGAGAATCCGAAGGGCAGGATCGCGCATGGTTAGCGTTGTTCCTGCCTTTTTCTAAGTAGCGTGAACTGTTAGTTCACGCTGTCTCAACCGGAAAAACTTTTCACCGAAACCGATGAACTAACAGTTCATCGTACATCAAAATCCACAGAGAAAATTCCCCATGCTTTCTAATCAAACAACCCGACGGGATTTTATGAAAACTACTGGACTCACGGTTGCTGGCGCGGCACTCAATGCTTCGGCTCAGAGTACCGCAAAATTAGGTATCAAGCTCGGCTTTGATAATTTTTCAATTCGGGCGTTTGGGTACAAAGCTCCGCAGTTAATCGAATTCGCCATCGCGCAAAAAGTTGATGTGCTGTTGATGTCCGATCTGGATGTCTACGAAAGTTTTGATGACGCGTATTTGAAAAAACTTAAAGCGCAGGCGGATGCCGGAAATCTGACGTTGCACGTTGGCACGGGCAGTATCAATCCCGGCTCGAAATCTTTCAATCATAAACGCTGGAGGAACGGCGTAGAGCATATTTTGCAAACGATCAAAATTGCAAAAGCGTTAGGCTCACCCGTCGCACGATGTTTTCAGGGCACAGCCGATGATCGCAAGCTCCCCGGTGGCATCGAAGCCCGTATCGAAGAGATGATAAAAATTTGCCAGAGCGTCAAATCTCAAGCCGTAGATTCCGGCGTCAAAATCGCCATCGAAAATCACGCCGGAGATATGCAGGCGTGGGAATTGGTAACGTTGATTGAAGAGGCCGGAAAAGATTTTGTGGGTGCGACTTTGGATTCGGGCAACGCGACGTGGACGCTGGAAGACCCGATGGAGAATTTAAAAATTCTTGGTAAATATGCGGTGACTACGGGGCATCGGGATTCTAACGTCTGGGAAAATAAAGAGGGAGCGATTGCGCGTTGGACGGCGGTGGGCGAAGGCTTAATTGATTGGCCGACGTACGTGAATGAGTTTCACGCGCTGGCTCCGAACTGTGCTTTTGTGCTGGAAATTATTTCAGAATTTCAACGTCCGTTGCCTTACCTGCGAGAAGATTTCTGGGGAGCGTATTCCAAAGTTCGCGCCCCGGAATTTGCGAAATACGTCAAGCTGGCGAAACAGGGAAAAGAGCGTCCGGCGTACGCGATGCCGAAGGGCGAAGGTTCGCAAACGATCTTAGCCGCGTATCAAAAATCCGAACTGGAAAAGAGTTTGAAATACTGCAAGGACGTGCTGGGGCTTGGGGCATAAGTAGTAAAGGCAGAAGTCAGAACGATGAACGCGGAATATCAACGGCAGCTTATTTCTTCCATCCGCATTCATCGTTCTGACTTCTGCCTTTTAGTTTTATCTCCGCTCGAAATAGAGATTTTGCTGGCGGCCACAATTGGCGCAATGCAACTGTACTGAAGTTAATTCCTTTCCGTCAAAGCGCACGATTTCTTCGTGCAAGGGGTGTTCAGAATTCAAAAATAATTGCTTACAAGGGCAGCGATAATTTTGCAAATATTGTGGAATTGAAACCAATGGCAAGAGTGAGATCGGGGTTGTTACTGAAGTGCCGATGGGCGTTGTGATAACTTTTTTTCTGGACTTTACGACGAGCCATCCAACCAAGCCAATGACAGGAATAGCAGAGAGCACGCCTAAAATTCCCAATCCAACTAACATGCCGTCATTGCTCAGGACGGAATCGGGACTCATGGCGGAATCAGGGTTTTGTTCAAGTTTGATGCCGGTAGTCAGCAACATTTTATCCAGAGTTTTAAAATAGCTGGCAATTTTCTCAACTGGAATATGATTTTTTAAGGTCTTCAGGCGGTAGTCCAGCGTCAAAATATTTTTGTTGAAATTCGCGTGGTAGTCCAACTTTATGGCATCATCTTTAATCGTTTCAGATTCATTTCCCCAGGCAAAATCAGGTGGTAAATGCACTTCAATTGTGTGAGCGACATGCAACGGGAAATAAAGGCTTAGAGGTTGCGAACGTTGAGTGATGGTTGGTTTTTTGAGATAGGAACGGATGAGTTCAGCGTAAACAACCTGACGCTGATCTTTCCAGAAATCCGGGATTTGATAGTTTTCAGTGATGATCAGAATGTTCGTTTGCGGATTATCAACAATCTTAGGCTCGCCTGCGCTTTTAATACTTGGAAAATCTTCGGCGTAATAATTCAGCCAGCTTTTATGAAATTCGGTGAGCGGAGTTTCTGCCAAATTACGACGCATTCCATCGGCATTGTTTTCACGATAGGTGGTGACGATTTCAAGGCTTGCCGCCTGATCAAGTTTTGCCGCGCGAAAGACTTCGCGAGTATGAATCAGCGGAATATCACTTTTGCCCAGCGGAATTTCCTGCAATCCTTGTAAACCTTCGCGGATTACCAAAGCCTTTTCATAATCGGGCGTGCGGAGCTGCTCAAGGTCTCCGCGTTCAAATGAAGCTGTTGGGTCTACCCAATAAATTTTATCATTGAGGCTGACCTGCACGATGACATGATCAAAGCTGTAAGGCGAGGGTTGGTAGTTCTCAATTTCCTGGTGCGCCGTCGTATTGACGAGCGCACAGGATGCTTCGATGTCGAGGGCATGGAGAATTGTCGTCAGCAAAAAAGATTTATCTTTGCAATCGCCAAAACGTTTTGCCAATACTTCAGAAGGGTTGTGCGGTAAATGCGAATGCTGACCCAGCTCAATGCCGAGGTATCGAATTTCATCCTGCACAAATCGCAAGGCAGAAATAAATCGCTCTTCTGGATTTAATGATGCCGACCGCCATTGCTCAATTTGTTTTTTTAGTTCAGTCGAAAGAGGCGCCTTGGCTTGATACAACGGCAAAGCCCAATTTCGCACTTCGTCCCAGCTATTAAATTCGCACAAATCTATATAAGGAATTGCATAAAACCATTCAGGCGTATTGTCTTCTTGCGTCACCGCGTCAATTTTATTGCGCTCCCAGATATATTCCCGCCATTCGCCGTTCGTGGTCGTGACGGGTTCAAGCTTTGTCCCATGATTTTTTATTTGTAACGGACGGTTCACGGGATAAAGCAAACGACGATGCAATTGCTCCACCGGAGACGACGTGGCCAACGTGAAATTCTCAATAAATTTCCCCTGAATAATTGGATTCTGACCATTGATCGAATAGGCATAATCAATGATGTCGCCGACGCGTAGGTCGTTCATCAAAATGATTGTGGACATCGTGCCGTTGAAAATTTGCTTACGGCGTTCTTCTTCGACGGGCAAGGTTTTCACTTCGCTGGATTTCAAGGCATCAATGATTTCACTGCCGCGACGGATGTGAACGTAATGCAGCATCAGCTTTTGAAACGAAGGCTCGAAGCTGAAATCCAGTTGCGAAGCATCATCCAAACCCGCAGTCGTCAGGATTTTTTGCGCGTGATGATAATACCGTTCGAGATTCGCGCCATTCATCCGCATTTGTAAATCCGACAATAAAAATGCGGTACTGTGTCCCGTGCCGTGCGTCACCTGATCGTTGCTGATCTGCATCGGCTTCACCCAGTCTGGCAGATTTGTGACAGCTTTCGCGGGCGCTCCAAAACCGTTCGTAAACAAGGCGAGAATAAGAACTGTGAAGAAAATAATTGATTTCATAAAAAGAATTAGAGTTTTGAAACTGCCACGTCTAACAAGTATAAGCTGAGTACAACCGTCGTCAGAATGGTGATACTACCGAGATTTGCACTTTCGGTACAGTACTTTTTATGCAGGGAAGGGCTGGGCGGTGGCAGGAATAAAAGAGAGCTTGACCTGATCACGATTGATGCAGGTCAAGCTCTGGAAAATTTTTTAGAAAACAATCTTCACTGCTAACTGACCGATTCGTTGTCCGTCTGTCACTTGCGCAGTCGGGAAAAGATAATCAAATCGTGGCGTCAGGGTCGGGATGACCGTGACGGAATTCAGATTTGAAACACGGTAGCGATTTCCTTGAAAGGCTCCAATATTCAGGCGATTGAAGGCGTTGAATAATTCGCCGATCAATTGCAGTTTTACTTTTTCCTGCGCGAAGCTGAACGACTTCGCGAGGCGCATGTCTACGGCTGCAAATTTACTGACGCGCAATGTGTCGCGTCCTACGCCGGGAGTGCGATCCGTACGGTTATTACCATCATTCGTGAGGTCAGAACCGACGTATTCATTGAACGGCTGATTCGACGCAATTTGCAAAATCCCGCTTAACTGCCAGCCTCCGATGATGGCGCGTCCTGCCGGATTCAAACTTTTGAAATAATTCAAATCCCACAATCCGCTGACGACTACGCGATGCGGAACGTCGGCGACGCCAAGCCCGCGATCATCGCGCAAATTGAAGCTGTACTGCGCCTGCTTCGCGTCGTCGCCGCCACCGACCACAACGGAAGTTTGATCGGGAGTGTTATCCAAAACTTTCGACCAGGTGTATGAGGCCAGCGCCAAAAAGTTTTTCGATAATCGTTTATTGAAGGTTAAAGCCAGTGCGTTGTATTCAGAATCTGCGCTGCTTTCGAATTGACTGACGCGGCCAAAACCTGCAATGGGGCGAGTTTGCGCGGTTGCTCCGGGGTGGCGTAAATAGGTGATTTTCGGCGTGGTTGCCGGATCAACGACTCCGGTGATGGAGCCGAGCAGATACGCTTGTTGTGCGACCGGAGCGCCTAAATTTAAATCGCGCGTTCGCGATAAATTTTTACCTTTCACCGAAAGATATTGAACTCCGACAGACGTGTCTTTCGCCAGTGCGTATTCAAATCCTAAGCTACCTTGTTGCGTGTATGGCTGTTGATAATTCTTATCGAAAATGAAAATATCAGGCGTTGCCGCGGTACCGCCCAAAGCGCGAATTGCATTCAAATCTGCAAAACGGTTGGGATAGGTAAACGGCAGCCTAACGTTATTCAGCGTGATGCCAATAACGTTGATGCCGTTATTTGAATGCGCGGTTCCGACTGCGATCGAGGGCGTATGCCCGTAAAATAAACCGTGGCCGCCGCGAATCACCAGCTTCTCAGTCGGGCTGTAAGCAAAGCCAAAACGTGGTGCGACATTATTATGATCCTGATTAAATTGAGTTGTGCTGAGGCCAGCGGCGGCTAATCGTGGGTCAGGGTTCGCTGTGATTGGTTTGGAAAATTGTTGGATGTCATAACGCAAGCCAAAATTGAGTGAGAGCTTGCTCGTCACGCGCCAATCATCCTGTGCGAAAAAGCCATACTCATTAAAATTCGGACGTGTTAACGCTCCCGTGGTGCCGTCTCCGGCGAAAGACTGCTGAAAGCGCGCCACTGTACGATAGCCAGTGTTGGCGGGGTCAAAATGATTATTATACTCCGCAAATCCGTTGGTTGTCTGGAAGAAATATCGTCCACCGAAATTTCCGGGAAAGAAGTTTTCAATTTTTTCGATGATGACATCTACGCCGCCTTTGAAGCTGTGCTTGCCGGCAAAAAATGAAACGTTATCAATAAATTGAAATTTATCTTCGTTGGTTGCACGCGGGCTGAAACTGTTGCGTCCGAAAATGTAAGCAGTCGTTCCACCCTGCAAAATATTGCCTTCGGCGTTGTCGGTATTGGCTAAGCCGGGTTCCTGATCGAATGCCACCTGCGTACGGAATTCATTGAGCAAGCGCGGAGTGAAAGCTGTATTCAATGTCACAGTATAAGTGTTCGTTGTGACATTGCTGTTACCGCTGTGTTCTTCGGCGCTGGTGGCTCCGCTGTTTTCGAGATTGGTTCCTTTGAATCCTTGATGATTGTAACGAAAATTTAATCTGTTTGCGGCGTCGAGTTGCCAATCAACTTTGGCGAGGTAAACATCTTGATTGAAGCCGAGTTTGTAATTTTTGACGAGCGGAAGAATGCGTTGTAATCCCGCCTGCGAGGCTGCATCCGCCGGAGCCTGCGCACCGAGTGAAGCAATAATGGGGCGCGTGTTGCGCTGTCCGTCATAATTGAAAAAGAAAAATATCCGATCTGTTTTGATAGGGCCGCCGATGTTGCCGCCGAATTGATTGAAGTGATACGCGGGTTTATCCGCGCTGCCGACGATCGTTTTGCTGACCGTGTCGTAGCGAAATCCGGCAGGAATTAATGCCGGAGCCTGCGCCGCCGCTTCGAGGTTTCCATCGCGTCGTAAGCTGTTCGCGTTCAAAATTCGATCACGGAAAAATTCAAAGGCTGTGCCGTGAAAATTATTGGTTCCTGATTTGGTGACAACGTTGATTGCGCCTCCGGCAGCGCGTCCGAATTCAGCGGAAAACGAATTCGTATTCACCTGAAATTCCTGCACCGCGTCCTGTGAAAATTGATAAGGCGCGCGCCCCGATCCGGTGCGCCCGAGTGATTGACCAAAGAAATTATTGTTATTGTCTACGCCGTCAATTTGGATGCTGTTCATTGTGCCGCGCTGACCACCGAACGATAAATCTCCTTGTCGTGGATCGCGGACAACGCCGGGAGTTAAGGTCACAAAATCTAAAAAATTTCGACCGTTGACGGGCAATTCGCTGACAGCTTTAGCGTTGACCGAGCTGCTGATGCTGCTGCGTGTCGTTTCGACGACCGGCGCAACGTCAGTGACTTCAACTTGTGTTCCAACCAGTCCAACGGTGATCGTTACATTGAGATTTAATTTTTGTCCGACCGTAAGCGCGAGTCCGCCGATTTTATTTTCAGCAAACCCAGGCGCTGAAGTTGTGAGTTGATAATTGCCCGGTGGCAGCGCGGGAATTCGATATAAGCCGTTGCCGTCCGTCGTCGTTTCCCGCGTAAATCCGGTGTCAGAATTTTTAATGATGACCTTCGCGGATGGGATCACCGCGCCGGATTGATCGGCTACAATTCCTTCAATCGTGGCAGTCGCAGATTGTTGGGCAAAAGTGGAAATGCTAAGCAAAGTTATTAGTATGAAAAGTAATTTGGGTAGTTTCATTGCGTCCTCTCCTCGTGGGGTAAGCTCTTCGGAAAATTCCATTGAGCAATCAATTCAAATCTTTGGGGAGTGATGCAAAGCTAATAGTAAGTCGATCGTAAGTTAATGTAATTTATGCTACCGCACCGAATAGCCATCAATCAAGTAATCAGCGCCAGCTAGTATGAGCTTATTAATAGCACCGCTGCAGGTAGACTAGTAGGCGATTGAAAACGCTAAGTACCTAAGCAAAATTAATCTGGTATTTTGAGCCAACCTCGACTAATACTTTTTTCAAGGCACGGTATAAGGTTTGACAAGACTCGTAAGCCGATAAAGGAAGCCATTCATACTTGATTTTGCGCCAGAGGATTTCAATCAGATTCAATTCGGGACTATACGCCGAGAGCGGGTACACAAACAACCCTTGCGCTTCCCACACCGGAATGCGGGCTTGAAAAGTTCGACTGGTATGCGTCGGAGCTTGATCTAAGATGACTACTGTCGGCTGTGTGAGAGGTTGGCTCAAATGATCAAAACAAGCGATCACGAATTCGGTATTGATCACTGTCGGTGTGACAAAGGAATGCAACTGTTGCGCGACGACATCAAAAAAGCCTGCGACATTAAAGGGCGTACTGCGACTGGCGGGCAAAGTCAATGTCACGCCTTTGTCCTGCCAGGCATAGGGCACACAGGGCTTCAGCGAGAATCCCGCTTCATCATAATAGTAAAGTGTGATCTCACCTGTAACTGCTTGCTCCCGAAGG
>JAYTCQ010000018.1:0-9830 GCA_043736395.1 Blastocatellia bacterium | reverse complement strand
TTGCCGGGATTTGACCGAGTCCGCGCTGGAAGGGAAGCTCGATCCGCTCATCGGACGCAATGAAGAAGTAGAGCGGGTCATTCAAATTCTCTGTCGTCGCACCAAGAATAATCCGATTCTGATCGGCGAACCGGGCGTCGGTAAGACCGCCATCATTGAAGGCCTCGCGCAACGCATCGTCAATTTTGAAGTTCCCACATTTTTATCCGATAAAAAAATTCTCGCTCTCGACATCAGCCTTGTCGTGGCTGGCACGAAATATCGCGGACAATTTGAAGAGCGCATGAAAATGTTAATGCGCGAGCTTGTAGACAATCCACAGTACATTGTTTTCATTGATGAAATTCATACGCTGGTCGGGGCGGGATCAGCCGAAGGTACGCTGGATGCGGCAAATATTTTGAAGCCCGCTTTATCGCGTGGCGAAATTCAATGTGTCGGTGCGACGACGACCGCAGATTTTCGTAAATCCATTGAAAAAGATCGGGCGCTGGAAAGGCGTTTTCAGCCGGTGAAAGTTTCCGCTCCAAACGAAGAGGAAGCTATCAAAATTCTCGAAGGTATCAAGGATCGCTACGAAGCATTTCACAGCGTTAGTTTTACAGATGAAGCCATCGCGGCTGCCGTCTATCAATCCATTCGGTATTTGCCGGATCGTTTTTTACCGGACAAAGCGATTGACGTAATTGACGAAGCCGGAGCGCAGGCAAAATTACGAATTCAGCGTGAGCGTGGTTATCAACCGCCGCCGCCGCCGCCGCTGCCTCCGCTGCCACGGTATCGCGCGAATGACCGCACTATTGATCGCGGTTATGATCGGGGCTTTCGTGATGTTGATCGCAACCTTGACCGCGATTGGCGCGAACCCAGGTATCAATCTCCGGCGCGTCGAACAAATTATACTGAGCCGCGTTTTTTGGATTCGATTGAATTTAACGAGCCAATTATTGAAATTAATAAAAACGATATTGATGCTGTCATCGCAAACTGGACAGGTATTCCGATGACTTCGTTGCAGGAAGAAGACCTGCCGAAATTACTGCGAATTGAAAAGGTGTTGCACGAACGAATTATTAGTCAGGAGCCTGCCATTTCAGCTTTGGCGCGGGCTGTTCGTCGTTCGCGTGCCGGCTTGAAAAATCCGAATCGCCCCGTTGGATCATTTTTATTTTTAGGCCCGACCGGAGTTGGCAAAACTGAAGTCGCCAGGACTTTGGCGAATTACCTCTTCGGTTCTGACCGCGCCATGATTCGGTTGGACATGTCGGAATTCATGGAAAAGCATTCCGTCGCAAAATTGATTGGCTCGCCGCCAGGTTATGTCGGGCACGATGAAGGTGGGCAATTAACCGAAAGAGTTCGGCGTAGCCCATACTCCGTGTTGTTGTTGGATGAAGTTGAAAAAGCGCATCCTGATGTTTTTAATATCTTGTTGCAGGTATTTGAAGATGGAATGCTGACGGATGCTTTAGGACATACCGTAGATTTCAAAAATGTCATTATCATTATGACTTCCAACATCGGCGCACGATTTATTTTCAAACGCGGCGCAGTAGGGTTTCAAAGCGAAAACACGTCAGAAAAAACTGAAGAACGCGTGATGTCAGCCGTCCGCGAAACTTTTAATCCGGAATTCATTAATCGTTTGGATGAAATTATTACGTTTGAGCCGCTCAGCGATGATGATTTATATCAGATTCTGGATTTGCTGGTGGCGCAGACCAATCAGCTTTTAGCCAAGCGTCAGCTGGAAATTATTTTATTGCCGGAAGCGAAAAATTGGATCGTGGAGCGAGCGTGCGCAGATCGCAGTTACGGCGCTCGTCCATTGCGTCGCGCGTTGCAAAAGTACGTCGAAGATTTAATTTCCGAAGCGATTATTCAAGGCAGAATCGGCAACGCCCCAATGGTAGAAGTTTATCTTGATGGTGAGCAATTGGATTGTCGTTCGCTGGGTGAATCCGTGCCTGTGATCGAGAGCGGTGGTGTTTTAGTCAGTTAACCTCCTACCTGATTTTTTTAAAATGTAGCGTCATCGCTTCTCAGTGATGACGCTATATTTTTGTAATACCTGAACTCTGTAAATTATTGTTTAATAATCGTTTAGGATTATATTTTTAGATATAATGCTAAACGATTTTGCTTGCATGTGCGATCTAATTAAATTAGAATTTTGAATTCCAAGGTGCCTAATTAATTTTATAAATAACTTCACATGGGATATCTCCCGATTCTAAATGTGAGAAGTTACACGACCTCCGAAAGGTAAAAAATGCTACGCTTGAATCCCCCCAAGCGAGTTATTATTGCGTTCATCATCGTGCTTTTGTCTGGTCTCGTACCTGTGCATGGGCAAGCCATAATAACTCAATTGGAAACTGCCAAGATGATTGACCGTGAAATAAAAAGCGGTGAATCACAACTTTACCAAATCACGCTGGCGGAGGGAGCCTACCTGAATCTGACAGTTGCGTATCAGGGAGTGGCTGTTGACGTCATCCTCAAAGCCTCAAACGGGCAGCTTTTCACCGAACGACGCGGCGGAGTTGACACACTGGATTCCACTGAGATTGCAATCATTACGCCTACAGCGGATACCTATCAACTCTTTGTAAACGGGCGCGGCGCAGGTAAGTACAAGCTGGAAGTCAAAGCCCTACGCATTGCGACGGAGCTTGATCGGCAATACGTCGCAGCACATCGCCTGACGCAAGAAGGCAATGCGCTGGTTATCTTGCGAACGGCTGAATCGCGTCGGCAGGCTCTGGCAAAATTCCGCGAAGCCTTACCGCTCTGGCGTACCAGCGGCAAGTTGCGTCAGGAATTGGAGACCATTAGATTAATTGCTGATACTCATTATGTGTTGAGTGAGTTTCGTCCGGCGATGGAAGCGGCGCAGGAATTGCTTACCAAAGCGCGAGCTGCCGGATTGCGTTTTTGGGAGCTTAAAGGATTGAAATATGTCGGCTCGTTGCAAAACTCATTGAATAACCAGCAAGAAGCGCGACAAATCCTGGAACAAGCCCTCACGCTGGCACGCGAGTTAGGTGAACGTCTGGAGGAGCGGGCAATTCTCAACAATCTTGGCGTTACCTCTTCAGCACTTGGTCAAAGGCACACCGCACTGGGCTATTATCAGCAGGCACTCAAGCTGGCGCGGGAACTGGGTGACCGCACAGGTGAAGCTGCGGCATTGCGAAATCTGGCAATTCGCTACGAAGGAATTGGCGAACCAGAGCAGGCACTTGAGCATTACCAGCAAGCAGCGGCGTTGCGGCGCAAGCTTGGTGCCCGCGATCTTTAAGCACTCACGATGATTGATCTGGCACGTTTGCAATTGCGTCGGGGCGAATTTCAACAGGCGCTCGAATTGGCCAGCCAGTCGCGCGCAGCGTTGCGTGCGGCGGGACGAAAAGACGAAGAGGCGCTGGCGCTCGAACACCTGAGCCAGATTCACCAAGAGCTTCGCGATTTTGAGCAAGCCTTCGGCACCGTCACAGAGGCTTTGGCAATTTATCGCGGCACGAACAATCAGCGAAAAATCGCCAACTGCCTGCGGTCGCTTAGTTCGATTGAACGCGACCGGGGCAACGCCGCCGAAGCGCACGACCTTTTGCAACAGGCGCTCGCGCTGCATCGCCAGCTCAACATCCCGCTCGATTTGATGGCAGACTTGCTGCAACTCGGCGTCGAATCTGCGGTGCAAAATAATCCGCAACAAGCACTCGTGCATTACGCTGAATCGTTGGCCATCAGCCAGAAAATCAACGCGCCGCTCAATGAAACGATTCTCGTGTTGCAAGCCAGCCGCGCTCATCAGGCGTTGGGCGAATTGGACAAGGCCAAAGAGTTGCTTGAGCGATCGCTCACGCTCAGCCGCACTACGCAAAACCGCTTGCTCGAAGCCGAAGCCCAACACGACCTCGCCCAGTTGGCTTTACGCCGAGGGCAATACAACGAAGCGCAAATGCAAATTGAGGCCGCGCTCCGTCTGATTGAAAATTCGCGCAGCAGTCTGACAAATCCAGGCGCACGCGCTGAGTACCGCAGCGGCAAACAAAGCTATTACGAAATTTATCTGGAATCGTTGATGGCGCGTCACCGGGGGGAAGGCGATTCCCAGTTGGTAGCGTTGGCGCTGGAATCCGCCGAACGCGCTCGCGCTCGCATGCTGCTGGAATTACTGACAGAAGCGCGCATTGACATTCGGCAAGGCGTCAACACCGAATTGCTGAATCGTGAACGAGTGCTGCAGCAGCGCCTGGCGTCCAAGAACGAACTCTTTTCACAATTCAGCACCAGCAAAAACAATTCAGAACAAGCCAAACTAGCCAAGCTGTTGAAAGCGGAAATCGTGGTGCTCACCGCCGAGTCACGCGAAATCGAATCTCGCATTCGTGCTGAAAGCCCTTCTTATGCGGCACTCACGCAACCGCAGCCGCGCAAGCTGGTCGAGATTCAACAACAAGTGCTTGATCGCGATACGCTCATGCTGGAATACGCGCTTGGCACAGAGCGCAGCTACCTTTTTGCTGTTACGCCAACAACGCTGAAAGTTTTTACGCTGCCCAAACGCGAAGACATTCAAAATGCTGCGCGCCGTTTTTACGAATTGTTGAGTCGGCAGCACCAGCCGTCAGTTTTTTCGAGCCTGGTCGAAAAGCAGAGATGGACGGCTCAGTTAGATCGGGCAACCATGCAAGCGGCTGAAGCTTTGAGCCGTATGATTTTATCGCCTGTGGTCGCTGAAATGAAAGGCAAACGATTGCTGATCGTGCCTGATGGTGCCTTGCATTACGTGCCGTTTGCGGCGTTGACTGTAGTAGACGAGGCAGGCGGAAGGATGAAAAGCAAACCTTTCACTGCTCATCCTTTGATTGTGAATCACGAAATTCTCACGCTGCCTTCAGCCTCAACGCTGGCGGTCTTGCGGCGCGAACTTTCGGGTCGTGTTCCTGCGCCAAAGACGCTGGCCGTCCTCGCCGATCCCGTCTTTAGCACAACTGATGACCGGATGCGCGGAAAATCAGCTCTGCCGCCGCAGGCTGTCGCGCTTTCCGATCAGCAAGATCGGGTGTTGCAAGCTTTTAACGGAAGGGCGAATGAGTGGAGCCTGCCACGACTACCCGCCAGTCGTACCGAGGCCGAGGCGATTCTCACCCTTGTTCCTGCCACTGAAAAAAAGGCTGCGCTTGATTTTGCGGCCAATCAAACACTGGCGCAAAGCGGCGAACTGGGGCAATACCGCTATGTTCATTTTGCCACGCACGGTTTGCTGAATCCTGTCCGGCCGGAATTGTCAGGCTTGTTATTTTCACTGGTAAATGAAGCCGGAAAGCCTCAACCCGGCATGCTCACTACGCGGGATGTGTATCGCCTTAAATTACCTGTTGAAATGGTTGTACTGAGCGGTTGCCGCACAGCACTTGGTCAGGAAGTCAAAGGCGAAGGACTGATGGGGTTGACGCACGGCTTTATGTACGCCGGAGCGCGGCGTGTGATGGCGAGTTTGTGGCAGGTGAATGACACTGCGACAGCGGAATTAATGAAGCGATTTTATCAGGGTATGTTAGGGGAAAAGAAACTTGCTCCAGCGGCGGCCATGCGAGCCGCACAAATTGAGTTATGGAATGATAAAAAATGGAAATCCCCCTACTATTGGGCAGCATTTACATTGCAAGGCGAGTGGTGATAATTTGACTAATTAAATTACTAAACCTTGTGAGTACAGATTTCGTTCGAGCCGAAACAGAATCATGACTCTGACCTTCAACTCTGCCGGGAAGATCAAACAATGGATGATGGTTCTTTGCCTAAATCGAAAAGGCATAGTCAATTAACACAGGAAAAATTCGATAAACTCCTTCTCGCACTTGCTCCTGATCGAATAGTCGCCGCTGAAAAATATGAACATATTCGTCAGGCGATTATTACCTTCTTTTCCTTTCGGGGCGCTTCTGATCCAGATGATTTAGCGGATGAAACAGTGAATCGGGTTGCCAGCCGATTATATGATGGGGCTGAAATTTTTGCCCAGGACCCGTCCAGTTATTTTTATGGATTTGCCCGTAATATCTGGCACGAAACACTTGCTAAAAAAACTAAATTACAGCCGCTTGACGAGGCCTTTCTTGACCAGAAAAGTACTTCGCTAAATCCTTACGAAATTCTGGAACAGCAGTTGGAGCAACACAATTTCGATCTTAGATTATTACATTTGAATAATTGTCTAAAAGGTTTTTCAGCTAAAGATCGTGAACTGCTGGTTCAATATTATCAAGATAACGGAGCCGTCAAAATTGAAAATCGTCAGGCCTTAGCGGAGCGCTATGGAATTTCTCTGAAGACCCTCAGAAATAAGACCACCTTATTGCGTGGGAAGTTGGCGAATTGCGTCAGAAAAGCTCTTGATGGTGAAAAAGTGTAATTTATGGATAGGATGTTTTTTTAGGATTCGCATTTATAATTGTAGTCATAGCCGTTCGTTAATACCGACGGCATCTGGTGTGGGTTAGTGTCGTCGGTATTTTTTCTAAACTTACTATCTATGGCAAATTCCAATCAAATTAAAGAGTACTTTTTAGGCCAACTTCCTGAATCTGAACAACTGAAGCTTGAAGAAGAATATTTCGCTAACCCTGAAGCGTTGACAGCATTTTGGGGAGATTCAAATGATTTGATTGATGAGTATTTAACCAAAAAATTATCGCATTCAGACCAGTTGAAATTTGAGCAACGCCTCATTCAATTACCCGCGATTCGTGAAAAAGTCGAAACAGATCGTGCTTTACTACAAACACTTGGAATCTTCCCAAAAACTATTGCGAATCAAAGTAACCAGCGAATAACTATCCCTCTCCGTTGGTCTTTGTCGCAATGGTGGGCTGAGTTGAATTTTCCTGTTGCAGGTATGGCAGTCTTAATAATCAGTCTGATGGTGGGAGCCATTTGGTATATCCTCAAACCAAAGGAAAATCAGGTGGCCAATCGTGAAGCAATCCCTCAGGAAGCGCCTTCGCCTTTACCGGAAGTGCTTGTCCCTGATAATTCACATGTAATTGTTCCCAAGACTTCAATTCCTCAGGCTGTGCCCAAAATAGTGCCTCCATCCAACAAGAATCATCCTGCGCCTGTGATTGCTTCTTTTCTGTTAACAACGGAAATTATGAGAGGTCAGGAAATGGCGCCAATGCTTCCCATTGCAGCCAATGTAACGACTGTCCGGTTACAGCTTGAGCTTAACTCTGAGTTGCCGGAAAAATTGCAAGCTGTGCTTCAGACGGATGAGGGAGAGAACGTCAAAATTTGGGATTCATTGCCATTAACCTATCAAAAATCCACTCCTCTCGTCACACTTAATTTGCCAGCGGTTTCGCTGACAAATGCCAGTTATGTCATCAAACTTAATAACACGGTTCCGCTTCAAGAATACCGTTTCAAAATCCAAAAATCAGCGCAGTAAAAAACACGAAAACGATTTATAGCGGTTCAGTTGCGTGCGCCGTATCAGTAGCCCTTGCTGACGCGCGGGCTACTGATACTAGGTCTCATACATCTGCAAAAGGCCTGATGCGTGATGTTTTAGTAAAATTCTGATTATTAATTGAGTAGAAAATTTACTAAATTAAAACAAAAGAAATTAAGGAAGCGTGACCATTAACTTCGTAGCCTGATTGATCGGGTCTGCAAGGGGTTAAGCCAGGAAAAAAGGACGCTGAAGCGCCCTGAAATATTTTAATCATTTCTATCCCCAGCCATAAATAGCTGGGCTAATAGAAAAAATATCTTCCCCTCATTTTTTAGCTTAATGCCATTGGTTTTTAACTGTCTGAATATTCAAGAGAGGTTCTCATGTTTAAACCGAGACTATTAATAAATGAAGATAATTCCCCTACGATTATTTCTCACAAAATCATTAAATTCGAACCTGCGTTGACGTTGTCTCAACATCAAAAGAGCGAAGACAATGCAAAACTCCATGCTGAGATTCAAGCGTTGCGTCTGGAGTTAGCCAAAGCGCAGCGCCGGATCACACAGTACGAAATCCTCATGAGTAATGCCATCACCCGTGAACACGAGCTTCGTTCAGAAATGGTGAAGCGAACTCAGAATTTTTCAAATAAAAATGAAATGCAGGTAAAAAAGAAAGGCTGAAAATTCAGATTTTACAGCCGCTTGATCAGAAAATTAAAAGGTGTAAAGAAGACCTTGTGAAGATTTTGAAGTGGACACAATTGGTTTCCAGTAATTAGAAGAAGCTGGGATTCGGCCTCCAGTTTCTTCTGTCACTGGATTTTAATTGTGTCCACTTGAGAATCTTTCCAACCTAAAAAATTAACTTCAATGCAAACTGAATCTGCCGCGCGGCGAAAGTTCCCGTGATCTTTCCATAATTTCCAGTGTAATTTCCATTAGCATCGAATCGAATATTCGATGCGTTACTATCCGGCGTTAGGAAATTTGTCCGGTTGAAAAGATTGAACGCCTCCATGCGGAATTCCATTTTGGTACTTTCCTTCCACAGCGGAAATGCTTTGTGCAATCCTAAATCTGCCTGATAAAAACTTGGTCCGCGTACGATATTTCTTCCGGCGGTTCCAAACGGCTGACTGCGATCAGTCGGGACTGCCGCCGCTAACGGATTCAAATAATTGTTCGGATCATTCTTGTCGTTATACAGCGGTTGTCCCGTCAAATTTGGGCGATACGTGAGCGACGAACCAACCACAAAAGCTGCCGCTGGACCATACGTTAAATTCACTGGCAAGCCGCTATTCATCGTATTAATCAACGTCATACGCCATCCACCGAGAATGTATTCGACAGCGGCGTTGTCAGCTGAAAGAAAACGACGACCTTTGCCGAACGGTAAATCGTAGACAATGCTCGTCGTGTTATTGAACGGTTGATCGTAGTTTGAGCGACCTTTGTCATTCAGCAAATTCCGCAGGTTTCCGCGCGAATTATCACCAAAGTTGGCTTCTAAGTGTCCAGCGGCGTTATCCATTGCTTTTGAGAAAGTGAAAGAATTCAGGAAATATAATCCACCGGAAAATCTTCGTTCCAGCTTCATTTGCAGCGAGTTGTAATTCGTCCAGCCACCATTCATCGAAGCCTGAACAAACGAATAATTCGCAAACGGACGACGCGCTTGTAAAGGCGTTCCTGCGGCAGGGTCACTCGTCGTATTCGGACGCGCCTGATTGTAATCGCCCAGCACAATTAATTTCGTACTGTGGTTGCCGACGTATGCCACATCTACTAGCCATTTCGAAGGTAATTCGCGCTGCATGCTGAAATGCCAACTTTGTACATATCCGTTGCGCGTATCTTTCGGCGTGAAATTCACGCGTGCCGTCAACGGATTAAACCGTGCTGGCGAAACGAAATCGTTTGGATAACCCAACTCTGTCGGACGGAAACAGCCGAGGAAATTATTGCCAGTGCACAGTGCTTGCGACGTTTGTTGCGTGATGCTATTACTAACAATATTCGGGCCGTTGTAAGAAAGCAGATTCTCTCCACCCAACCGATTGAAAAGAACGTAGCTGATTCCATAACCGCCGCGCACGACCGTTTTATCCAGCGCATTCCACGCAAATCCAAAGCGCGGTGCAAAATTATTTTTGTCAGGGTTCACCAGCGTTCGGTTGTAAATTGATCCGTTCGTCGCACGAATCAACGTCGCTGTGGTTGGATCAAAATTCGCGAGCAAATTATCTTTTTCCCACTGCGGCGTAGCGAATTCATAACGCAATCCTAAATTCAAAGTTAACTTTCTTGAATTCAAGAAGTAAGTGCAACACCTAGAAGCCAGAAAAGAGTAAGAC
>JAYTCQ010000017.1:0-4690 GCA_043736395.1 Blastocatellia bacterium | reverse complement strand
AGAGTGACAGCGATCTCACCCCACCCCTCAACCGTACTTGCACATTAAGAGACTACAACTCAAGCAAATCAGTTGCATACCAAACGCTGCCTTCCTGGCGGATGAATCAGGTACGGGAAAAACACAAGTAGCAATTCCCAATCCTCATCTGTGCCACCTGCCACTCTGGAGACTTTGTGATGAAGTACGATCTTCTCTTCCTCTTTACGAAATCCGATTAGCTTTGACCGGCGTTAGGCACAACTTGTTCCTCCAGTTTTCA
This sequence comes from Blastocatellia bacterium, assembly GCA_043736395.1. Taxonomy (GTDB): domain Bacteria; phylum Acidobacteriota; class Blastocatellia; order RBC074; family RBC074; genus JAFDVL01. Next base: position 4,428 of record JAYTCQ010000017.1, on the reverse strand, counting down.
AAATCCAAGCATACCTTTATGAATCAGCGTAACGGTTTGCTTGTTCATTGAGTAATGTATACCAATACACAAAGGGGGTTTTGCACGGTTCTTTTATGTGCATATGTACCTCCTTTGCCATATTCGTAAACACTCTAGCTTTGGCTGCCTTCCACTCGTTCAGTGCCTTAGCCAAACTTACCTTGTGTAAATTACCAATCGTAAACTGAGAGGCAAATCCGTACTGGACTGGAGAAATTGTCCCATCCGGCTCAATTACTAATGGCGACACAATATCAGTGAACGGAATGGTTGTAGGGTCTTTTGGTAAAGACTTTGCATAAAAACGATGTGGGTTCTCTCGAACATAGTCAATATCAATTACGTCAAGATGAATCAACAAAGAGTCGGGTGCTTCTGCTTGAAGGCGCACCGATTCAAGAAACGCATAAGCAAGCTCCATTTTATCTGGAGCCTCACCCACCATTAAATCGGCGGCTCGACCAGTTTCATCGAGTGGATGTATCTGTAAGAGACGGGCTTCTTGCTGAATGGCAAACTCGGTTACCCATTCCAATTCGTCTAAGTTGAACTGCGTTAACGTAAAAATAAAACCAAAAGGAATCCCACTATCTCTAAGCTGAGCTAAATTCGCCGCCATTTTCTCAAATGCACTTGGCGAATTGCGAACACGGTTGTGCGAAGAAGGGTGGCCATCTAAGCTGATGGCCACTAAATGAAGGTGATCTCGTAAGGCGGCCAAGCGTTGCTTATTCAGCAAAATGCCGTTGGTAGTTATTGAAGTTTGGAAGCCCTCTTTACAAGCACTTTCCAGCAACTTCGGCAGGTCAGAATAAAGCAGCGGTTCCCCGCCTGAGATTGATACAACATCGAAGCCTTCTGCTCTTGCATCAATCAGCGCACCTTGAAGTATGGCAAGCGGGAGCGAGTCACGTTCATTCGGCGCAGATGATGAATAGCAATGATGACAGCGAAGATTACATCTCCTCGTTGGGTGAATCTGAAGCACATTGAAATCGCCTACAGGACATCCCATACTGATATATTGCCAAGGCTACAACTGAGTAATTTTACCTTCAATCACTGTTTTGAATATATCTGGGAAAGGGGTGCCGTTAATTAGAATCTTCACTGGTTTGAAAGTGACACCTTTGAATCCACTCAACTGTTCGATAATACTCGCAATATCTTTATTTCTTTTCGCAGTCAAAGATATTTTGAAAGCATCTGGCAATGGCGTGCCTTTGGTATTCACAGAATCAATGACTGAGTTTTTCTTGAGCGAATCAAAAAACGTCACAAGTTTGTTACCAGGGAGTGCTTTAGCGCCACGAGCGGCTAGCATCTTTTGTGAGCCCGAGGCGGGTTTCTTCTTAGCTGTTATTTTTTTAGCTGGCATAATCTCTCCTATCTAAAAATAGATTTTAAGGTTTTTGTAACAAAGCGATGACTGTCTGCCTTGCTCTCTTATCTTGGGGAGATATTAGAAACGATTGCATTTAAAAATGGCGATGAGAAAAATATGTTAGATATTCTGCGGTGTCAATTGAGGGGCAACATTTTTAAAGAACGGGAAGTATTTTTTCTAAAAAGAAGTGCGAGTAGTTGCGTCCGATTTTGTGCGTTATGTTCTGATGCTCCCCTTCCCTCTTCATCTATAATTCACGGTTTTCCCCAACAAAAACCGTCTTTTTCAAAGCAATTCCTCTTCTCTAAAATGTGCATAATCTTCGTTTGTTCGCCCCAAAATATTTTTTTATTTTTTTGCATTTTTTTTCGTTCAGAGAATTTTTTTTGCAAAATTTTATTCCCTTTATTTTTTGATTGGCTCAATCAGGTGGAGAAAGGAAATCAGATCTCCCACAAAAAATGATTGGTTGGCTTGATCCAAAACGGACCATTCCTTCATCAACAAAGTTGTCTCGACCAATTCCCGACCTGATGAAACCCGGCTTGCCGCGCTTCGGCTTTGGTCGTGAAGGGAACGGGAAGTTGCCGCGATTGCAACATACCCACCCCCTCCATTTTTCTCACGCAAAAACAAAAAATGATTTCGGCTAAAAAAATGATCCCGCGCTGAGGGGATTTGAAAAGTCACTGCGCTTGTCTAGATGAACGCAGATGAAACAGACGACCCCACAAGAGACGATCACCTCGCGCTCTTCCAAGGTCCTTCACCAACCTCTAAGGAGAATTTTTATGGCAGGAAAAATCAGCCGCGGTGTCACTGTGAAAGGCGCGATCGCCTATCAGGATGATTCCGACCCAACGCAATTTCACTATTTCCCCTCCGCTCCCAAACTCACCCTCGAAGACAACCTGGAAGCCTTCAGTGTGAAGTATTGGGGCATCGGAGATCGCTATTACATTGAAAACGCTACGACCGGCGAGATCTTCAGCTCGGTGGGCGCCACGATGTCGGGGCAGGTCATCTTTGATTGCGCCATCCCGCAAAAAGAAGCGCTCAAAAAAGAAATCAAGGCAGCGTATGGGATTGATCAACCCAAACTCCTGCCCCTGTCCTTAGCCAACGTGAAGGTTGTTCCGGTCTTTGCCGGAAAAACGTTGGGCATCTCATCGGACGGAGAAGCCACGTTTCCAACCGAGGTTCAGATTGGATCCAGCTTGGTTTACAACGTTGCCAACGGGCAGGGCAAATTTGCTCAACTGTTTGCGAACAGCGTCGCGGCGGGCGGTGCCGACACGGTATCGAATCCGGATTTCGCGCTCCAAATTTATGGCGATGCGGAACTGGTCGCCGATCCGTGGGTGGTCGAAATCGAGGCGGAGTTGAGTCAGGTTTGGGAATTTACACGATTGCAATTTGGCGTGGAAGCCAAGATCGGCTGGTTCGATATGAGTTCTCAATTTGAGAAAATCATGCAGGATTTGCAAAAGAAGCAAATCGTCAAAATCAAATACATTGAAGGGAGTCTGGATAATAAAGATCAGGGGCTTCAATTATTTGAGCAGGGCAAACTGATCTTTGAGCAGCTCAACAAACAAATCAGCGCGGGAGAGGGATTATTCAAATTAGACCCCAACCCCACGCCGCCCCCTCCACCGAAAGGCGGCGGCTCCGTTCTGCCATGGTCATTGTCCATCAACGCCTCGTATCAAGCCAGTACTTTCACGCAAAAAGTTACCTACAAGAATACCTTGGAGTATCTGGGGCGGACGCTGCGCCGGATGCCGAGTTCCATTGTGTTAGCCGTGGGCTGCGGCGGTGACAATAAAAAATATTTCTACGATTTGCTCGACCCTGAAAATCCTTGTATCACGCCAGCCAAAATGAAAAAGCTGCAAGATCGCTTGAAAGTAGAAAAGGAAGCACAAAACCTGGTCGTGAAAAAGGGCAGCAAGGATTTAGAAAAAGGAGTCATTGACCTGCCCGTCTACAATAAAGTGCTGGACTATTTACAGAATAATTCAGTCACGGAGGATATTGATACCGAATCCGGTGCACGGCTTCAACTGGGCGCATCAGGTCAGCAGACGAGGCTCAAAACCTATCACCGGAAAAGCGCCGATTATCAGGAGATTCTCAAACGTCTCCACTAATTTCTGGCTCTCTTGCAAGCCGGGCTGGTTCACACCAGCCTGGCTTGTCATTCCCAACGAATCGCACTCACGCGTTTCGCCTTCGGAATTCGCGCGAGGACGATATTTCCTCTGAGGTTTCAGTATGAAAAAGCCATTGGCACTATTCAAAATTTTCAATCCACCGGGAGACACACGACAGCAGGTGAATCCCACCACCGCTTTCCCCTTCAAGTGCATCGGGCAAATTATCAGTACGTTTGGTCCGAATCAGGTCTATTCAGGAACGGGAATTTTGCTGGACGAGTTTCACGTCCTCACATGCGCCCACAATATTTTTAATAACCAAACCGGAAAGCTGGTCAAGAATGTCACCTTTGGTTGCGCGCGAAACGGGAACGTCTACCCTTACGGAAATCCCATCGCCGCCGCTGATGTTTTCATTCCTGATGATTATCGAATGACTCGCCCACCCAACCCGAATGATCCCGATTTCAACCCTGCCGAAATTACTTCCTATTTGGCCGACTACGGGTTAATTCGTTTGGCGCACGCCGTGAATAACGGCGTGCCGCCCGGCAACTATCCGGCACTCGTCGCGGCAACCAATCAGCAACTCAATGTCCATTTAAATATCACCGGGTATCCGGGTGATAAGCCCAATACCATGTGGGGGGCCTCTGGCCCGGTCGCGACTCCGGATGACCCGTTTCTGCTATACCGCATGGCAACGCTAAACGGGCAAAGCGGTGCCAGCGTGACCCGCCAGTTTCAGAATCAGCCTAACAATAACTGGACCGGAATCGTTGGCATTCACGTCGCTGGCTCAACCAATCCGGCAATCAATACGAACTTCGCCGTGCGCGTCACACAGGAGGTCATCAACGC
>JAYTCQ010000016.1:0-1835 GCA_043736395.1 Blastocatellia bacterium | reverse complement strand
ATTTCATGCAACTCCTTCATGACGCCATGAAAGAGAGAAATCAAATGTCTTACTCTTTTCTGGCTTCTAGGTGTTGCACTTACTTCTTGAATTCAAGTTACTATTTTCTCACCTCGGAACGTGACAATCCCACACTAACATAGTTTTAAAATGTATTTTTATACATTGTATTCAAATATTAACCTTCTATTTTCTCATGAACAGTGTACCTAATTCTTCAGGCAGACTTGCGCAACTACAACTCCCTTTAACTCCATTTTTGATTGAGATAAGACAATTACAAGCTTCCTCATTTCGATCTAAATGGCTTTCCGGCGATAACGCTTTAGTGGCGATGGGAACAATGTGTTTAATTTGCTTGTTAAGTTACTCAGTCTTCAACTCCGCGACCACACCGGAGTTATTCTCTCAAGCAACACTTTTGACAAACTTGCAGACATCTATCGCAGCAAAAAGTTCTGCGCCAGAGGCCGTGCCATCAGCATTAGCGTTACCGCTTCAGTCACCTTCCAACTCAGTGTCGTCGGTGGCAAAAAATATTCCCGCCGTTGAAATCACTGAATGTGCTCATAGCCCATTCGCCTTACAAATTGGAGCGTATCAAATGCGAATAGAAGCAGAAAAACAAATCTCACGTTTAAAAAGGAATGGTGAAACAGCTCGAATCATCAAAGTTGAAATTCCAAATAAAGGAATCTGGTATCGAGTTCAAGTAGGGAATTTTACCGAATGTGTAGAAGCCATTCAGACCGGGCAAAAATTACAGGCAGAGAAAGAATTTTCGGAATTCATCGTGACAGATTATCAAAATCCAATCCAATAATTTTCCGATTTGGTAGTGGCCTAAACGTTTAAGCCACCACCCTAAAATTAACGGTATCGCATTTTGACTTTGACCAGCATTGGCGAGCCGGGTTTGACAGCGACCCGGTAAATTGTTTGCGGTGCTGGCTCTTCCTGAGTGAGCTGGCGGGTAGCGCTCGCACCCGCTTCCTGTTCCGCTTTCGTCCAGGCTTTTCCGACACCTTCATTCATTTCAAATTGCTGAGTCTGCGCGCCCCACTGTTTTTCCCACTGCGCGACAATTTCCGGTGACAGCTTTAAAGCGTTCGCGCCAATCGTGATTTCTGTTAAAGGTTGAGTTGCGACAATTACCGTCAGATTTTCGCTGGTTTGATCTTTGCGAGATTGTTTCATACGGAAATAATTAGGACGATCTTCCTGCCCCGGAATTTCGATGATGCGTCCCGGAGCGACCTGATTATCGGCATTTCGCGTTCGAGTAGTCGGGAAAATTAAATAAGGATCACCAAAAGAACCATCGGCGTATTGCTCACGATCAATGACATACAGATAGCCTGCGACCGGGGATTCAAAACTAAAACGAATTCGTTCATCAACTTTCATCGGCGTATCCGCCGCAATTCTTTCAGGCGTCCATTCATTTGAATCTTCGCCTTCCTGCACAATAATTCTCGCGCCCTCGTCAGTCTTTTTCGCCGGACGCAGACGCCAGATGGTCAGCCCAAGCTGTCTGACCTCAGCGTTTTTGACGACAGCAGTTTTGGCTGTGGGGGTGCTGCGATAACTGGCACGTTTGACTGGGGACGCATTAGATTTGTTCGGGCGCGCTTTGACAAATTCCTCTGGGACGATCTGACGTGAGCCACTCTCTTGTGCCAGAACAGGTAAGTAGAAAGCGAAAGAAAGCAGGATTAAGATCATTAGGTTTTTCATAAAATTTTGCTCCTACCTGATAAAGCGAAATTGGTTCGACAACTCCCTCAATAACAATAAAAAAATTTTTGCGGGTCTGCGCGGGTCTGAGTTTTATA